>JAFYQR010000016.1 GCA_017559825.1 Thermoguttaceae bacterium | reverse complement strand
TCGCGGCGAAGCGCTCGGCGCGCTCATCGGCGGTCTTATCGGCGAGTCGGCGGGCGAAAAAGAAGCGCTGAAAGAGTTTGAAATCGACGGTTACCGCGCCTATATTTCCGACTTGGAAACTTACGTCCGGCAGTCGGCGATTATGCGAGCCGACCGCGAAGGCCGCATCCCGCCGAAACCGCTCGGCGCCGGCGGCTCCTTCTCGTCGCTGACGGGCGCGCTTCTCGCCGGAATCGAAAACGGCGACCTCGAAGACCGCCTCCGTTACGCGATGTTAAATTCCGCGAACGCCGACGCGCGCTTCGCCGACCCGACGCCCCTTTTCGCTCGCCGAAGCATCGCCGTCGTCCTCGACGAACGCCGCCTTTTGCTGAGTCTCGGGAACGACGTTTTTCTCCGAATGGCGCTCCAAAATTGGCGTTCCGAAACGGAGCCGGGCAGCCGACGCGCTTACAAAACGACCGTTCCGGACGTCGATTTTAGCGTCAACTTGAACCGCCTCGCCGCGCAACTCCCGCCGAAAGACGCGTTCAACGTTCGCGGCGCGGTTCGGTTCGACGCCGCCGACGCGCAGACGCTCGCCGCTTGGCTCCGGGCCAATTATTTCCCGAATCTTCCCGATTTCGGCGCCCGACCGCTCCCGCCGAACACGCCGCAAGCGCTTTGGATTTGGAGCTTTAACAAGAACCGCGATTTCGTTCGCGGCGTCGTTCCGAACCGAACGATCGCCGCGGTTTGCCGAGCGTTTTGCGACGACGCGACTCCGCTCGAACTCTTGACGCGACCTCGCGCCGCGGCCCCGGCTTCCGCGTCGTTCGACGGCGACGCTCGAGCGGTCGAAGACGAAGAAATCGACTTCGATTTCGAGTAACCGCCCAAAAATCGCGTCGTTTTTCATTAAGCGGCGCGATTTTTTGTTATTTTTCGCGTTCGTTCGACTTTTCGACGGTCAACGACGCGCTTTCGTTTTTCCGTTCCTCCGTTTTTATTCAACAGAAAGACGTTCATGTATCGTTTATCCCTTTTTGCGCCGCGACGCGTTTTCCGAACGCTCGCCGCGTTCGCCGCATTATCGTTATTTTCCCCCGACTCCGCTCCGTCGTCGCGCGTTCGCGCCGCCGAACCGACCGACGTCGTCGCTTGGAACTTCGAAACCGACGCCGACGCGACCGCTTGGAACCGCAACCATTTGTCGACGCCGACCGTCGAAAAAGGCGTTTTCAAGTCGCGTTTCGAAGGTTGGGATCCGTTCGTCGTCAGCCCGCAATTCGAACTGAAACCGCGCCCGGGCCAGTTCGTGGAAATTCGTTTGAAATCGTCGAGCGACGGCGTCGGCGAACTTTTTTACGCGTCGTCGAACGAAGGCCAATACGGCGGTTTTTCGCAAGCAAAGTCGCTGACTTGGACGATCAAAGGCGGCGCCGACTTCGCCGTTTACCAAATCGCGCCGAACTGGCTCGCGGAACCGCAAATTATCAAGTTTCGCGTCGACTTCGGCCGTCCGACGGAAGCGGAGATCGCCGCCGGTCGCGACGTTGAAATCGATTATATCAAAATTGTCGATCTTAACGTCGAAAACGCCGAGCCGCTCGCGACCCCGGATTGGCGCGGCGACCGACTCGACGCGCTTCGCGACGCGGAAGCCCCGTCGCAAAACGTTTGGCGCAGCGAAGTTTTCTCGCTCGACCCGGCGCAAGTCGGCTCCAACCTTTACTTCGAATGGGAGCGCGACGAAAACGTCCCGGACGAAACGCCCTTCCCGCTCGCTTCGTTCCGCTTCTTAACGCTCGACAAAACCGGCGTTTTCAGCGTCGACGTTCCGATTTTCGACGTCGGCGAACAATTCGACGCGACGCGCTCCTCCTACGCGGGATTTTCGCCGCTTTACGCCAAGAACGTCGACCTTGCGCTTTTTGCCGGTTGGGGGGGGCGCGCTTATCGTTGGGAAGTCGCGCTTCCGAAAAATTGCAAGTTGCGCCGTCTTTCCTTCTCGCCGACGCCGCAAGGGGCGGGCGCGTTCGACGTTCAACTCGCCGGGCCGAAAAACTCGCTTCCTCGACTCGACGCGAAAACCGGAACCGCGACGATCGATTTCGACTTGACCGTCCGCAACGCCGGAGGCGCGCCGATCACCGACCTTGTCGGCTCCGTCTTCGACGCCGCTAAAATCGCTAAATCTCGCCAAGTCGGCGGCTCCGACGCGTTCGTCAAACTCGTCCGCGTTTCGGCGCAAAAAACGGCGGTCGACCCGCTTTTCGGAACGAACCCGACCGGCGACCGACTCGCGTTTTCGCGTCCGGACGACTCGAAGGTCGACAAAACCGTTTGGACGGTCGACGCGAACGCCAAGGACGAATTTAAGTTCCCGTCGGAACTCGCCCTCGCGCCCGGCGAAGCGTTGCGTCTTACCGCGACCTTTGAAGCGCCGGTCTCCGGTCAATTTGCGCCGGCGCTCCTCCTTCTCGGCTCGACGCGAGAAACTAGCGAAAACGCGCAAAATTTTACGTCGCGCCTTTGGCCCCGCCTTTCCGTCAAACTCCCCTTTAACGTCCTCCCGGCGCTCGAACTCGCCCCGGCGTCTTACGTTCCGGAGCCGCGCCCGGTCAAGAGCGAATACGAGATCGGCGCCTATTACTTCCCCGGTTGGTCGCGCCGCAGCGGTTGGGACAAGGTCGACGCGACCGCCCCGATTCGCCGCCCGCTCCTCGGTTATTACGACGAGTCGAACCCGGAGGTCGTCGACTGGCAGATCAAATGGGCCGTCGAAAACGGAATCCAATTCTTCTTCGTCGACTGGTATTGGAGCGCGGGCCGCATTTCGCTCGACCACTGGGTGAAGGCGTTTTACCAAGCAAAATACAAAAAATATTTAAAATGGGCGGTTATGTGGGCAAATCACAACGGCCCCGGAACGCACTCCGAAGCCGATTGGCGCGCGGTTACGCAATTTTGGCTCGATAATTATTTTAAGACGCCGGAATATTACCAAATCGACGGCAAACCGGTCGTCGTTATTTGGGACCCGGCGGTTATCGACTCCGACATGATCGCGGAGGCAAAGAAGAACGGCGTCGAGCTGAAACCGGGCGAAGGTCTCGCTCGGGCGTTCCAAATCAGCCGCGACCTTTGCGTCGAAGCCGGGTTGAAGGGCGTTTACTTCGTCGCGATGAAATGGCCGGAACACGCGACCGACTCGGCGACGATTCAAAAACTCGCCGACGCAACCTTCGACGCGACGACGATTTATCACGACATGCACCCCGGCGACAAAATCCTCGCGAACCCGAAACTTTACCCTTACGACGACGTCGTTTCGTCAGCGCCGGAGCGTTGGGCGAGTTGGCGAGATTCGGGGATTTTGCCGTTTATTCCGAATTTGTCGACCGGTTGGGACTCCCGACCTTGGCACGGCTTCCGTCAAACGGTCGTTTACGGCCGCGACGTCGAGAAATTCCGGAAGCTTTGCGCCGATTATAAGGAATTTGCGGACCAAACCGGCGTCAAACGTTTCGCGCTCGCGCCGCTGAACGAATGGGGCGAAGGCTCGTACGCGGAGCCGAACCGCGAGTTCGGTTTCGGGATGTACGAAGCGATTCGCGACGTCTTCTGCGAACCGGGCGCCGACGGTTTCCCGCCGAACTTCGCGCCGTCGGAAGTCGGTCTCGGCCCTTACGATCTCCCGCCGACGCCTTGAGCGCCGCTTAATCCGCCGGTCGCTCGACTCGCTAAAATCGGCTTAAACGTTAAAACCAGTTGAACGCCAAAGCGATAAAATCGACGCGACCGCTTCAACCGTTGCAACCGTCAAGTCCGACGCGACGTTTCTCGCGATTCGCCGCCGTCGCCGCTTGACGGTTGCTTATTTAACCGGTAAAATCGGCAAAACCGGCGTTCGTCGCGTCCGTTTTCGTCGTTTCGCCCGGCCTTGCGACGACGTCGCGACTTGCTCCGTCCCGCGTTCGTCGGTTTAAAACGTCGGTTCGACGTCGCGTTCGCAACCGATTTTCGCCCGTCCCTTCCGCCGCCCCGCGAGCAACGTTTGCGGGCGGTTCGAAACCGACGTTTCCCGCCGATTTTCGCCGTCTCCGTCCCCTGTTTTCGCGATTTTTGCCAATATTAATTAATATAAAAAAAACGATGAAAAAAACCGCCTTCCTCGCCGCCGTCGCGACGCTCCTCGGCGCCGCGTTCGCGCTCGCTCGACCGTCGGCGTCCCTCGCCGCTTTCGCCGATTCTCCGCAAGACGTTCCGACATGCGGGTATCCCCAACCGCAAGACCCGTTTTATCTTTACGATCTAACGCAATTTCGCGATTTCGACCGCGCCGACCCAACCGCCGTCCGCCGCGCTTGGGACGAAACGTTCCTCGTCTCCGCGTTGCAAGGGCTCGCGAACCGCGAGGAAGCCCGGCTTTACGTCTTTTTCGTCGCGGCGCAAGGCGTCGAAACCGACCGTTTTTGGCTCGACCTCTTCTCGAAAAGGATTCCCGCGAACGGCTCCGACCCGGGTCGCGGCGGTTGGCTCCAATTCCGCGAACGTCGCGAAATCGGCTCGCTCGAAGAGCTTTTAACCGTTTTCGCCGACTCCTTCGACGGCGTCGTTCTTTACGACGAAGCGGTTCCGTCGACGGCGAACGTCGCGGCGAGCGTCGCGGGCGCCGACCGGCTCCTTCCGATTCGTTTCGACCCCGCGCCCGGTTCCCTTTACTCGCGCCTCGTCGCCGATCCGAACGGCCCTCGCCTTCCGGTCGTCGTCCGGCTGATCGACGACGACGGTTCCCCGCTCTTCGTCGGCTCCGGCAAAATCCCCGGAACCGACCTCGACTCGACCGGCTCCGTCAAGTGCGACCCGTATTATTGGCTAATCGAAAAATACCTCAAAACCGGCAAACTCAACCCGACCGAAGGGGGCTATTACCTCGACGCCGCTTGGATTCGCCGCCCGATCGGCGCGACGCAGAACCACTGCCTGACGAACCGCGACTTCGGAATCTCCCGCGCCGCGTTCTTCTTCGACCTCAGCCCTTGGGACGACGAAACGCCGAACGACGACCCGAATCAGCCGCTCGGTTCCGATTATAACGCTTTTAACGCTATTTTGCGCGCCGCCTACGACGCGACCGGCGGACGGAAAATGATTCGCGTCGCGGGTTTCACCCCTTGGGACACAAAATACACCGATCACGGGAACGCCGGCGGCAAACACGGCGGCGTCCAAACCGAATGGCGGCACGCGGAGATTCTTTCCAATTACAACGCTTACCTCGACGCCGACGCGCTCGGGCTCGGCGCGATGGCGAACGCTTCGTTCTTCCAACATTTCCCGCTCGCCGACGTTTACCCGCAGCGCAAACCGACGGTCGACGACCTCCGCCGTCGCGGTTATATCGACGACAACGGTTATCCGGTCGACAAAACGTTCGTCGCGATTTACGGCGGCGACTACGACTCCGCCGCTTGGGTCTATCAGACGGCCCCGGTCTTTTGGAACGACGAAGCGCGCGGCTCGATTCCAATCAGTTGGGCCTTCAACCCGAACCTCGCCGACCGCTTCGCGCCCGGGTTCGACTACATCCGCCGCACGAAGAGCGACCTCGACTTTTTCGTCGCGGGGGACTCCGGCGCCGGGTACGTCAACCCGACGGCGATGCTTGAACCGCGTCGTTTCTCGAACCTGCCGGACGGTCTCGACGTTTGGATCGAGCATTGCCGCGAATACTTCAAGCGTTGGGATTTGAGCGGAATCGGCTTCGTCATCGACGGCGACGCCCGCCCGAGCGACCGCGACGTTTTGAAAGCGCTCGCCCAGTACGCGCCGGACGGAATCACGACGCATTACGGCCCGAAAATGGGCGTCGTCGACGGCCCGGACGGCGTCAAAACCCCTTGGCGCCCGATGAATTTCGACCTCGCCGACCCGATTTCCGGCGCCAATATCGTTTTAGGCGACGTCCGTCATAATATGGGCGTTCAATTCAATATTTACCGCACGATTCTTTGGTCGCCGAGCAAGTTGAAAACGCTCTTCGAGAACGTCAAAGCGGACGCCGACCGCGGCGCTCGGGTCGAGTTCGTCGATATGTATACTTTTTGGCTCCTTTTGCGCTTAGAAATGGAGCGTCTCGGAGTCGACGAAACGAACGTCCGTCTTTGACGCCCGATTTCGCGCCGCCCGATTTTAACGGTCGCGTCGACGTTAACGACTTATCGCGGTCGCGACCGCCGCAGTTTTCTCCGGTTTCGCCGTTTTTCCAAAGAAATTTTAAGAAAAATCGGCGAAAATCGAGAAAACCCCCTTCCCGAAACCGGAACGCGCCGTATAATATAGACAGAATCGAGGGCAAAGCGTTTTCGAACCTTTATCCCCTCGACGCGCTTAATTTAGCGATTACAAGACGACTTTCAACGAGGGCCCCTGCAATGGGAGCCTGTGAACCTGGTCAGGCGAGAGATCGAGCAGCCATAAGCGGTAACTTTCATGTGCCGGGGTTCTCGTTGAAAGCCGTCTTTTTTCGTTCTTGCGCCCGCCGTCCTCTCCGACGCGCCCTTTTTCGCCGATTTGCGGCGTCGCCTTCTTGCGAGCCGTCGTTTCTTTTGTTCCGCGTTCGTTTTTCTTCGCCGTCGCGCTTGCTTATTCTCCCTGTCTTCTTATTCCCCCTAATTTAACGACGCCGCGATAAAACGCCGCGTCCGTTCGAAAAATTTCGCCGAATTTGCGAAAAAATCGGATAAAATCGCGCCGCGCCGATTGTTTTACCGCGCCTTTCGTTTAAAATAAAGTTAGCGACCGTCGCGCTCGTTCGTTTTGAGCGCCTTTTCGTTATTTTTGCAACGTTAATAAGGTTTTCCCGTGTCCCGCAACCGTTCCGACGCCGCGCCTTCCGAACCGTCCTCCTCGCTCTCTCTTTTCGGCGATTTCACCGAGCAAACGGCGTCCGCCGACGAAACGTCGAAAAAGAGCGCGAAAAAAGGAACGAAAACGGCGAAAAAGCCGCGATCCGCCGCCAAAAAAGCGGAACAACCGGAAAAGTCGGACGACGTTTCCGCCGCCGGCGCGCCGAGTCTCGATCTTTTCGGCGCGTTGACCGAAGCGCCCGCCGAAACCGCGCAAGCGCAAGAAATCGCCAAACTCGCCCAATCCGAACAGGCGCAAGCGCAAGAAATCGCCAAACTCGCCCAATCCGAACCG
>JAFYQR010000106.1 GCA_017559825.1 Thermoguttaceae bacterium | reverse complement strand
GTGTGAAATCTTTACTATGATATATGAAGCCGGTTAGGGAAACCTAACCGGCTTTTTTTTGTTCTTGCGTTTTGCGCCGTCGCTCTCGCCCGCTTGAATTTCTTTCCCGCCAGTTCGCTTTGTCGACTAGTTTTTACTTACCTTTTTTCTTTGGCGTTTTTTCTTTGCGACTTTTTCGCGGCGAACCGGGGTTGTCGTTATTTTCTTTGCGACTTTTTCGCGGCGAACCGGGGTTGTCGTTCTTTTCTTCGCGACTTTTTCGCGGCGAACCGATTTTGTCGTTCTTTTCTTTGCGACTTTTTCGCGGCGAACCGGGTTTGTCGTTATTTTCTTTGCGACTTTTTCGCGGCGAACCGGGGTTGTCGTTATTTTCTTCTATTCGCGACGCGTTTTTTTGCTTTGGGGAGCGCGTTGCGACAAATTTTTGCGTTTTTCTCTATTGAGCGAAAAAAAAACGCGAGAATTCGCCGCGCTAATGAAAAACTTCGCGCGACGGCGACGTTGCGCGAACGGAGCGTTCGCCTCCGCGAACTTTTGCGCTCGGCGACTTTCGACGCGAAGGCAAACGCTCGGCGACAAGTCGTTTGCATGCCGCAAGGCTTTGCTTGAAGTCGGTTCTGTTCCGGATTCGTCGCAAACGAGCGGTTAGAAAGCCTTTAAAAAAAAGACGTTGCGGTTTAAGAAGGCGGGGACGCCGCGCGGAGACGAAAGGCGGAGAAGGCGCGTTTCCGTTTTTACTCGGGCGCGACGCGTTAAAAAGCAAACGTCTTGACGCGTCGCGCCCGGCGGAAAATAAAAAAGACGACAAAAAAACGGCGGAGCGTTTCGGACGCTTCGCCGTTCTGCGTTTCGGAGGATTGCGGCGAGTCGACGCGGCGGTTAACGAGCGAAATCGACGGCGTTCGAGGTCGGCGATTTCGCTTCGGCGGCGCGACGGCGGCGAGATCGCCGGTTACGCTTCAATGTGCGGCGCGACGATTTCTAGGATGCGCTCGACTTTTTCAACGTCGAAACGGTTTTCCGCGTCGCGGGCCCCCGATTCTAGGTCGAGGTAAACCCGAGCGTCGCCGGCCGCCGCTTTGATTTGCGGGATCGCCGTCAGTTCGCGAATCCAGTCCAACGACGGGTAGCGTTCGCGAACCGTTTCCGGACGGCTGAACAAAATCCCCTATTCGACGAACGGGAAACGGTCGCTCAACGCGGCGAGCGTTTCCGGTCGAACGGCGTCGTCGGCCCCGGCGATGGAAATTCGGTAAATCGACATATTCGTCCTTTCGTTGTTTAAGGAAAAAAGACCGCAAACGGTCGAAAAATAAAGTGAAAAGTTGAAAAGGCTCCGGAAATTTCGCTCCGGCGCGGGAAAGGAAACCGACGGTTCGCTCGACGCGACAAACGCCGCGATTTTAGCGGTTAAGCGTCGATGTGCGGCGCGACGATTTCCAAAAGGAGCTTGACCGCGTCCATATCGAAACGGTCTTGCGCGTCGCGGGCCCCGGCTTCTAAGTCGAGGTAGACGCGAGCGTCGCCGGCGGCTTCTCGAATAAGCGGGATTTGCGCTTCAATATTCGACAGGCTCAGCCCGCCGGCGTAACCGCAGTAGTCGCCTTGGGGCGCCTGCCAACGGTCGGGGGTTATCCCTTGACCGCCGGACGCGTCGTAAAGGAGCGCGACGTCGAGTCCGTTCGCGCGGAGCGTTTCGCCGACTTCGGCGTTGATCGCTTTGCCGTTCAGCTGAACGATAAACTGCGGCGCCGGACGCAACTTGCGAAGGACGCGCGGAAGCGTCGGCAAGGAAGCGGCGACTTTATGGTAGTTGACGTTCAACTGGATCCGTTGAAAACTCGGGATTAACGGAAGGATTTCCGTCAAGCCGTTCCGTTGGTCGCGGATTAGCGACGTAACGGCGGCGCCGCAAAGGTGGAGCGAAAGGCGCAACGGCGAACCGGTCGAGCGGGCGCGCTCGGCGGAAATTTCGGTCAGTTCGCGAATCCAAGCGACCGTCGGAAAACGACGGAGCGGCTCGATAGGATGACCGTATAAAATCGACCATTCGACGAACGGGTAACGGTCGCTCAAGTCGGCGAGTTCTTGCGGACGAACCGCTTGATCCGGGCCGGCGATGGAAAGGCGATCGATAGGCATTGGGCAAACCTTTCTTTTGATGTTGAGTAATTTATTTGAACGCGCTGAAAAAAAGCGTCGGGTTAACTTCTTTGACTTCTAAGAGCGAATTAAAGAAAGAAATTGGCGAATTTTTTGACCGCTTTTTTGAGTAAAATCGGGCGGAAGAGCGAAGTCGGCGGAAAACGGCAAGCACGCCGCTCAACGCGGCGAAGCGTCGAGCGTCGGCGCGGCGTTTGCGGGGGCGAGGGGGAGTTACGGCGTTCGCTTTTTCGCGGCGAAGAGGGCGGCGACCCGAACCGCTTCGATCAAGCTCTCCGTCTTCGCCGTTCCGGTTCCGGCGACTTGGAACGCCGTGCCGTGCGCGACGCTCGTGCGGATAATCGGCAAGCCGAGCGCGACGTTCACCGCCGCGAACATATCGAACGCCTTCATCGCGATGTGCCCTTGGTCGTGGTAAATTGCGACGATTCCATCGTAAAGACCGTTTTTCGCGTCCAAAAAGAGCGTGTCCGCCGGGAACGGGCCGCGAATGTTTAAACCGTCGGCGCGGGCCGCCTCGACCGCCGGGCGAATGATCCGAATTTCTTCGTCGCCAAAAAGACCGCCGTCGCCGGAATGGCAGTTGAGCGCGCAAACGCCGAGGCGCGGCTCGCGACCGAGTATCGTCTCCATAAAGCGACGAATCAGGCCGCACTTCTCGTAAACCGAGTCGAACGTTACTTGGTCGAGCGCCTTGCGCATCGACGTATGCAACGTAACGTGAACGACGCCCAAACCGGTCGGCGACGCGATCGCCGGATTCGGACCTAAATAAAGCGCCATCCCGAAGTTGGAAACGCCGCAACGGGACGCTAAAATCTCCGTGTGTCCCGGGAAGTTGTGGCCGGCGAGGTTCAGCGATTCCTTGTGCAAAGGCGCGGTAACGATTCCGGCGACCTCGCCCGAAAGCGCGAAGTCGATCGCTCGGTTCAGCGAACTGAACGCGGCGTCCCCTCCGGCGGCGCAGATTTCGCCGAACTTAACGTTCGCCGCCGACGCGTCGCAGCAGGGAAAACAAGGAATCGTCGACGCGCCAAAACGGGACGGGTAGCCGTTCGCCGCGTCGGAAATCGAGTCGACGGCGACGACTTGCGCGTCCGTTTTCGCGACGGCGACGGCTCGACGCATTACTTCGGGGGCGCCGAAGACGATCGGGCGCGACGGCGGAAGTGGGAACGCGGAGGTCGCCGAATCGTCCGGCGTCGGGAAGAAGGCGCGCCAAGCGCCGGCGATGATTTCCGGGCCGACGCCGGCGGGGTCGCCCGCGGTTAAAGCGAGTATCGGAGCGGTTTCAAGCGGCATAAATCGGTTCCCTTCGCGATAGACTTTGTTTTGCGTTACGTTCGCAAAATCAAAAACGCGCCGACCGTTAAAAGTGAACGGCGACGCGCTTTTTTTTTGATATTGAGCGAAATCAAAAAGCGTCGTCGCGGTTAAAAATTCGGCAACGCGCGGCCCATTTGGCGAATCGCTTGGCGGAGTCGGTCTTCTTTTTCAACGACAGCGAGTCGCAAATACCCTTCGCCGAGCGGGCCGAACGCCGAACCGGGGCTGACGACGACGTTCGCTTCGCTCAAGAGCTTCATCGCGAAATCGAACGTCGAGTATTTTTGGAGGTATTTTTCCGGAATCTTTTGCCAAACGAACATCGACGCTTTCGGACGGACGACGTCCCAACCGAGCCGCTCGAGACCTTCGCAAAGAACGTCGCGACGGCGTTCGTAAATTTTCGCCTGCGCGGAAACGTCGGCGTCGAGTTCCCGCATCGCGACGATCCCGGCGATTTGAAGCGGAGTGAAGCCGCCGTAGTCGTAATAGGTTTTGATCGTCGCGAGCGCTCGGACGATTTCGGAGTTTCCCGCGCAAAAACCGATGCGCCAACCGGCCATATTGTAGCTTTTCGACATCGTCGTCATCTCGACGCCGACGTCGCGAGCGCCCGGAACGGAGAGGAAACTCGGCGTCTCGTAACCGTCGAAAACGACGTCGGCGTAAGCGAGGTCGCTCAAGACCATGAAGCCGAATTTCTTCGCTAATTTAACCAAATCGACGTAAAACTCGCGCTCGACGACCGTCGCCGTCGGGTTGTGCGGGTAGTTGACGAGCATAACCTTCGGACGCGGGTAGAACCGCTCGCAAGCGAACGCGACTTCCGAAAGGAGACGCGCTGGGTCGCGAACGTCGAGCGCGAGCGTTTCGCCCCCCGCCAACATCACCGCGTAAAGGTGCGCCGGGAAGTAGGGCGACGGAACGATCGCCAAATCGCCGGGGCCGCAAAGCGCGAGAATCGTGTGGCTTAACGCGTCTTTCGAGCCGAGCGTCGCTATGATTTCCGTGTCGGGATTTAACCGGACGCCGTAATATTTGAGGTAGCGAGCGGCGACCTCGCGGCGGAGGTTCGTCGCTCCGCGAGCGGCGCCGTATCCGTGCACCTTCGGGTTGCGAATCGCTTCGGCAAGCTTCTCGATCACCAAGTCGTTCGGCGGGTCGGACGGGCTCCCCATTCCGAGGTCGACGACGTCCGCTCCGGCGCGACGCTTGGCGTATTTGAGCGCGTTCAGCTCGGCGAAGAGGTAGGGCGGAAGGCGCTTCACTCGTTCGGCGACGTTGATTTCGAACGGGCGCGGGTCGTCCGGCGCGTCGTTCGTTTCGGCTTGAGCGGACAAGCGAGCGGCGGTCGCTTCGGCGTCGACGTCAACGGGGCGCGACGCGGCGTTCTCGACCGCTTCCAAAGACCGTTCGTTTTCTTCGTTGAACCGTTTTTCTTGTTCCCAATCGTTTGACATGGCGACCTCGGCGCTAAATGCGGGCGTTAAAACGGGCGTTTTGGACAAAACGCGCAAAGTAGAAGCCGACGGACGAGGCGGCGACGCTCGGCGCTCTCGGAATCGGTTTCGTCTATTAATGATAACGTCGTCGGCGATTTCGACAACGGGCGCGGCGCGAATTTTTGAAAGAAACTTTCGTTTTTGACGAATCGAGCGATTTTGAAAACGAAGAATCGACGCCGCCGACTTGCCGAGCGGCGCCGTCGGGGTATAATAAAGGGGGCGACGCGCGGAGCGGCGAGGTTCGGCGTCGTCGATTCGTTTTTTTCGCGTTGGTCGGGAGGTTTTCGTGCTGAAATCGACGCCTTTTTCCTTTTCGTTTTTGACCGAAATTTTGTCGTCGCCGTCGGTGAAGCCGTGGGCGAGCCGCCTGCATCCGTCGGCGGTCTTGGCGGTCGTTAAGGGCGTCTTTAACGACGTGTCGCAAGAGGCGTTTTCCGCGGCGAACGAACTGCGGCGACCCGATCTAGCCGAGTTGATTGAAAAAATCGTCGGACGGTTGGCGACGCTCGGCGAGGGCGCGGAACCGCTCGTCGTCGACGCTCGCGGTCGAGTTTTCGCCGACGATTTCGAACGCTTGGCGCCGAGCGCGCTGGCCGAGGCGGCGTGGACGCTCTCCGAGCCGCGGACGGAGTTTTCGGAGCGTAAGGACGCGGCGCGGGAAAAGGAAACGATCGCGCGGCTTCGGCAAGCGACCGGAGCGGAGGGCGCGGCGATTTTTTCGAGCGTCGCGGCGGCGCGGGTCGCGGTCTTGGAGACGTTGGCGGCGGACGAGGAGCTCGTCGTCGCTCGGCGCGATCTTTACGAGCGAGACGGCGGCGACCGGCTCGAAACGTCGCTCGACTTTTTCCCGATTATTCGACGCGAAATCGGCGCCTGCAACGCCGTCGATCCGGCCGACTACGCGGCGGTTTGCGGACCGAAAACCGCGCTCGTTTGGACGACTCGCGGACGTTGGGCGACCGGAGGACGGCGCGTCGACGTCGCCGATCTCGTTAAGTTGCGAGCGGCGGAAAAGTTAAGTTTCGCGATCTTGGGCGAGTTTGAGTTCGCGCCGCTTCTCGATCTGTCGGAATTTTTCGACGCGGCGCTCCCGACGGTCGGCGAGCGGCTGAAAAGCGGATACGACTTGGTTCTTTGCGACGGCGCGCAGCTCGTCGGCGGGCCTTCCTGCGGGCTCGTTTTCGGTTCGAAGGCGAAAATCGGCGAGATTTTGCGGACGCGGACGGCGGCGCTGACGAAGTTGGGGCGCGTCGAAGCGGCCGCGCTCGCGAAAACGGTCGAACTTTGCTCCGACCGCGACGCGGCGCTCGCGGAGATTCCGGCGCTGCGGATTTTGTCGACGTCGCTCGCGAACTTGGAGAACCGGGCGAAACGTTTGGCCGCGCTCTTGGAGACGGCGCCTTGCGTCGCGAGCGTTCGAACGGTCGAGGGCCGCTCCGCGCTTTGCTCGGCCGCGACGTTCGGCTCGTCGCCGACTTGGCTCGTCGAGGTTCGCCCGAAAGAGGGCGCGCCCGCCGAGCTCGCGCTTCTGTTGGAGGCGGCGTCGCCTCGGCTCTTGACTCGTTGGACGCGAGACGTTTTGACGCTCGACATGAAGACCGTCGCGCCGGAGCGCGATCTTGTCGTCGCCGAAATTTTTGAGAAGATCGCGCTTCCCGAACCGCGAAGCGTCGAAGGAAAACGTTAGCGACGTGCGACGCGACGCGGTAAATTGGGTAAAAACGGCGGAATCGACGGGCGGAAAAATCGCGAGAAAGCGAGCGAACGCGCGGTTTCCCCCTTTACGCGTCGGCGCAAAAACGGTATTCTAAACGAAAGACGCGTCGAACGACCGACTCGCGAGGCGACGAGGAAAAGCGCGTCGAAGAAAAAAGAAAAACGGACAATTTCGGTAAAATGAAACGCGAACGAACGTTAAAATCGACGAACGGCGGAAAGAGGCGGCGAGCGGCGACGCTTGGGCTCGTCTTGGGGGCGGCGACGCTCGGCGCCGTCGCGTCGGCTAACGACGGAATTCGCGACGCCGAGCCGAACGTCGCGACTTGCGCTCCGCCCGTTTCCGTTCGGAGTCCGAACGCGCCGTTCGCTCGATTGATCGACGAAATGCGTCGCGCCGACGGTTGGAAAACGTTCGAAGCGTCCGGTTCGTTCGCGACCGGAAACGCCGCGTTGGAGTTCGAAGCGACGTTTGACGTCGGGGTCGGCGACGAGTTTCCGCTCGCCGCGCCGCGGGACGCCGCCGTCGAAACGGCCCCGACCGCGGTTTGCTCGCGTTGGGCGCGCTTCAAGCCGGGAAGTTGGACGCGTCTGCGGACGACGAGCGTCGCTTACGAAAACGGCAAGACGATTCGCAGCGTTACCGAAACGAAAGCGACGCTCGTAAGCGTCGACGTCGAGAAGGGCGAGTACGTTTTGCGGTTCGACGCGACGATTAAAATGGGCGGGCTCGATTACGAACGGAAGTCGAGAACGGCGCGGTACGACTTTTGCGACGTTCCGCTCGGCGAGGGCGACGTCGTCGTCGAAACGCTCGCGCCGGTTAATTTGATGATCGCGCGGAAAGCGATTCCGTGCCAAACGCGCCGCGTAACGAGAACGACGCCCCGGTGGAAAGAGACGACGACGCTTTGGTTTTCGCCGGTCGTCGCGCCGCACGTTTTGCAGAAAGAGACGATTCGCGAGAGCGTCGGCGCGGACGGCGGAACGATTTCGCGGGAATTGGCGGTCGTGCAAAAAACGGCGGCGCATCTTTTACTCGGCGGCGAGCTGACGACTTACGCCGCGTCGTCCTCGGCTCAAAAGGGCGAGCGCTTCGACTCGACGACGACCGTTTATTCGACGACGACGCCGGGCGGAATCGCGAGGAAAACGACGATCGAAACGGACGCGAACGGCGTCGTGTTGCTAAGCTCGACCACCGCGGCGCTCGATTATTACGTCGCGCCCTAAGCGAAGCGAGAAAAGACGGGCGCGAATCAAATAAAGAAAGGGAACGCGAAACAAACCGCGTTCCCTTCTTTATTTCTTGTTTAAAACGAAATCCGCGTTAAAAACGGCGGCAAAACGCCCCCCGTTCGGTTTTCGACGCGGTCGCGAAACCTCGTTGAAAATCGATTTTCGCTTAATAAACGGCGTCGACGGTTCGCGTCAGTTGCCGAGCGATTGGAGCGGAGCCGGAATGCGCCCGCCGAAGTGGACGAAGTCGCTGCTCGCGCCGACGTTGCGAACTTGCATCACCGGCGACGCGCCGAAGAGGCCGCCGAAGCTGACGAAGTCGCCGGCTTTCTTGCCCGGGCACGGAACCAGACGGGTCGCGGTCGTCTTGTTGTTGATGACGCCGATCGCCATTTCGTCGGCCATAATCGCGGCGATCGTCGACGGGGTGACGTCGCCCGGGATCAGGATCATGTCGAGCCCGACGCTGCAGACGCACGTCATCGCTTCGAGTTTTTCGAGCGTCAGGTGTCCCTGCGCCGCGGCGTCGGCGAGCGTCGAGTCTTCCGAAACCGGAATGAAGGCGCCGCTCAACCCGCCGACCGAGCTCGACGCGAAGAGACCGCCCTTCTTAACGGCGTCGTTGAGCATCGCGATCGCGGCGGTCGAGCCGGGCGCGCCGACGTGCGCCAAACCGAGCGTCTTCAGGATTTCGCCGATGCTGTCGCCGACCGCCGGAGTCGGAGCCAACGACAAGTCGACGACGCCGAATTGCGTCGCCAAACGATCCGCGACTTCGCGACCGATCAGCTCGCCGACGCGGGTAACGCGGAAGGACGCCGTCTTGATTTCCTCGGAAAGATCGGAGAGCGTCAGCTTTTGGCCGCTTTCCTTCGCGGCGGCGATGCGGCGACGGAGCGCGCAGTCGACGACGCCCGGGCCGGAAACGCCGATGTTGATCGTCGCTTCCGGCTCGCCCGCGCCCATGTAGGCGCCCGCCATGAACGGGTTGTCCTCCGGAATGTTCGCGAAAACGACGAGCTTCGCGGAAGCGAAACCGTTGTTCGCGGCGTCGGCATGCGCAATGTCGAGAATAACGTGGCCGAGACGGTGCAGCGCGTCCATGTTGACGCCCGCTTTGCGCGACGCGGCGTTGACCGAGGCGCAAACGCGCTTCGTCGAGTTCAAGACCTCCGGAAGCGAGTCGATGACCGTTTGCGCGCCGTCCGAAATCCCTTTGTGAACGAGGGCCGAGAAACCGCCGACAAAGTCGACGCGGCAACGCTCCGCCGCTTCGTCGAGCGCTTGAGCGAGTTGAAGCGCGGCCGGCTTGCCGTGTCCGGCGAGCAGAATCGCGGCCGGCGAAATCGCGATGCGTTTGTTCGTGATCGGAATCCCGTACTTCGCGCCGATTTCGTCGCAAACGTCGACGAGACGGTTCGCGCGGGAAACGATCTTGTGATAGACCTTTTTGCACATTTGATCGACGTTCGGCCCGGCGCAGTCGTTGAGGTTCAGCGCCAGCGTTACGGCGCGGACGTCAAGGTGTTCCGCGTGCAGCATACGGATTGTGGAGAGGATTTCGTCGGTTCTCAACATCGGGATTCGTTTCCGTCAAAAAAAGGAAAGGGGAGGCGAGCGGCGCTTCGGCGAGCGAACCGGTCGAACTCTTCCCATTAATATTAATACGCGCGATCTACGCAAACTTCGCCGCAAAACTCGCCGAATCGTTCGGCGACCGACCGGCGAGCGTCGTTTCGACGCGCCTTGGCCTTAACCGTCGATTATAGACGAAACTCGGCGTTTTTCAAGGCGGGCCCTTCTCGTTTTTCCGTTCGGCTCGATTTTGCGACGTTCGGCGCAAGGCGCGTCCGTCTTGAGCGGAAAATGGGAAAAATGCGTAAAAAAGTTAAAATTTTGTAGGGAAAACGCGTGTTTTTTGCGTCGCCCCCTCTTTACAAAAAACGACGATTGTGCAAATTATAACGATTAGACGAACTTTTTGTGTTAAGTTGGAAAAGAGCCGGGGAATTTTACGTTAAAAAAGAAAATTCCCCGTTTATTTTTTTCGACAATAGCGCTAAAATATCGAAGGCTGTTGAAATGGAGAAGAGAGGAAATTTTTGACGGTCGAGTAGGGTCGGACGGACGGTTCGACGGTCGCGCGTTAAAAGTTTCCGGCGGTTTCAACCGAACGCCGTCGACTCGAACGAATTAATTAAACGAGCGAAACCAGAAATAACTAACAATAAAAAACGGACCGAAAATAACGGCGAACGCTCCGCGCGGCGCCCAAAACGGTCGAGAGGAGGCGTCTCTTGGGTAAGACAAAGTCTTGTTGCCGCTACGCGGCGGTTGTGGTCGCTTTGATCGTGTTGTTGCGCGTCGGCGTCGGCTGCCATTTCCTTTACGAAGGTCTTTGGAAGATGGATCCGTCGAACGGATTCTCGGCCAAAGGGTTCCTCGGCATGGCTAAGGGCCCGACGAAAGACCTGTACTACATGTTCCTTCCCGACCTCGGGGGCGAGGAACGGATTCAAATGGCGGAAGTTTATCGGATTGTAATGAAAGAAGGGGATAAGATCGAGCAAAAACGCATCGGATGGACCCTTCCGGTTATTGAAAAAGAGTGGTACGCCTACTATAATAAGTTCTTGACCAAGTACGATCTCGACGAAAGCCAAAAGGACGCCGCTCGCGGTATTTTCAACCAATACGTTCTCTCGCTCCGCGAGTACGCTTTGGAAAATCGCGAAGACTTCCGCGGTTTTGTCGCCAGCAAACGTCGTTTCGAAGAATCGCTCGCGAAGACGAAGAACGACGCCGAATACCAACGTATTCGCGATTGGGACGCTCAAATGAAATATCGCGGCGAAGGCGAGAAGTTCGCCGCCGCTCCGGTTTCGATGGGCGAAAACCTCGAGCTCGCGCTTTGGAGCGTGCTGAACGCCGACCAAAAGAAGAAGGGCGAATTGACCCCGCTCGCTTACGGCGCGAACAAATCGGCGATCATGAATTGCGTTGCGAAAATTCCGGGGCTTAGCTCCTTCGCGAAGGCTTCGACGATGGGCGCGCTCGACTTGGCGGTTACGCTCGGCCTCTCGGCGATCGGGCTTTGCTTGATGCTGGGGCTCTGCACGCGCTTGGCGTGCCTCGGCGGCGCGGCGTTCATGATCAACGTTGTGATGTCGCAGTTCCCGTGGCCGACCGTTTACCCGTATCCGCCGGAAGTCGTCGGGCACTCGATGGTCTTCAACAAGGACACGATCGAACTCGTCGTTCTTCTGTTGATGGCGTCGCTTCCGGCCGGACGTTGGGGCGGTCTCGACTGGTTCCTTTGGAACTTCGCCGGGCGCAACCTGTACGCTTGGTGGGGCGTCGAAAAAGACCCGCTTATTCCGGAAGCCCTGCAAGTCGAAGGCTGCAACTGACCGATAATCGCCGATAGAGAGAACACTAACCCGAGCGGTTCGACGCGTCGAAGCTCGAATCGCCGACCGTTCGGGGATCCATATTGAAGGAATTATAAACGATGAGCGAAAAGAAAGAGGAAAAGGCGACTCCTTGCGGTTGCTCGCGACGTAATTTTCTGAAAGCGGGCGCGCTCGCGGCCGCCGTTCCGGCGGTCAGCGCCGGGGCGTTCTACTACGGGTATTCGAAGACGCACGCTCGACCGCTGCGCGTCGCGATTCTCGGCGTCGGCGACGAGGGGAGCGTTCTTCTCGGCGCTTGCAATCCGGAGTACGTTCAAATCGTCGCGTTCGCCGACGTTCGCCCGTACAACCAACACCGCGCCTTCCACGGCGACCGTTACGGCGACGTCGCGTTCGCCGCTCGCCCGGGCTTGATGGAAAAATACGGTTGGAAGACCGAAGACGAAGCTCGCAAGCACGTCAAAGTTTACGGCCCTTACGAGGAACTCCTCAAAGACGCGAAGAAACTCGGCGTCGAGGCGGTCATTATCGGTTTGCCGCTCCACCTGCACGCTAAAGCGTCGGTTCAAGCGATGAGCCTCGGTCTGCACGTCCTCTGCGAAAAGCTGATGGGCCACTCGATTATCGAGTGCAAGGAAATGGCGCGCGCCGCGAAAGCGTTCCATAAGCACCTCGCCATCGGCCACCAACGCCACTACAATATTCTGTATCACGAAGCGACCGACCAAATCGAACGCGGTCTCCTCGGCGATATCCACTACATTCGCGCTCAATGGCACCGCGGGAACTCGCCGGGCGCCGACAGCTGGCAAATGCCGATGCCGTCCGCGTTCAAACCGGAAGACCCGCAAGCGAACAAGTTGGCCGAAGAACTCGCCTCTTGGACGCAACAAATGAACGAAGCGCGCGGCGTCGAAATCGAAACGTGGCGCAAAAAGGTCGCGCAAAAACAAGCGCAAATCGACGACGCGCTCATGCTCGAAGCCGATTCGCAATACAAGGGGCTCGATCTGAGCTCGCCGGAAGAACTCGGTTACCAAGACATGACGGTCGGCTCCGAAGGGCGCGAATATCGTCGTCCGAGCACGGAAGAGCTGATTCGTTGGCGCTTGTGGAAACGCACCGGCGGCGGCCTCATGGTCGAACTCGGGAGTCACCAGCTCGACGCGGCCTCGATCTTCCTCGCCGCTTCGAATCGTCGCGCGGCGGCCCTCCGCGGCGAAGACCCGAACGCGCTTCCGGACGGCGGCAAAGTTCACCCGCTTCGCGTTCACGTTTCGGCGAACCGCAACCTGTTCGGCCTCGACCGCGAAGTTCAAGACCACATTACGACGCTCGTCGAATTCCCGGCGCCGAACTACGATCCGACGACGTTGGCCGGTCGTAAACGCACGATCACGGTTCAATACTCGACGATCAACGGCAACGGCTTCGGCGGTTACGGCGAAATCGTTTACGGCACCAAGGGGACGATCGTTCTCGAACGCGAGCAAGATTCGCAACTCTTGCGCGGACCGTCGACGAGCAAAGTCGAAAAGAAAGCCGCCGGCGCCGCCGCGCTCGACACGCAAGCGAGCGCCCCGGCTCAAAAAGCGGTCGCCTCGGCCGGAACGGGCGGGCCCGCCGTTAGCCGCGGTTACAAAGAGCAAATCGAGCACTGGGCCTGGTGCTGCCAAAACAACCCGAACGCGAAAGACCCGGCGATTCAACCGCGCTGCAATCCGCGCATCGCGCTCGGCGACGCCGTTATCGCGCTCGTTACGAACATCGCCGCCGACAAGGGCGAAAGCGTTACGTTCAAAGAATCTTGGTTCGATCCGGACAACGACGAAACGCCGGAAAACGATCTCGGCGTCTTGAAGGCGACCCCGAACCTCGACCAAGCGAAATACAAGATTTGAGCTTTCGCCACGCCGCGCTTGCGACGCTTTTAGCGAGCTTCGGAAGCGCGGAGCGAAGCGGCGGGTTTCGTCGGCTCGGTTTCGACCGAGCGCGGCGAATCGTTTCGAACATCGCGCTCGTCCCGACGCGGTTAGCGCCGCGTCGGCGACGACGGTTAAAATAATATTAGGTTAAAAAATGAATTTAACGAGCGAACAAAAAGAGATTGGGAAGGAAAACTTCCTCGCGGCGATCGGCAGCCCGCTGACTCGACGCGATTTCCTGAAACAATCGGCGCGCGCCGATTTGGCTTCGGGACGCGGCGTCGGTTCCTTTTACTTCAAATACGGGACGGTCGACAAACCGGTTCGCGTCGCGGTTCTCGGAACCGGCGACGAAGGGAGCGTTTTGATCGGCGGGATCAACCCGAAATACATTCAAGTCGTCGCGATCGCGGACATTCGTCCGTACAACCAATACCGCGCTTTCCACGGCGACTGCTACAGCGCGAGCGCCGCGGCGGTTCGTCCGGGCTTGATGAAAAAATACGGTTGGAAAACCGAAGAGCAAGCGCGTCAATTCGTTCAAGTCTACAACGACTACAACGACCTGCTTAAAGACGCCGAAAAGCTCGGTCTCGAAGGCGTTATCATCGGTTTGCCGCTGCACCTGCACGCTCCGGCCGCGATCAAAGCGATGCGCGCGGGCTGCCACGTTCTGACCGAAAAACTGATGGGGCACAGCGTCGCGAACTGCAAGGAAATGATCCGCGTTTCGCACGAGTGCAAAAAGCACCTCGCCATCGGCCACCAACGCCACTACAACATCCTTTACGATCACGCGAAAGCGTTGATTAACTCGACGGTTCTCGGCGACCTGCACTACATTCGCGCTCAATGGCACCGCGGCAACCTCCCGGGTTCCGACAGCTGGCAAATGCCGCTTCCGGAAGGCTCGAAGGCCGTCGACGTCAAGAAGGGCGAGCTGATGGGCGAGCTCAAAGACTGGACCGCCGCCGCGGACTCGATGAAAGCGACGATCGCTCGCTCCAAGGAACGCGTCGCCGAGATTGAAGCGACGCCGGACGAGCAAATGACGCCCGCTCTTGTCGCCGAAGGAAAACGCCTTAACCGCGAAGCGTCCGTCGCGCAAAAAGACTTGGACGCGCTTGAAAAGAAAATCAAGCAAAAGCGCGCGCAACTTTCCGACTTCATCCTTATCAAAGGCGGCGAGCTCAACGGCGTTAAATACGGCAAAGCCGAAGATTACGGTTACCAAGCGACGGTGCGAACCGAAGGCGACGCGACCTACGACCGTCCGGCGATCGAAGAGCTCATTCGCTGGCGTTTGTGGAACCGCACCGGCGGCGGTCTGATGGCGGAGCTCGGCAGCCACCAACTCGACGCGGCGAACATTTTCGTCGCGGCGGCGCACGGCGGTAAAAAACAACAACCGCTGAGCGTTTCGGCCTCCGGGGCGCGCTCGCTCTTCAACTCGCTCGACCGCGACGTCGACGACCACGTCGCCGCGTTGTACGAATATCCGGCGCCGGAATACGATCCGAACGACGAGCTCGGCAAACAACGCAAGATCACCGTCGCTTACGCCACGATCAACGGCAACGGCTTCGGCGGTTACGGCGAAACGGTCTTCGGCACGAAGGGCACGCTTCAAATCGACCGCGAAAACGAAGCGCTCCTTTACCGCACCTCGGCGATCAACGACAAGACGCGCGTCGCCGGTTCGAAGGGGAACCTCGACGTCGTCATTTCGGAAGAAGGCGACAAGCTCTCTTCGGCCATCGGTTACCAAGGCGTTTACGCCACGACCGTCAGCCGCGGTTACTGCGAAGAAATCGAACACTGGGCGTACTGCATTCGCAAGAACCCGGAAGCGCAAGCCGACATGGTCGACGAAGAAATCATGCCGCTCCTTTGCGCGACTTACGGCGCGAAGACCTTCGGCGAAGAAGCCGGGGCGAAACCGCTCTTGCTGACCCGTTGCCGCGGCGAAGTCGCGATTTGGGACGCCATTATCGCGTTGGTTACGAACATTTCGGCCGATCTGAACGCGACGATCGAGTTCAAAGAATCGTGGTTCGACTACAATTCGGACGAAACGCCGGAATTCGACTACGCGGAACGTCTCGTTAAGAACGCGGCGGAAGCCGGCGTTTCGGCGGACGAAATCGCGAAGCAAATCGAAGCGGCGAAAGCGAACGCCGTTCCGAACGTCAATCGTCCGGAATACGCGTGATTCGACGTCGTTTTTTCGCTCGACGCGGTTCTTAGCGCCGCGTCGACGTAAATTTCGGAGACGAAAATAGAAAACCGGAGCTTTTGCCGTTCGGCGAGGCTTCGGTTTTTTTATACCTCGACGCGCTCGGCCCTTTGAGCGGTTCGAAATCGCGTCGAATTCTTTTCCTTTGTTTTTTTAAGGAGCGTTTTTATGCGACTTTTTACAACTCGTTATTTAGCGGCGTTTTGCGCGGCGTTCGTCGCGCTGGCGTCGAGCGTTCTTTACGGAGCGGAGCCGTCGAAAACGGCGCTTCCGGTCGTCGAGCCGAGCGAAGTCGGGATGGACGCCGCGACGCTGAACCGAATCGACGCGTTGGTCGAGGAAGCGATTGCGGACGGTCAAACGCCGGGCGCGGTCGTCGCGATCGGGCGCGGGAACAAGCTGGCGTTTTTGCGCGCTTACGGCGACCGTCAAACGGAGCCGACCGTCGAAAAGGCGACCGTCGACACGCTTTACGACTTGGCTTCGGTTACGAAAGTCTCGTCGACGGCGATCGGAATCGCAATTTTGGTTGAGCGCGGCCAACTATCTTACGACGATAAAATTGCGAAGTTCTTCCCGGAATTCGCGCAAAACGGCAAGGAAAACGTTACGGTGCGCGACTGCGTTACGCACGTTTCGGGCCTGACGCCGGACAACCACATCAACGATTACATCGGTTTCAACCGCGACGAAATTTGGGCGAACGTTTGCAAACTCGGCTTGCGTTCGAAGCCGGGCGAAAAGTTCTCGTACAGCGACGTCGGCTTCATTACTTGCGGTTACCTGATCGAAAAGATTTCCGGCGTTTCGCAAGACGAGTTTATGCGCGAAAACGTTTACCGTCCGTTGGGGATGCTCGATACCGGCTACAATCCGAACGCCGAACAGCAAAAGCGGAGCGCGGCGGCGGAGAAGCGTTCGCCGAAGGACGCAGATTGGATTAAGGGCGCCGTTCACGACCCGCGCGCTTACGAGATGGACGGCGTCGCCGGGCACGCGGGCCTTTTCTCGACCGGCGTCGACATGTCGATTCTCGGCTCAATGTTGGCCGGTCGCGGGACTTACGTTCCGGCGTCGGATCCGGCGAATCCGATTCAAATTTTGAAACCGGAGACGTTCGCGCAAATGACGGCGCCGCGAGCGATTCCGCGCGGGATTCGTTCGCTCGGTTGGGACAAGCGCTCGCCGTACTCCGGCAATCGCGGCTTCAATATGTCGCCGTCGGCGTTCGGACACGGCGGCTTCACCGGGACGGCGTTTTGGGTCGACCCGGACTTTGACTTGTTCGTCGTCTTCCTCGGCAACCGCCTTCATCCGGACGGCAAAGGCGGGATCAACTCGCTCGCCGGGAAGATTGGAACGATCGCCGTCGACTCGATTCGGACGCGCCCGGACGCCGACGCGACGAAGGCTTTTGTCGCGAAATCGATTTACCGTTCGCCGAACGCCGGGAAGTCGGACGTTCAAGGAACGCTCGCCGGGATCGACGTTCTCGACCGCGACGGTTATTCGCTTTTCAAGGGGCGCAAAGTCGGTCTTTTGACGAACCAAACGGGGATTCTTCGCGACGGTCGTCGCATGCCGAAAGCGATGCAAGACGCGAAAGTCGAGTTGACGACGCTCTTTAGCCCGGAACACGGCCTTTACGGCGTCCTCGACCAAAGCGATATCGGCGACGGCAAAGACTCCGAAACAGGTTTGCCGGTCTTCAGTCTTTACGGCGACGTTCGCCGCCCGACGCCGGAAATGTTGCGCGACGTCGACGTCTTCGTCTTCGATATTCAAGACGTCGGCGTCCGTTTTTACACGTATATTAGCGCGATGTGTTCGGCGATGCAAGCGGCGGCGGATCTCGGCAAGTCGTTCGTCGTTCTCGACCGTCCGAACCCGATCGGCGGCAAAGTCGTCGCCGGGCCCGGTCTCGACGCGGGGCGCGAATCTTACGTCGCCTTCTTCCAAATGCCGATTCGACACGGGATGACGGTCGGCGAAATCGCGCTTCTTTACGCGAACGAAATGCGCTTAAATCTCGATTTGACGGTCGTTCCTTGCGAGAATTGGAGCCGCGGCCAATACTTCGACGAAACCGGTTTGACTTGGGTCAATCCGTCGCCGAATATGCGTTCGTTGACGGAAGCGCTCCTTTACCCGGGAATCGGGATTCCGGAGTTCACCAATATCTCCGTGGGACGCGGCACGGAGACGCCGTTCGAGGTTATCGGCGCGCCTTGGATCGACGCGGAGGATTTGGCCGCGAAGATGAACGCCGAAAAATTGCCGGGAATCGAGTTCGAGCCGATCCGCTTCACTCCGACGGCGAGCAAACACGCGAACGTCGAGGTTTCCGGGCTCCGCTTCAAAATAACCGACCGCGACGCGTTCCGCGCCGTCGAAACCGGCGTCGCGCTCATGTCCCGCCTGAAGAACGATTATCCGGACAAATGGGAGCGCAAAAACGCGAACACGTTGCTCCTGAACGACGAAACGCTCGAAGCGATCGAAGCCGGGAAGCCGATTTCGGAGATCGCGCCCCTTTGGACGCCGGAAGTCGAGCGATTTAAGAAGATTCGCGCCGATTACTTGATTTATTGACGCGTTTTTAGAACCGCCGTCGACCGCCGCCGTCGCGTTAACCGTTCAATCGGGCGACGCGCCGTTCGGCGTTCGACGCGGCGCCCGAAACGCGCCCGGAAACCGTCGTCGACCGTTCGAGTCGGCGGCGGTTTTCGCGTTTCTTGGCGGCGTTGGTCGACGATTTTACGAGCGTCGGCGCGCGTTTCTTAACCGAAAATCGGAACTCGGTTTGACGGCGGCGCTTCCGGCGAGTATAATAAAGACGAGCGTCGGGCGAGGTGGCGACGGAAAAACTAAACCCGCCGCGCCGCAACGAAAGGAGCGTTTCCAATGTTTACGTTCGAAGAAATTTGCGAACTCGCGACGCCGATCGCGCGCAAACACGGGATTAAGTCGCTTAGCCTGTTCGGCTCGTACGCTCGCGGCGACGCGACGGAGGAGAGCGACGTCGATTTTTTATTTGATTCCGGCGGCGCGATACGCACGTTGTTGCAGTACGCCGGGTTAGTTCTCGATTTAGAAACGGCGTTTGGCGTTCACGTCGATCTTGTTTCGACCGGCGGGCGCGATAAAGATTTTTTAGCTCGAATTGCTAAGGATTGCAGGTTGGTTTATGAACGATAGAGATTATCGAACCGTCGTGAAAATGGTCGAGTATTGCGACGACGTCGCGTCGTTCCTTAACGAATTTAGCGACGACTTCGAAGCGTATTGCGCCGACGTTCGAACGCGATACGCTTGCGATATGTGCGTTATTCAAATTTGGCGAACTGGTCGGGCGACTTTCAGACGAGTTGAAGGATAGTTATTCGTCGGTTCCTTGGGCGCAAATTCGCGCGATGCGCAACTTTTTTGCGCACGATTACGGTTCCGCCGAACCGGAGTTTGTTTGGGAAACGTTGCGGCAAGACGTTCCGGCGTTGCGGCGCGTTTTGTTGGAAGTTATCGCGGAAAAATGAGTTAAAGGCGGTTTGGCGGCGGTTTAGGCGGTCGCGTCGAGCGTTTCCGCGTCGGGCGTCGGCGCTAACGGAAGCGTTAGAACGAAGCGGGCGCCCGAACCGTCGACCGGTTCGCAGCGAACCGTTCCGCCGTGCAGCGTCGCGATTTGCCGAACGATCGGGAGTCCGAGGCCCGTCCCTTCCGGACGGCGACCGTATTCGCGCGGCAAGCGGAAAAAACGTTCGAAAACGCGCTCCGCAAACTCCGGCGGGACGCCGACGCCGAAGTCGCGAACGACGAGCGACGCGAACCCGTCGGCGACTTCGAGCGAAACGTCGAACGCGTTTTCGATTTCTTTATCTTCTTTATCGGTCGAATTTCCGCTTTTTCCGGCGGAGTGCGCGCCGTATTTCGCGGCGTTCGTTAAAAGGTTCAGCGTCGCCTGTTCGAGGAGCCGTCCGACGCCGACGACTTGCGTCGCGTCGCAACGGAGCAAACGCGGCGCCGCGTCGCCGTCGGCGAGCGAATCGGCGCAAGCGCGAACGGCGGCGCGAATGATTTCGTCGAGCGGAACCGTTTCCCGAGTTCCGACGTCGTTCGCGACGGCGGCGTCTTCGTTAAGTTCTTCGCGGCGTTCGAGTTCCGCGAGTTGCAGAACGTCGCGGACGAGCGTTTGCAGACGGATCGTTTGCCGTTCGAGGATTTCGCGGCATTTCCCGAGACAAACGGGGTCGCGCCAACCGTCGGCGTCGTCGAGGAGCTGAATCGCGCCGAGGATTCCGGTCAGCGGCGTCTTGATCTCGTGCGAGACGTTGGCGACGAAGTCGCGCCGAAACTTTTCTTGCCGTCGGGCTCGGTCGACTTCCTTTTTGAGCCGTTCCGTCGTCGCGCGCATCGACTCGGCGAGTTCGCGAATCGGCCCGACCGGCGGAACGGCGATTTCGACGTTTAAGTCGCCGGCGGCGATCCGTTCCGCGCTCCGTTGCAGGCGGTCGAGCGGGCCCGAGACGCGGCGCAGCAGGTACCAAACGAGGAAACCGGACGCGACCGCCGCGACGCCGAGAAGCGCGTTCGACGCCGTCGACGTTCGCCGAAGCGCCGCCGAAAGTTCGTCCGCCGGAACGACGAGCCGGATAATTTGCTTCTTTTGCCGACTTTGCAACGTCGCGGCGGCCCGAACCGTCCAAGTTCCCCGAGCGTCGCGGCGCGTCGAGAACCCGCGACCCGTTTTCAGCGCGGCGACGACCTCCGGCTCCGAAAGGGGCGAGCGCAAGTCGGCGGCGTCCGACGCGACGATCGCGTCGCCGCGAACGTTGAAAATCGCGACGTCCCGCTCGTCGAACGAAAACGCGTCGCAATAATGGTCGAGCGCGTCGAGGTCGTTTTCTTCGAGAGCCGGTTGGAAAAATTTAATCGCCAAGTCGAGCCGATTGTCGAGTTCTTCGCGGTAGTCGGCCAAAAACGTTTCTTCAAAATGCGCTTGTTGACGCTCCAAAACGGCGCGTCCGGCGACGAACGCTCCGGCGAGAACGAGCGGGAAGGCGAGTAAAAGGAGAACGCGGCGTTTCATCGGCGACGGTCGGCGTTAAATAGGGGGGAATGGGAGAGCGGGAAGGGCGGCGCCAAACGCTCGACGCGGCGGCAAGAAACGGTTTGCGCTCTCGCGAACGAAACCGGTTTTCGCCGGGCGTCCCGAGAGCGTTAAGCGTCGCGAAATCAACGTTTCCAACGGTATCCGACGCCGCGCGCCGTTTCGACGCAACCGCTCGCCGGGCCGAGTTTTTTGCGAAGGTTCGCGATTTGAACGTCGATGGCGCGGTCGAAAGCGATGTAATCGTCGCCGCGGATTTTTTGGGCGATCTCGTACCGCGACCAAATCCGGCCCGGCGCTTTCATCAGCAGGACGAGCAAGTCGAACTCGGTCGGCGTTAGGTCGAGCGACGCGCCGTCGGAGCGGAGAACGAGGCGTTCGGCGACGAAAATCGACAAGCCGTCCCGTTCGACGTCCGGTTTCGACGGGGCGTCGCCGGATTCGCCGTTTGTTCCGCTCGACGCGTCGGCGTTCGGCGCAAGCTCTTGCGTTCTGCGGAGTTGCGCCCTGATTCGCGCCAACAGCGTTTGGTTGTTGAACGGCTTGGCGACGTAGTCGACCGCGCCCGCTTCGAGTCCGACGACGACGTCCGTTTCCTCGCCGCGCGCCGTCAACATAATCGTCGGCGTCGTCGCGTTAAGGGGCGTCGTTCGCAAGCGTCGGCAGACGTCCAAGCCGTCGACGTCCGGAAGCGTTAAGTCGAGCAAAACCAAATCGAACGCCGTTTCGGAAGCGCGGGCGAGCGCCGCCGTTCCGGTTGCGACCGCCTCGACGCTCGAAAAACCCCGCGTCTCCAAAAGGAGCGAGAGAATTTCGCGAATTGAAGCGTCGTCTTCGACGATGAGAATTTTTTCCGCGCCCATCGAGCGAACCTCGGTTAATGAAAAGGCGACGTTCGACGAAGTTAACGGGCTTCTTCGTCGAACGTCGGTTGGTTTAAGCGATTGAAATTAAGGAGTTTGCCCGCTTACTTGGCCGCTTCGGCGAGCCAATTGGCGACCGCTTTATTCCCTTCTTCGCGAGCGACTTGTTCCGGGGTTTGCCCTTCGCGATTTTTCGCTTTCAGGTTGGCGCCGCGTTTGACGAGCTCTTTCGCGACTTCGATCGCGCCTTCGTCGGCGGCGACGTGCAGCGGGGTTTCGCCGTCGCGGTCTTTCGCGTTGACGTCCGCTTTTTTGTCGATCAAGGCCTTCAAAACGTCGGTCTTTTTCGATTCGGCGGCGACGTGCAGCGGCGTTTCTCCGTCGCGGTCTTTCGCGTTGACGTCCGCGCCTTTTTGGATCAGGAGCTTGACGACTTTGACGCGATCTTGGCGGGTTTGATCGGTTTCGCGATCGCCTTCGTCGGCGGCGGCGTGCAGCGGGGTTTCGCCGTCTTCGTCCTTCGCTTTGACGTCGGCGCCTTTCTTGACGAGGTATTTAACGACGTCGAGTCGGGCTTTTTCCGCGGCGGCGTGCAGAGCCGTTTCGCCGTCGTCGTCGCGAGCGTCGATTTTCGCGCCTTGTTCTTCGATCAGGCGTTTCACTTTGGCGAGGTCGCCCTTTTGCGCGGCGCGAATCAACGACGGTTCGAGGTCGGCGGCGTAAACGGCGGTTTCGAGCGGGTTCGAGGTCGGGAGGTTCGAGGAGGTCGGCGAGTTCGAAGCGGCGGCGAGCGAAACGCAACCCAACGCGGCGACGGAGGAAACGAGCGTCCATTTTTGCAACTTTTTCATTTTCGGCCTCTTGCTTTCTTTTTTTGCGCTTTTATGAAGCGCGGTCGGGATTCCGTCGGGAAAAGCCGAGCGGAAAACTTATCTTCTTTAACGTCGCGATTTTGGGATTTTTTTGTTTGGGTCTCCCTTGCGACTACGAAAATAAGTTTACAACGCGAACGTTTCGATTTTTTTAGCGAAACGTAAAGTTTTTGTAAAGATTCGAAAGTTTTGGCCAAAAAATAAAAAAACGGAGGGCAAAAAAGGAAAACCGCCGCGAAACGCTCGATTTCGCGCTTCGCGGCGGCTTCAAACGACGCGAGCTAAAAACTCGCTAAACGCCGATTAACAATAAGGTTGCGACCAAGCCGCCGGGCGGGCGTTCCAAGCGTCCGATTGCGGCGGAATCTTGATAATCTTGGCGCGGACGTAAAGGTCGTCGGCTTTGAGCGTGTACGAGCCTTCCGTTCCTTCGACCGCGTCGAGAACGACGCCGATTTCGTCCGAGAAACGTTCGACCTTGCGTTTCGGCGACGTTTTGCTTTCGGCGATCTCGACGATCTTCGCTTCCGGATCGTAGCCCTTCTTCGTGCCGACGAACTCGATTTTGTACTTGCCCTCTTCTTTAACGTCGATCTTGACGGCGAGCGTTTTGCCGTCGAATTGAATATCGGCGAAGTCGAGGCCGTTCGAGACGTACATATCGCCGGCGTCCATCGCTTCGATCAGGCTGCGCGTTTCGAGTTTCGCCGAGCGCACCATCGACCAACCGGCGACCGTTTCGCCGTCGTAACCGTGGCGGTCGTCGGAGCCCGAGCCGAGGAGGAGGCGTTGACCGCGCGAGGCGCGCCAAGCGTTGACGACGTCCCAGAATTTTTCCGGCGTCCAAGGCGCGCCGTCTTCCGGATTCTTGTAACGCCCGTCGAGCCCGTTGTTCGTCACTTCGAAGAGGCGAATTTCCGGCAACTTAATAACGTCGCTCGGCGAATAGTCGTAGAAGCGCCAAACCGGGTGGTTCGCCATAAAGAGGTACGGTTCCGCGCCGTCTTTTTGGAAGCGGCGTTTTCCTTCTTCGAACGTTTTCGTCAAGATTTCGAGCGGTTCGTCTCCGCTGATGTACGGGAAGAAGTCGCGAACGTTCAGGAAGTTCATGTGAACTTGACGCCCGTCTTTGCAGCCGCCGGTTTGTTCGAAACCCGGCATAATGAGGAATTTGCCCGGTTCGCAGAATTGTTCGCAAAGTTCGGCGAACGGCTTCATGCGGACGTAAGTCGCGTCGCCGACTTTAATTTCGCGAACCGAATCGGCGCCGAAACGCTCTTTCGCTTCGTTAACGTAGCGTTGCGTCAGGTTCGGCCAACCTTCGTTCGGAACGACTTTCTTCCAAAGGGACGTTTCGCCCTTGAACGCGGCTTTGTCGGCCGGTTGGTAATTGAAGCCGAAACCGTCGAAGCGGAGCGCGTCCGATTGGAAGATGTTGTGGTCGGTGGTGCAGACGAAGTGGTAGCCGCGCGACTTGTACCAGTCGACCGCCCATTCCGGGAGCGGTTTGCCGTCCGACCATTGGTTGTGCATGTGGAGGTTGCACTTGTACCAATTTTTCGTCGCTTCTTGCGCGGAAGCGCTCGAAACGCTCGGAAGATTCAGCGCGAGGCTCGCCGAAACGAGCGCGGAAGCGCGGAGGAAATCGCGTCGAGAAAGGTAAGTCGTCATACTTGCCGCCCTTTTGTTAAACTGGGATAAATGCGAAAAACGCGGGAAACGCGAGGCGTTCGCGCCGCTTGAAACGTCGAACGGTCGACGCTTTCCAAAGGAAACTGTGAACTATTTTAACGGTTTGTCGACCGTTTTACAAGCGCGGCGCCTCTGTTTTTCGGCGATTTTTCCCAATTTTCTCCTTTTTTAACTTTGAGAGCGTTCCGCGAATCAAGCGCTCGCGAAGCGGGTCCAGACGTCGCGTCTTTCTCGCAAGCGTTCGAGCGTTTCGGCGTCGGCGTCGGTTTGTTCGAGCCGCTCGATTTCCCGCGTCAGCCGCTCGACTTTGTACCGCGCGACTTCGGGGCAGTCGAGCCGTCCGTTTGGGTAAAGGTCGGTCGCGTCGTCGAAATATTCGTCGAAACGAGCGGTCAACGCGTCGGCGTTTCCGTTTTTCGCGTCGACGAGCGTCTTTTCGAGCTTGGCGAAAATCGGCGCGATAACCGCTTCAAACTCCGACGTTTGCGGCGCGACGAAGGAATGGAGCGCGTCGTCGGCGGGCGCGGCGGAAAGCGGAACGCGGTGGCGAACGAGCGACGCGGCGATCGGCTTAAGAACCGGCTCGTTCGCGGCGTCTCGGGCGATTTCGTCGGCGAACTCTTGCGCGACGCGGAGGAACTCTTCCGCTTTCGCAGTGTCTTGAACGCCGAAGGAACCGTCGGCGAACGCTTCGGCGAGCCGCTCGTTCGCTTCGACGAACCCGGACGTAACGCGGAGATCGTCGCAACGGACGAGAACAAAATCGTTTCCGATTTCGCCTTCGCCTTTCGGAACGGCGCGGTAAGCGAACGGCGAACGCGATTCGAAACGGTTGGCGCGGCGCAAAAACTTTTCGGCGAGCGCGAGGTTTTCCGGCGTCGGCTCCGAGTCGAGCGCGGCTTCCGCCAACCAAAGGAACGTCGTCCAATATTTCGAGCAATTCAACGGGCCGACGCCGACGACGCCTATCGGCTTGAAACCGGCGCCGCCTCGTTCGAGGAAAATGCGGCGCGACGGAGGAACGACGCCCGGTTCCGACGGCGAAAGCGCGTCGCCCGCCGCGACGTCCGCTTCGTAAAAACGCTCGCCCCAACGGAGCGCTTCCGCAAGGTCGCGCTCGCCGGCGACGCCTCGCGCAAGATAAACGGCGGCAAGAGCTTGCGCTTCCGCTTCGCCCGCTTCCGCTCCGTCGAGCGCGTATTTGACTTTCCCGTCGAAAATATGACGATGCAGCGCCGACGATCGCAACTCGACGCCGTCGGCAAAGACGCGCGTTATTTCAAGGGGCTGTTGGATATCCGCGAACCGAGCGAGGAGCGTTGCGGCGCGAGCGTCCCCTTGTTTCGCCGCTTGCGCGAGGTAGGCGCGCCCCGCGTCGAACTCCCGATTCAACGTTTGGCAAGAACGCGTCGACGGCTCGAGACGTTCCCGTAAGACGCGACGTTTGTGAAAATTTTCCGAATAAGGATTTTGCGTCGGACGCGACGCGAGCGCAAGGCCGCGATGCAGCCGCGCTAAAAGACGGAAATTAGGGTCGGCCGTTCGTTGTTCGACGCGGTCGAGGGCGGCGTCGAGTTCAGTCGAGTCGATCGTTTGAGCGTCGCGGACGAACGCGTCGACTCCGACGAAGAGCCAAAAGAGGTTCGAGTCGCGGGTTAAGTAGTCGCCGAGCGCCGCGAAATACGCCGTTTCGCCGAGTTCTCGCGCCGCTCGCAACTTCTCGACCGCTTCGGCGGCGAACGCTTGCCGTTCTTCAAGCGGACGCGCGTAAAAGGGGCGATCCGCAGGATCGAGGTCGAGCGAATCGAGATCGACCGCGGCGAGCGGATCGTTCGCCGCGAGCGTCGGAACGGCCGCCTTTCGCGAAATCGGCGACTCGAGCGACTCGGCGAGGCGGCGCAGTTTCGCAAATTCGCGAGAGTCGCTCTGTTCTTGCGGATCGGCGGCGAGGCGCGACGAGTCGGCGTCGACGTCCGGACGCAGGCGAACGGTCGCGAAAACGGAGGCGACGAGCGACGCGACGAGGCAGCCGATCGCGGCGCGGCGTCCCCAAGTCCCGACGTCTTTCAGCGTTTCGAT
>JAFYQR010000105.1 GCA_017559825.1 Thermoguttaceae bacterium | reverse complement strand
CGCGCGGCGGGACGGCGAACGAACGGAACGGTCGGCTCGTCGTAATCGTCGCGTTCGTCGTCGAATTCGTCGACGCGAGGACGCTCGGGGCGGCGAGTTTGACGGCGTTCCGGGCGGGGTTTCGACTCGTTCAGCTTGCGTCGGAACGGCGCCGACGCCCATTCGAGCGCGGTTCCGAGCCCGGTCGACCAAAGAACGAGGCGGAGAAAACCGTCGCTCCCGGCGAGAATCGCGCCCGCGAAAAGGACGCCGAAGAGCGCCAAGTACGAGCCGAAGCGAACGAAATAGTTTTCGAGCAAATATTTGACGACGGCGCCCGCTCGCCCTCCGGGCCCGATCGGAGGCCCGACCGACGCGTCGACCAAAAACGCCGCCGCGCCCGACGCCGCGACCAGAATCATCGCGAACCCGAACGTCTTCAACGCCGGCTCGCGCACGCCGCCTTGGCGCCAATAGAGGAGCACGCTGACGCCGAACGCGAGCAAAAGGAAGTATCCGGCGACGCCGAACGTCGAAAAAATCGCGTTCGCGCACCAAGCGCCCGGAACGCCGGCCCAATTCGCGACCGTCTCGGCCTCCGAATACGCGAAGCGGTTCGGAAAGTCCGAGGGCGAGTAACTCAAGACCGAAGCGCAAAGGAAAATCCAAGCGACGAACAGCAGAACGCCGAACGCGAACTTTCCTAAGGTCTCCTTGTATCTGTCTTTAGCTCGGGCCAAAATCGTCGCTTTCTCGGAGCGCGTCGTTCGACGGGAACGAGCCGCCGCCCTCTATTAATATTAATGGCGAAACGAAAAACAAGGCGTTCGCGGCGCCGCGTCGAACGAAAAGGACGCGGCGCCGTCGAGTAAAATCCGAAACGCCGGGGTTCGGAGGAAAGCGAGAGCGCGGATTACTCGGCCGCTTTCGCTTGCGCCGCGGCGGTTTGGCGGCGAGCGGCGTTGAGCGCGTTCAAAAGAAGCATCGTAACGGTCAACGGGCCGACGCCGCCCGGAACCGGCGTGATCGCTCCGGCGACTTCCTTGACCGCTTCGAAGTCGACGTCGCCGACGAGCTTCGAAACCTTGGTCGGCGCGCCGTTTTCGTCGACGCCGTCTTTTTCGACGCGGTTGATTCCGACGTCGATCACGACCGCGCCCGGCTTGATCATATCGGCTTTAACGAATTCCGGTTGACCGATCGCGGCGACGACGATATCGGCTTCGCGGAGGATTTCGGCGAGGTTTTCGGTGCGGCTGTGGCAAACGGTAACGGTCGCGTCGCCGCCGATTCCTTTTTGCAGGAGAAGGAGCGCCATCGGCTTGCCGACGATGTCGCTGCGACCGAGGATCGCGACGCGCTTGCCCTTCGTTTCAATGTTCGAACGAACGAGGATTTGTTGGACGCCGTAAGGAGTGCAGGGGAGGAAACGCGGACGGCCCTGAGAAATGAGCCCGACGTTTTCCGGATGGAACGCGTCGACGTCTTTTTCCGGGGCGATCGCGTCCAAAACGCGCTGTTCGTCGATTCCCTTCGGAAGCGGAAGCTGAATGAGAATCCCGTGAATCGTCGGGTCGGCGTTCATTTCGGCGACGAGCGCGAGGAGTTCTTCGGTCGTCGTTTCGGCCGGAAGGCGGCGCATAACGCTTTTCATCCCGGCTTTGACGCAAGCGGCTTCCTTGTTGCGGACGTAAACTTGGCTCGCCGGGTTTTCGCCGACGAGAACGACGGCCAAGCCGGGTTGAACTTGCGTTTCGGCGACGAAGCGCGCGACGTCCTCTTTGATTTCGGCGCGGATGATTTCGGCCAAGCCTTTGCCGTCGAGAATTTGAGCGGTCATAACGTTCCTTAGGGCTCTTGGACGCCGCGTTTCGGACGTTTCGAGACGCGAAACGCGAGCGCGGCGTCGGGGCGATTTTCAAAAAGGGGGGAAAGGGGGAAATCGCGGGCCGAACGTTTCGGCGGCGGAGCGAGAACTCGGCGCGGCGAAACGAACGGTTTGGTCGCGACGCAAGAACGGCGTCGACCGACAAACCCGCCTAACGCAATTTTACGACGTCTTTCGCCAAAAACAAAGGGGCTTCGCCTCGTTTTCGCCATCTTTCTCGACGACGGCGTCCGCTTTTTCCGCGCGACGCGTTTATTCGTTTTTTCGCGCAAATCTTGACGCGCCGATTTCGACGTTTTTTGCGTTCGGTCGCCGCGTCGACGTCGGTTGGAACGGTTCGCCGGATTCGACGAAAGAGACCGGTCGCGACGAAGAAAACGGTCGCGACGGATAGACGGACGTTAAAGCGCGACGCGCTCCTCGGCGCGGAGCTTGGCGACGATTTCGCGAACTTGGAAACGGAGCTCGGCGTCCGTTTCGAGCGCTTCGGCGACGTCGCGGGCGCCGCGGAGCGTCGTCGAGTGGTCGCGGTTCGAAAATTCGCGTCCGATTTCCTGAAACGTCGCGTCGGTCAGTTTGCGAGCGAGGTAAAAAACGACGTTGCGAGCCAAAACGAGCGTCTTTGAACGTTTTTTGCTCCGCATTTCGACGACCGAAACGGAAAACTGTTTCGCGGTCGCCTTAATCACTCGGTCGAGCGTCCAAGTCGGGGCCGGGTTCCGCTCTTCGAGGAGCGCTCGGAAATTGTCGGAGGACGGCGTTCGCAGACGGTTCGCGAACTCTTGCGCCGCTTGAACAAGCGTTCCGCAGACGCCGCCGACCGACGACGGCGAGTTGTCGACGCAAAAATCGACCGTCGCGTCGTCGAGCCGCAGCCCGAGCTTTTCAGCGGCTCGCTCGACGACGAATCGCTTCGTTTCGCGAGTCGGGAGGCGCGTCGGAATCAGAAGACCGGCGCCGAGGCGAGCGGCGAGTTCCGGCGAAAAACCGGGAATTTCGTTCGGAACCCTCGAAAACGTCAAAATAACGAGTTTGCGTTCCCGAGCGGCGGCGTCGAGAATCGGCAAAAACTCCGACTGCGCCGCCTCGCGCTCGGCGAGAACGTCGGCGTTTTCGATCGCGAGGACGTTCGCTCGCGTTAGCAGGCCGCGGAAGATTTGCGTTTGCTCGCGCCGAATCGCGTTCGTCAGCGAACGGGCGAAATCAAGACCGGAAAGGTAGTAAAGCGTTTTGCTCGGATCGGCGAGTCGGCGGCTTTGGCAGATTCCCTCGACAAGGCGCGTCTTGCCGGAACCGCTCGGCCCGTAAAAGACGAGAGGCGTGAAAAAAGCGGCGTCTTCGAGCGGGCGCCAGCCGACGACGTTCGGCGAATCGTCGGGCGCGGCGGGGGCGTCGTCGAGCGGAAAGAGCGTCGGACGGCGCTCGG
>JAFYQR010000104.1 GCA_017559825.1 Thermoguttaceae bacterium | reverse complement strand
CGGTCGGCTCGCGCTCCGCGCTGGCGCTCGACTCGTCGGCGACGCTCGGCCCTCGGTTGGAAAACGCGGCGAACCTCGGCGAAACGCTCCGAGCGGTCGCGCCGGAAACGTTTATGTCGCCGCCAATCCGCTTTCCGTTGGCGGCGGCGCAACGAGCTCGCGGCGACGTTCAAGGCGCGTTGCGTTATTATTGGAACCGCTCGCTCGCGGATCGAGCGAGTCTTTGGGGCGCCCGAGCGCAAGCGGAGTATTGGCTCGCGACGCCGGAACGCTCGGTTCTTCCGAACGGCGAAACCGACTGTCCGTTCGCGACCGCCGTTTGCCGACGTTCGCCGGGTCGCCCTTACCTCGACGGCGTTTTCGAACCGACCGTTTGGGACGCCGCCGCTCGATTCGCGCTGACGTCGCCGATTCCGGAATTCCCGCCGACCGACGAGCTGGACGCGACCGCGACCGCCGTCCGCGCTTGGAAAGCGGAGAACCGCGCCGCGTCGACGGAGCTCGGAACGACCGTTTCGCTCCTTTGCGACGATCGCTTTTTATACGTCGGCGTCGTTTGTCCGAAGTCGGCGGATTTCGCTTATCCGACGGTCGACCCAAACGCGCCGGAACCGCCGCGACCGCGCGACGCCGATCTTTCGACGTCGGATCGCGTCGAGTTCCGAATCGATTTGGACGGCGATTACGCGACGGCGTTCAAGTTCGCGTTCGACTGCCGAGGTTGGGCGGCGGACTCGCTTTTCGGCGACCAAACTTGGAACCCGGGCGTTTTCGTCGCGAAAAACGAAACGAACGCCGATTGGACGCTCGAAATCGCGATTCCGCTCGAAACGTTGACGGCCCGGCCTCCGAGAAGCGGCGACGTTTGGCGCCTCGAAGCGCGGCGAATCGTCCCCGGCGTCGGCGTCGAATGTTGGAACGTCGAAAACTCGAACCGCGGCCGCGACGCGTTCGGCTTTTTAACGTTCGAGAATTAAACGGCTTCTTTCCGTTTTCTTCGTTTCGACAAAACGCTTGCAATCGGCCGCCGCGTCCGTTATAATAACGACGTCGAACCGGTTCGCGGGCGTTTTGCGTTTTCCGCCCTTCGCCGCGCCGCCGGACGCCGCCTTTCCCTTTTCGCCGTCGTTTCAAGGAGATTTCCCGATGAAAAAACTCGCCCCGTTCTTGGTTTCGTCGACTTGTTCGCTTCGTTCGCTCGCTTCGCTTCGGTTGAGCGCGGCAACGCTCGCCGCCGTCGCGGTTGTCGGAGTTGCCGATTTTACGCAAACCGCCCCGTTTAACGTCGACTCCGCGCCCGCCGTCGTCCGAGCCGACGATTCCGCCGACTCCGGCGTCGTTTGGGCCCCGCTCTATCGCGGCGTCGAGTATTCGCAACTCTTCGTCGAAACGCCGGTTCTCAACAAATGGCAAGTCGTCAAAATCGACCTCCAAGCGCGCGGCGTCGAGTTCGTCGCGACCGGACGCAACAAGAACTACGAACCGGAAAAACGCGAAACTTGGCGCCAAACGACCGCCGATTTCCTCGACGAAAACAAGCTCGCCGTCGCCGTCAACGCCAATTTTTACAATCCGTTCAACGCCGAAACAATCCGCACTCAAGGCGATTCGAACCTCCTCGGCTTCGGCGCAAGCGACGGCGTTCTCGTCTCGAAACCGGAGCCGGGCCGCCCCGCGTTCGTCGTTTACAAAGACAAAACTGCGAAAATTTGCGACCTTGACCCGAACATTTCGGACGAAGAAGTCAAAAAGATTCAAGCGGGCGTCGCCGGAAGCAATATCGTTTTGAAAGACGGCGTCGTCGCGGAAATCGCGAACAAAGACCGGCACCCGCGCACCGCCGTCGGAATTTCCGCGGACGGGCGTTACGTTTATCTCTTGATCGTCGACGGGCGCCAACCGAAACACAGCGTCGGCGCGACGCTAACCGAAGTCGGCGAAACGCTTAAATACTTCGGCGCTTCCGTCGGACTCAATCTCGACGGCGGCGGCTCGACGACGCTCGTTTGCCGCGGTCTCGACGGTTTATCGCAGATTCTCAACAGCCCGGCCAACTCCGGCGTCCCGCGCAACCTGCGCAACAACGCCAACGGAATCGGCGTTCGAGCGGCGAACCTCGCGCCCGGCGTCCGCGAACGTTTCGAAAAGAAAATGAAACGCGCCGCCGAGAAAGCGGAAGAAGCGAAAAAAGCGGCCGAAAAAGCGGAGGAAACGAAATAATCCGCGCCCGTTGACAAAATCGCTCGTCGCCGGATAATAAGGGGAACGGAACCTCTTGAACGCCGCGTTCGGGCCGCCGCCCTTATCGCCCTAAGCGTTGAAAAGCGCCGAAAACCAAACGTCGAGCGTCCCTCCGACGCCGCCAACCGAGAAAACGGATAAAAGATGAAAATTTTAACGATCGAATCGAGTTGCGACGAAACGGCCGCCGCCGTCGTCGACGACCGCCGCCAAGTTTTGGGCGCTTCGCTCGCGTCGCAAATCAACGTTCACCAACGTTTCGGCGGCGTCGTTCCGGAAATCGCGTCGCGGAGCCACTTGGAAGCGATTTTGCCGGTCGTTTCGGACGCGTTGGCGCAAGCGGAAACGACGCTCGACGACCTCGACGCGATCGCGGTCGTCAACGCGCCGGGCTTGGCCGGTTCGCTCCTGATCGGTTTGACGGCGGCCAAGGCGCTTTGCGTCGCGGCGAACAAACCCCTCGTCGCGATTAACCATTTGCAGGCGCACATTTACGCTTGCCGCGTCGCGTTCGACGAAGACCTTTTCCCCTGCGTCGGACTGATCGTCAGCGGCGGGCACTCGAGCCTTTACCGTTGCGCCGGGCCGATCGACTTCGAACCGCTCGGCACGACGATCGACGACGCCGCCGGAGAAGCGTTCGACAAGGTCGCGTCGATGTTGGGGCTCTCGTACCCGGGCGGCCCGAGCATTCAAAAGGCGGCGGAAACCGGAAATCCGAAAGCGTTCGCGTTCCCGCGCCCGATGTTGAACGACCCGGAGCGGTTGCAATTTAGCTTCAGCGGACTTAAAACGGCGGTTCGGTACAAGCTCGCCGGGGTCGGCAAGGTCGACTTTTCGACGACGCAAATTTCGGAGCAAGAGCGCGCCGATATCGCCGCGTCGTTCCAAGAGGCGGTCGTCGACTGTTTAGTCGGGAAGTCGGTTCAAGCGCTAAAAAAATGCGGTATGAAGACGCTTTGCGTCGGCGGCGGCGTCGCGGCGAACGCTCGTTTCCGCGAGAAAATGGAAGACGCGGCGAAAAAGAACCGTTTCAAACTTTACGTCGCGCCGCCGAAGCTCTGCACCGACAACGCGGTGATGGGCGCGGTCGCGATCGAACGCTTCAAAGCCGGACTTTTCGAACCGCTCGACCTCGACATTTTCCCCGGCCTAGTCCGCGACGCGCAGTAACGCCTCCGAACGCAAACATCGCTCTTAAACAACGTTAACGCAACGTCTTAACGCCAAACGCGCCCCCGGTCGAACGCCGCGCTTTCCGCCGCCGCTCGACCGGGGGCGCGTTTCTTGACGTTTTTGTCAGTTTCAGCGCTTAACTTAAAAAGGGAAAAAGAAACGCCGACAACCGATTCGCACCTCGCGTTTTCCCTTTAAACTTCCGGTAATTCGTCTTTTTTAAAACGCGGTGGAAAAGTTCGTTCTCCTCCAACAGTTTTGGGTTCGACCGGAACGGCGTTACTCCCGCGCTTTCACTCCTTTATCCATAACATCAACATATTTTTTACCTTGGCATAGAGCACATACGTTTGTTCCGCAGCAAGCGAAACAGGGGCCGCGCCAAGCCGGACGTTCGACGCCGCCGCAAAAAGAACATCGGCCGGTAGCTCGACACATATTACAAAGCCCCTTCTTGGTAACGTAGTTAAAAGCGTCGGCAACAAGATCCATATTTTCAGGATAACGCCCCTCGCCTTCGCAATAGTCGCAAACGCCGTTCCCCCCGCAGCAGCCACAAAAAAAATCCGTATCGCCGCTACCGCTACCGTTACAGCAGCAGCATCTGCCGTTTCCCCGACACGCCGTGCAGGTAACCATATTTTGTTCCCGCGGTTCCGGCTCGGACGCAACGAAGGTTGCGTCCCCTCGTTCCTGCGATTCCGGCGCGCCGGCGATAAGACCGTTTTCTCGCAGCGCTTCGAGCGCTCCTTCTACAATATCTTGACGAATTTCGCGTTTGCAACCGATGAAAACAATACAGATCAAAAGAAGTAGGAAAAGATAACGGAGGCGTTTCATTGCATTTACCTTACTCAAAAAATTGACGCGTCGCTAGGACGCGTCGACATATTGCCCAATTTCCGTTGCGAAACGGCAATACGTCTACTCGCCCTAGCTCAAAACGATAAAGGACAAATTTTCCTTTTTCTTATAAAACGGCAATCTTTAGCGTCCTCGCATTTACCGCTGCTTAACCGGTTGCGGGCCAAAGCGATTCGGCCCCGGCGTCGAAGCTAGAGCGCACAACACTAAAACGATAACCGTGCCGATATATGGCAAAAAAAACCAACAAAGATTCCAAGCGGACTTATTCGAATCATGCAAGCGACGTGCAGTAACACTTAAATAGGGCAAAAATAATACGAACACGACTACCCCAGTGAATACCGGAGCGCCAATCGAAGCGTCTATTAATGAAGTAAGTAAACCTAGAAGAACGAACCAAAGATAAAACATCCAAAATTCGAACCTCGTCGCTCGTCCTGTAAAACAAGCAAATTTACTAAAACACGTCCCAAACACGTTTCCAAAATTTCTCGGCACAACGTCCGGCGTTTGCGGCCATAAACTTGTATCGCCGTTCCATTGCCCCTTCGATTGAGCCGCCGCGTTATATTGTTGCGGATAAGGCTGAGCCGCGTTATACTGTTGTTGCGGATAGGGTTGAGCCGCGTTATATTGCTGTTGCGGATAAGGCTGAGCCGCGTTATACTGTTGTTGCGGATAGGGTTGAGCCGCCGCGTTATATTGTTGCGGATAAGGTTGAGCCGCCGCGTTATATTGCTGTTGCGGATAGGGCTGAGCCGCCACGTTATATTGTTGCGGATAAGGTTGAGCCGCGTTATATTGCTGTTGCGGATAGGGCTGAGCCGCCACGTTATATTGTTG
>JAFYQR010000103.1 GCA_017559825.1 Thermoguttaceae bacterium | reverse complement strand
CGTCGACGCCGGAAATCGCGAGCGCCAACGGTCGCCCGGCGGGCCGCCCTTTCGCCGCGATCAACCGCTCGACCGCCGACGCGTTCGACGCGAGCGCCGCGAGTCCGTACACCGTTTCGGTTGGCAAAACGACCGTCTTCCCGTCCCGCAACGCGTCGACGACTCGTCGAACCGCCGCCGTTTGGTCGACGTTTTCGCCTTGGAGCGCGATAAATTCCGGTTGCATTTTCGTTATTTTCTCCCTAAATCCCCAAACTTCGAAAATTTCCCGGCGAACCGCCGCGACGTCCGCTCCTTCGCTCGCGTCCCTATAAAAATAACATAAAAAATCGGCCTTGACAAGGTTCGCTCAAAGGCGTATCCTCGAAAACGTTGAAAAAGCTCGAGAAAATTTCGTCTCGGGCCGCTCGCGTTCGAGCGAAACTCGTTTTTGTCGTTATTATTAATAAGGAGCGTTCCGTTGCGCGTCGTTTTTTCGCCTCTTTCGCTTTGGCCCGGCTTCGTCGGAGTCGTTCGGCGCGGGCTTTGGGATCAGTTGGCGTTCGCGCTCCTTTTCGGCGCCCTCGCGCAAGCGACGCTTTTCGTCAACTTTTTTTGGAGCGATTTTCCGAGCGGCTACCTCCGCGCGTCGTCCGGCGTCGTTTTTTTGATCGGTTGGATTTTCCTCGGCGCGGTCGCCGGCGGACGGTTTAAACGTTACGAAAAATCGCTCCTTTTCGACGCGGACGGCGAGCTCTTCCTCGAAGCGCAAACTCGTTACCTGCGCGGCGAGTGGTTCGAAGCGGAATGCGCGTTGAAATCCGTTCTGAAAAAGAACGCGAACGACGCCGAAGCGCTGCTTCTCCTCGCGACGCTTTACCGGCACGTTAAACGCTTTTCGGACGCTCGGCAAACCCTCGCTACGTTGGAGAAACTCGAAACCGCCGATTATTGGCGGCACGAAATTTGGCTCGAAAAAGAAGCGATTCAAAGCGACGTACGGGAACTCCGCGAAGAGCGCCTCGCCGAGCGCGAGCAAGCTGAAAACGAGGAACACGCGCCCGAAGCATCGACGCAACCCATTGCGGAACAACCGCTTAACGAACCTTCCAATCCGAACGTCGTTTCGCTTGAAGAAGTCGCGTCCAACGTTGGAACCGGCCGCCCGATTCTTCGTTTTTGTATCGCCGCGGACGAAAAATCCGACGCCGCTTGACGCGCTTTTCCGTTCTCTTTCGTTTTACTTTGCCTTTTGAATTTTAAGGAGATAGGCCTTGACAGTTCGCGCAGTTCCCTCGTTTCGTTCGCTCCGAAAACTCGGTCGTTCCCTCCTTTTCGCAGCCGCCGCGCTGGTCGGTTGCGCCGCCCCTTCCTTCGCCGACGACGCTTTGACGCAAATCGAACGCCTCGCCGAGCTCGAACGCCTTGAAAAGGCGGAACTTTGGAACGACGCTCTCCAACTCGCCGAAAATATTTATGAAACGTCGCCAACCGACGACGCGACGCGGCGTCTTCTGCGCGGCAAGTTCGATGTTTTGCGTCAACGCGTCGAACCAAACCGCGATCCGGCGAAAGCGGGCGTTTGGAAGGTTCGCGCCTTCGTCGTGCGCTCGCTCGACTTTACTTGGCAAGAAGGCAACGTTAAACGACGCGCTCAATACGTTTACGACGACGAAGAAATCGAGCGCATTCGTCGCGGCATGGCCGGTTTCGCGCAATTCGTCGAGAAGTTTTCCGACGGTTGGCTCCGTATCGAGTGGACGCTCGAAGTCGTCGAAAAGACCGCGACGGAGATGGCGAACGTCGACGGGCGTTATTGGGCCGGGCCGGTTGGAATCCTTCCGCTGTTGCCGGAAATCCCCGTAAATTCGACGGATACGATCATGGCGTTCGTGAAAACCGGCGGAACCGCGCCCGCCGACGTGCAAAACGACGCGATTCCGCTCCTTCTTTTCGGCGGCGCGATCGGCGAATGGTCGCCCGTAACTCGCGGCGCCACCTATATTTCGTTCAACTGGGGAACCGGCGCCGCGTCGAGCGAACCGGACGGCGAACCGATGCTGCACGAGTGGCTGCACTCGCTCCAATGGGCGCTCGAAGACCGCCAAGGTTATCCGCGCAACCTCGGCGGAAACCCCGACGGCGGCCGGTTTATCGGCGAAGAACGCGCTCCGGAAGCCGCCGACCCGTGTTACCGTCGCGACCCGGCGAAAGAAAAAAGCTGGATCGGCTTATACGAACACATTTTGCGTTGCCACAACACGCGCAATATGCTCCGCGAAGCCGCTTCCCGCGATAAAAAAGTCAAAATTCAAAACGACTAACCGCTTCTCAATTAAAAACTTGCGTTAAAAAATCAAAACGAGCGTCGACGAGCGAACTCAAGCTCGCCGACGCTCGTTTTATTGTCGCGCCTCCGTCGCTCGTCGTTTTTAACGCGCCGCAACCTTTAAATTTCCAAGGCGTTACGCCGTTTTCTTCTCGCTGTTTTCGCCGTTCGTTTTTCCTTCGCTCGGAAGCGGCGCCGTCGCCGAACGCGCCGTCGCGGTTAAAACGATTACCGTTCCGACGACAATTCCGACCGAAACCGTTTCGTAACCGAAAAGTATCGAAAAAACAACCGCGAAAATCGACTCCAAACAAGCGACGACCGAAATTACCGTCGACTCAAGTTTCGACTGCGCAAGAACTTGCGACCAGTACGCGAACCCGGTCGAAACAACGCCGAGATAAAGAAATTCCGCGACGCTTCGCGACGTCGCGATCGTCGCGAAATCGATTTTATCCCGCTCGGAAACCGCCGAAAAAAGAATCGCCCAAACCGCTACCGTCGCCAACTGCGACGCCGCCGAGTTGATCGGATCGAAGCGCGACGCAAGTCGTTCCGTCGCAATGAAATGAATCGCAAAAAAGGCGCCTGAAACCAACGAAAAAACCGCGCCCATATTAAACGACGTCGTATCTCGGTAAACCTCGAAAAAAACGAAAAGCCCAACCGCGCAAATCGCCGCGTCGACAAAGGGCCGCAAACGAATTTTGCGTTCGAGCGCCGTCAAAAAAAGCGGAACGAACAGAACGTAAGTCCCTGTGAGCATTCCGTTTTTAGCGGGCGTTGTCATCGTCGTTCCCCAAGTTTGCGTTGCGAACGCGCAAAAAAGAACCGTCCCGCAAATCGCGCCTCGAAGAACTTCTTTCGCGGTTATCCTCGGCGATTTCGCCAACTTGCGCACAAGACATAATGTCGCAAATCCCAAAACGAAGCGACCGGTCAGAATACAGTAAACCGGCGTTTCGCGGTTCGTCAAATTCTTGACGACTAGGAACCCAAACCCCCAAATTACGGTGGTTAGAACAAATAAAAGCAAATAGCGATACTTCGTCGGCTTCATCGATTCGAGTTCAAAAGTAAAAAACAAAACGACGACGCGCCGCCGTTTCCGACGACGCGCCGTCTTCCTAAAATACCGCTAAGTCCAGATTTTTATTAATGTTGCAACTCGGCGGTAATTTCGTAAAAGCCGGAGCCGAGTTCGAACTCGACGCGACCGTCCGTCGCCGTCTTCTTCAACGACGCGACGTCGAACGGCGCGAAAATCCGTTCGTACTTCGCGCTCCGAATCTCGCCCGCTTCCGGCGGCACGATCTTAAGTCGCGTCGAACAGATGTTTAGCGACTCCGGATTCGTCGTCGGCACGGAAACGAACGCCGTCGTATTCGGCGGAACCGCGACGCTCCAAACGAACGTTCCGTTTTCGTCGAGTCGCCAATCGCTGATAATCAGGCCGCGCGGCGAGTCGTGTTTCGCGCTAACGTAAGTCAAGTCGCCGACGACATTTGGTCGCATAACGATACGTTTAAAACCGAGCGAATTTTCGTCCGCTTTAATCCCCGCGAGGTACTCGTAGAACCAGACGCCTAGGTCGCCGACGAGCATCACGTGGTTGCCGCTGTTCATCGCCGGGTCGGCCGTGTCGCCGTTCCAAAGTTCCCAAATCGTGGTGGCGCCTTTCTCGATCATGTAGCCCCAACTCGGGTAATCTCGGTTGGTTGCGAACGCGAACGGAATATCGATTCGTCCCATATCGCTCAGGACGCGATTGCTCCACTGTCCGCCGATCAGCCCAGTGCCGACGTGCATATTCGTAACGTTTTCAATGTTTTGCGTCAACGTCGCGAAGACTTTTTCGCGGTCGCCCTCCGGAACGAGTCCGAAACGAAGCGGCAGAACGCAGGACGTTTGCGTCGCGTTGTCGTAGACGCCTTTTTCCGCGTTGTAAAACTTGACGTTAAACGCTTTTGTCATCTCGGCGGCGCGAGCGCGGTAGAAATCGGCGTCCTCTTTCTTGCCGAGTTTTTCGGCGAAGTCGGCGACGATTTTCATATCGTAAATTAAGTACGCCGTCGCAACGAGGCTCGGATTCGTACGGCGCGCCGGGTCTTCGGAGTGAATCAGCTCCTTACGCTCCGGCGGAACGCACCAGTCGCCGTAATTGTCCTTCGACGTCGTGCCGTCCTCGTCGACGAGCGACAACATATAGTCGAGCCATTTTTTGCGCGAATCGTAATGTTTCGCGATCGCTTGCTCGTCGCCGGTCATCACCGCAAGCGTTTGCGGAATAATGACTTGCGCACTCGGCCAAGTAACGTTCGGGCTGTAGAAGCGCCAATACGCCGGGCAAACGTCGGCGACGTTGCCGTTTTCCATTTGCGAATCTTCGACGTCTTGCATCCACTTGTTATACATGGTGTTAGCGTCGAAAATATACATTTCGCCCTTCGACTCGGCGGCGCGGTCGCCCTGCCAGCCCATCCGCTCGTCGCGTTGCGGGCAGTCGGTCGGCATATGCAGGTAGTTGCCGCGCGTCCCCCAAACGATGTTCGAGTAGATTTTGTTGATCGTTTCGTTCGACGTTTCGAAAGCGCCGACAACCGGCAAATCGGTGTTTACCGCGTTGGCGGTCAACGCGGTAAGATCGGGCGTTCCCGGGTAGCCGGTCAGTTCGGCGTAACGGAAACCGTGGTGCGTAAACCGCGGTTCGTAAACCTCTTGCGTCGAATCGCCGCGCAAAACGTAAATATCGCGCTGTTTCGCCGTGCGGAGGTTCGCAACATAAAGGTTCCCGGCGCGCGGGCCCTCGGTAATCAGCGTTTCGGCAAAGCGCATCTTAACTTCCGTTCCCGCTTGACCTTGGACGCGCAAGCAAGGAACGCCGACCAAGTTTTGGCCGAAGTCGAAAATCCATTTGCCCGGCTCGATCTCCTTGACGGACTTAGGTTTAACTTCGACCGTTTTGCGCATCGCCGGAATCGACTGCGCGACGAGTTTCCCCTTCGGCGCGTCGAAAATTTCGACTTGACGTTCCGTCGCGATCGCGACCGACGTTCCGAAGCGAGTTTCAAGGAAGCGCGATGCCCTGTCGACGTATTTCGCGGCGTCGGAATTGGGGTCGACAACGGTCGCTCGGCGCGCGTCGTAAACCTCGCCGTCGTAATCGTTATTTTCGAGAATCGGCCCGGCGGCGGTTCCCTTCCAATTTTCGTCGCTAACGAAAATGTCGGTCGATCCGTCGGCGTATTCGACTTGCATTTGGAAGAGCAAACGCGGCAGACCGTAGTGGACGCACTTGTCGACGCGCGGAGCGTAAAAGCGTCCGTTTCCGAGCGTTACGCCGATTTCAATTTCGTCGGCGCCGACGGCTTTCGTCGCTTTAAACACGTCGGTCGCGTCGTAAGTAACGTAAGGAACGCGCTTATCGTAATCGGTGAACATCGGCCCGCAAATTTGGTCGCCGAGTTTGAGGCCGTTCAAATAGCACTCCGAATAGCCGAGCCCCGACATAAAGACGACCGCGCGCTCGACTTCGACGTCTTGACGCATTTCGTAAACGCTGGAAAGATAACGCGCCGGAACCGGAAGCTCCGCCGGAGCGGTCTCGACAACCTTCCAAGGATCGGCGTCGCAAGCGGCCAAAACAAAGGAATTACCCCACTTCGAGTCGTCGAAATCGGGCGCGATATAACTTTCGTCGAAACCTTCGATCGATTTCCAAGTCTCGTCGGTAACGTAATCCGTTTTTTTACCGGACTTATCGCGGATATAAAACGCGCCGAGAAGCCCGCCCGGATTCGGAGAACCGCCGACGTTGTTGACCTTGATAACGAGAACGTTTTTCCCGTCTCGTAAGAGCGACGTCATATCGCGCGTCGCGGCGTAGCGGTACTCGTCGGAACCGCCTAACTCCTCGCCGTTCAAGTATATGTAACTGCTGTTGTCGGCGGAAAAGTTCGCGACCGCGGCGGCGATTTCGGCCTTCTCGGCGACGTCGAAAGCGAAGCGATAAGTCGAAAACCCGCTCGGCAGCGAAAACGTGTCTTGGAACGCGATCCAGCTCGACTTTTTAATGTCCGCCGGTTCAATTTCCGGCGCGGTCGAGCTAAGCCCGATCCACTTGCCTTTCCAAGGGTTAGAATCCGCGTCCGTCGGGAAAAGGCCGGTCGAAAAACAAGTGAAAACTTGCGACTTGCGCGAACCGTCTTTGTTCCAAACGACCAACTCGACCGAATACTCCGTCGCCGGTTCAAGCGACTTACCGTCGTATTCGATAAAAAGTTGAGCGTCCGACTCGACGCGCCCGGAATCCCAAACCAACTCGCGGTCGCCAAACTCTTTAACAACTTTAAGTTGGTACGCCGACTGACCTTCGTTTAAGTCTTGCGAAAACAATTTCCAACTAAAACGCGGACGAGCGACGTCGATCCCCTCCGGCGCGGTCAAGCCTTCGACTTTAAAATCGGAGACGCTAAAACCAACGGAGGAAATAGGATAAGACGGCGTCGGCAACGTTTCTCCCGCGACGCTAAACGCCGTCGCGCTTCCGAGACTAAGCGTCGTCGCAAGCGTCAAAATCGCGGTCGAACGCCAAAAGCGTCGCGATCGATTTCGTTTCTTTGACATCATATAACTCCTGTAAAAAATAAAGCGCGTCGACTCTTTTGTCCAAATAAGTTACAAGCGTCGAGCAAATAAGCGACACGCAGTAAAAAACACGTTTATTTCGCCGAATCTTCGCCGGCGTCGAGCAAATGACGCGACCAGAATTCGAGCGTTTTCTTGCGCAAGTGCAACGACGTGCCGCGCCCTTCGTAAATTCCGTGCGAACGGAACGGGTACGCGAACGCGTCAAACTCTTTGCCGGCGGCGATTAACGCGTCGATCAGCCGTTCCGACGTCTGGTAGTGGCAGTTGTCGTCGCCGCTCCCGTGAATCAGGAGGAGTTTCCCCTTCAATCCGGACGCGAAACCGATCGGCGAACCAAATTCGTAACTCTCGGGCGTTTCGGTAATTAAGCCCGAATAACGCTCTTGGTAAATCGTGTCGTAATTGCGGTAGTCCGGCACCGGCGCGATCGAAACGCCGCAAGTATAAAGGTCCGGATAGTTGAAAAGCAGGTTCAACGTCGACGTTCCGCCGCCGCTCCAACCCCAAACGCCGACTCGACTTAAATCGAGTTTCGACGCGCCGGGCCAAGTTTCGATAAATTGTCGCAACGAGGCGGCTTGGTCGCTGCGTCCGACCGCTCCGAAACGTTGGTAAACGCACTTGCGCCACTCGCGCCCCTTCGGCGCCGGCGTCCCGCGGTTGTCGAAGCTGACGACGACGCAGCCGCGTTGCGCGAGCGCTTGATGGTACATATACGTCGAGCCGCCCCAGGAATCGACGACGGTTTGTCCCGCCGGTTCGCCGTAAACGTAAACCAACACCGGATAACGCTTAGCGTCGTTCGGATTCCAGTCGGGCGGCAAGATAACCCAACCGTCGATTTGTACTTTTTCGTCGATTTGCGCGTCGTCTTGCGGCTTCTTGTCATACGGAAATTCGACGTCGATTTTGCCGTCGATTTCAAGCGAAACGAACTCGAACGCGCCGAGATTTTCTTTCGCCAAACGTTCGCGCAACGCGGCGTTATCCTCCAACGTTTTCACGACTTGCGCTTTGCCGCTTTCCAACTTTACCAAGTCGATTCGCGACGGGACGCCAAACGCCGAACGACGCAAAATCGCCCAACGCGAGTCGGCGGAAACGTTCCACGTTTCGAAAGCGAAGTCGTTCGCGCTCGGCGCGTCGGCGTTTTCGGACGCCGCGTCGTTTTCCGCGACGGCGACACGCTCCGTCGAACCGTCTAAAGACGAACGATAAAGGAAACGCCGCGTCGCGTTTTCCGGGGACGCGTAAAAGTAAACGCCGCTTTCGCAACCGTTCGCGTCGTAATCGAACGCGACGAAATCGATCGCGTCCGAACCGGCGGGCGTAATCGGCGTCAGCGACACGGCGTCGGAAAACGCGCCGAGGTAAAAACGGCGAAAACCGTCGCGCTCCGACGCGACCAAAAATCGCTTGCCGTCGCCGAGCGGTTTCACGTCGTAAACCGTTTGCCAAGCGCCGTTTGGATCGGCGTCGCTAAACAAAAGCGTCGGTTCGGCGGTCTCCGCGTCGACGGCGTAAAAGTCGCAACGGCGTTGCGAACGCGGCGTTTTTTGCACGATCGGGCCGGGCCGCCCATTAAACCATTCCATTCTCGGGAGATAAAACTCGTTTTCGTCCTTAAAATCGACGAATTTCAGCGGAATTTCAGACGTTTCGTCGCCGAGTTCCGGCAACGTCGCGATTCCGATTCGCGCCGTCGCGTTCTCGCATCCGACGCGCGGATACTTAAACGAAACCATCGTCGGATACGACGCAAGTCGTTCTTTCAAAATCTTTTGCGCGTCGTCTTTTTGAGAGTTTCGCGAGTCGGCCCCCTTCTCCGCTTGCGGCGCGTCGTCGTCGAGCGTTCGGAAGTCGCCGTCGACTTGCACGACGCGGGCCGCGCCGGAGACGCCGGAAAGTCCTACGCCGTCGAGCATTACGAACGCCGGTTCGCGCGACGAGTCGAGCCGCCAAAACGCGATTTTCTTGCCGTCCGGCGACCAACGGAAACCGTCGCGGCAGTCGAATTCCTCTTCGTAAACCCAGTCGAACGTTCCATTTATAATGTCGGCGCTCCCGTCGAAGGTAACGCGGCGAATCTTCCCGGTCAAAATCTCTTCGACGTAAATATCGTTTTTACAAACGTATCCGACGCGCGTTCCGTCCGGCGAAATCTTCGCGAATTGAAGCGTCGACGGCGCGGCGAACGTTCCGCCGAGCTTACGCAGGACGTCGTTTTTGCGGTCGAGAATCCAGTAATCGCCCCGCGTGTTGCGCCGCCAAACGCGCCTCGAGTTCGTATAAATCAACACAAGATTAGCGTCGTCGGAGAGCGCGTAATCCTCGACGTTCAACGGTTTCGCGCCTTCGATCGGTTTGTTCGACTCAGCGTCGCGCGGAATCAGTTCCGACGCTTTCACGATCGGCGTCGACGTCCCGTCGCTCGGCGACACGAGAACGACGTCGCGCCCGCCGCAAGGTTCGCTCGACGCGACGCGGCGCACAAACGCGGCGCCGGTCGGGGCCCATTTCGCGTCG
>JAFYQR010000102.1 GCA_017559825.1 Thermoguttaceae bacterium | reverse complement strand
GCGCTCGCGTGGAACGCCGCGTTCCGGACGCGCCGCGCGGCCCGGCGCCGCAGAGCGTCGGCGGAGCCTTAGGCTCTCGCGACCTGAACTTTTTCGACGTGCTCGGGATTCTTCGCCGTCAATTTTGGATCGTCGCGCTGATGACGATTATCGGCGGCGCGTTGGCGGTTTATAAGTTCACGATCACGCCGAAAGAATACGAAGCGAAGTCGGAAATTTATATCCCGACGGCGAACGCGTCGTCGCTTTTGCGTTCTTACGACCAAGTCGGCGGGACGCAAAAGGCGCAGCCAAGCGACAACTTGGAAACGCTCTCGACGATTATTTTGACCGAGCGTATTTTGGGTTCCGTTTGGGACGCGCTCTTGGCGGAACACCGCGACGCGATCAAGACGGTCAAATTGGCGAACGAAGAAACCGGCGAAGAAATTACGCGACCGGCCGCTATCGCCGCGTTGAAAAAAACGCTTACGGTGTCGATGGGCGGCGGCGGACGCGATTTTAAGGACGCGAACACGATTACGATTTCTTGCGTCGCGCTCGATCCGAACGAAGCGGCGCTGATCGTTGAAAAGGTCGTCGACAAGTTCGAAGAGTATTTTAAAGAAACGTACAATCGTAAGAACGAAACCGTTAAAAACGCGATCGAAGCGCAACAAAACAAACTGCGCGAAGAAATCGACGCGAAAACGAAAGAGCTCACCGAATTCATCGCCACATCCGACGCTTCGTTCATCGGGAGCGTGGAAAACAATCCGCTTTTGACGCAACTTGTCGAAATGAGCAAAGGCTTGGTTGAAATCGACATGCAAATTATGCGTTGGAACACGCGGTTGAATAATCTCGAAGACGCGCTCGGCGGGCGCGATCCTAAGGACGTGCCGACGCACGAGCTCGTCGCGATGTTGGGATCGAGCGACAACGACGCGATCTTGACGACGATGCTGAACACGGTGCGCGGCGCGCAAGACACCGAAACGATCTCCACGATCTCCGAAGTTACCGCGTCGCGTCAACGCGAGTTGGCGGAAATCGGCAAGCTAGAAGACGAATTGGCCGCCAAACGCGTTCAATTCGGCCCGGCGCACCGCGAAGTCGTCGAACTTGAAAAACGCCTTGAGCTGCGCAGATCGCAACTCGAAAACACGACGACGAACATTAACGAAGAGGGGATGATCGGGTCGGTTAAATATTCCGACTTCTTCCAAGGGTACGTCAGTTCCGTGCGTCAAGAAGTGGCGCGTTTGGCGGAAATGCAGCTGCAAACCGAAGAATATATGCGTTCGCAAGACGACAAAGTTCGTCAGTTAAACGAGTTTTACGAAGAACGCGAGTCGAAACGCGTCGCGCTCGAATCGCTCAAAACGATGCACCAAAACTTCGGGCAAAGTCTGGAAAGTCTTTCGCTCGTCGGCAACGTCAACGAGTACGAGTTGAACGTTTTGACCCCGGCGACGCCGAATAACGTTCCGGTTTATCCGAGTTTGATTAAGTTCGCGTTCGTCGGTTTCGCGCTCGGATTTATGATCGGCGCCGGATTGGCTTATTTGGTCGACGTTACCGACGCGACCTTCCGCTCGCCGAGCGAAATCGCTCGAACGCTTCGCGTTCCGATTTTGACGCAGCTCCCGTCCTTTAAAGCGTCGTTGAAAGACGCGACGCCTAAAAAGAAAAAGGAAGCGCGAGAGGCTCGCAAACCCGACCCGGAACTGATCGCGTATTACAAACCGAACGCCCCGGCGTGCGAAGTTTTCCGACAAATTCGCACGCGGCTCTTCAATCAACCGTCGACCGATCGCGGTCGCGTTATTTTGAACACGAGTCCGCACCCGAGCGACGGGAAGACGATGTTCTTCTCGAACCTCGCCGTCAAAATTGCGGAAGCCGGCAAGAGCGTCGTCTTATGCGACTGCGACTTGCGCAAACCTGATATTCACAAATGGTTCGGGTTGGACAACAAAGAAGGCGTGTCGAACGTGTTGAGCGGCGAGATTACGCTTGACGGCGCGTTGCGCCCGACGCCGGTGAAGAATCTGACCGTCGTTACCGCCGGGACGCGCCGCAAGAATCCGGCCGAGTTGATCGCGGGCGGCGAGTTCGACGCGATGCTCGAAGAGTTAAGGTCGCGCTTCGACGTCGTTTTGATCGACTCCCCGCCGACGCTGTACGTCTCCGACGCCGCCTCGATGGCGACTCGCGTCGACGGCGTTACTTACGTGTTCCGCGTTCGTCGGCGCGGTCGTCCGGACGTCGTCGCCGGGATTAAAGCTTTGGCGGAAGTCGGCGCGAACGTGCTCGGCTGCATCGTCAATTGCCACGACAAACACCGTTTCTACAACGAGTTCTCCGAAGAGGATCACGGCGGCGACTACGGTTACGGCTACGGTTACGGCGGCGGTTACGGCGCGGGGTACGGCTACGGCGGAGGCTACGGTTACGGCGGAGGTTACGGCTACGGCGCGGGCTACGGGGCCGGTTACGGCTACGGCGCGGGCTACGGGGCCGGTTACGGCTACGGCGCGGGCTACGGGGCCGGTTACGGCTACGGCGCGGGTTACGGGGCCGGTTACGGCTACGGCGCGGGCTACGAAGACGACGAGTCGGGCGAGTCGAAGGACGAATCGGCCGCGGGTTGACGCTCCTCGAACGGCGCGAACGGAGCGGAAAGCGCGGTTTCCTAAGGAATTTTTGGGAAAATATCGCGCCCGCTCCTTGCGTCGACGGCGAATCCGCTTTATATTGTATTCTAAGAAGAGGCGTCGACGAGGCGAGTCGGCGCCGCGTTGCGAAGGACGTTTGAAGCGAAGCGTTTCAAGCGTCCTCGCGCGTCGCCGATCGTTCGTCGGTCGGCGGACCTTGTTTCACCGATTACCAAACGAAAGTATCGATTATGTCGACGGAAGAAATTTTATTCGACGTCGAGGACCGAATGGACAAAGCGGTCGCTCGACTTCGCAAGGGGTTGACCGGCGTCCGCACCGGTCGCGCGAATCCCGGGTTGGTCGAGGGCGTTAAAGTCGTCGCGTACGGTTCGGAAATGCCGCTCAAGCAGATCGCGACGATCGCTTGTCCGGAGCCGCAGCAAATCTTGATTCGTCCGTTCGACGCCGGAACGTTGAAGGACATTGAGAAGGGAATTATCAACTCCGAGCTCGGGTACGCGCCGAACAACGACGGCAAAGTCATTCGCTTGAACATTCCGCCGCTCTCGACGGAAGTCCGCCGCAAGATGGCGACGATGATTCGCGAACTCTGCGAAGAGTGTAAAATCGCGATCCGCAACGTCCGCCGCGACGGCAACAAACAAATCGACGCCGAGGAAAAAGCGAAGGCCATCTCCGAGGACGAACGCGACGACGCGAAGGAATCGGTCCAAGAGCTGACGAAAAAATACGAGGATATGGCGACCGAGTTGGCCAAAAATCGCGAAAAAGACGTGATGGAAGACTAACGAAGGCGCGTCGAATCTTCGAAGGCGACTCGAAACGTCGCGGCGTTTTGCGAACGAGCGGAACGTCGCGACGTTTTTTTCTTGAAACGGACGAAAATTTCCGGTTTTTCGATTGTCAACGCCGCGAATCTTTGCTAAAATACGAAAAGGGTCGCTCTCGCTTTACTGCGTCGAACGGGGGCGGCCCGACGATTCCGTTCGGCGTTTTGCGCGTCGAACCTTGAAAAAACGACAACCGACGAACGCCGAGTCGCCGGTCGAGTCGAAGCGAATCGTCGGACGCGCTTTTCTTGGATCGCGATTTTACGGGCCGTTTCGGTTCGGGCAATATCCTTTTTCGCGTCGCTTTCGAGGCGGAACTCGGAGGCGTCGCTTTTTTGCGCTCGACGTTTCCCTAGGACTCGCCGCGACGAGAGCGGAGACTCGCGAGGATATTTGGGTGAGTTCTATCGTAACCGCGATTTCGACCTTGGGCGCGGCGCTCCTTTCCGGGGGCGGCGTCTTCTTCGGTCTGCAGTATTTGAATAAAGTCCGCCAAAAAGACGCGGAGGAAGAAGCGAACGACGTCGTGCGCCGCGCTAAGCTCGACGCGGAAAACTTCCGTCGCGAAGCGGAAATCGAGCTCAAAGAAAAAGGCATGCGCCAAAAAGAAGAGCTCGAAAGCGAAAAACGCGCCGTTCGCGCCGAGCAAAACGAAAAAGAACGCCAGCTCGACAAACGACAAGACGCGCTCGACCAGCAGGCCGACGAACTGCGCAAACAGGAGAAAACGATCGAAGCGACGCGGCGCGAGCTGACCGAAAAAATCGCGCGTCAAACGGAGCTGAACGCCGAGTTGGAGCGAAAGATCGTCGCGCAAGATCAAGTTTTGTACGATCTTTCGAATCTCTCGAAAGACGAGGCGAAGGAAATCGTCCTGAAAAAACTCGATCAAGAGTTGATCGAAGAGCAGGGCGCGCTGATTCTGAAACACGAAAAGGTCGTCGCCGAGCGGTGCGAGGAACACGCGAGAAGCGCGCTTTTGCTCGCGTTGCAACGCTACGCCGCGGCGCACACCGCCGAATCGACGACCAGCACGGTCGATATTCCGAACGACGACATGAAGGGGCGCGTTATCGGCCGCGAAGGACGCAACATCCGCGCGTTCGAGAAAATCACCGGCGTCGACGTGATCATCGACGACACGCCGGGCGTCGTGATCGTGAGCGCGTTCGACGCGATTCGCCGCGAATCGGCGCGTTTAGCGCTGACTCGTTTGATCGCGGACGGACGGATTCACCCGTCGCGCATCGAAGAAGTGTGCGCTCAAACTCAGCGCGAAATCCAAGCGTTCGTGCAGCGAGCCGGCGCGGAGGCGTGCCAAGAGGCGGACGTGCACGGGCTGAACGATCGCATTGTGAATTTGCTCGGGCGCCTTTATTTTCGCACGAGCTACAGTCAAAACGTGCTGCGGCACTCGATCGAAGTCGCGTTTTTGGCCGGCATGATGGCGGTCGAGATGGGCTTGGACGAGAAGCTCGCGCGGCGTTGCGGGCTTTTGCACGACGTCGGAAAAGCCGCCGATCACGAGCTCGAAGGCGGGCACCCGAAAATCGGCGCGAACATCCTGAAACGTTACGGCGAGCCGATCGAAGTCGTGCAAGCGGCGCTCAATCACCACGACGATCCGCGAATCGCCGATCCTTACACGACCATCGTCGCGGCGGCGGACGCGTGCAGCGCGTCGCGACCGGGCGCTCGGCGCGAAACGTTGGAGCATTACGTCAAGCGGATGGAGGAGCTCGAAAAGATCGCGATGGAGTTCCCGTTCGTGGAGCAGGCTTACGCCGTGCAGGCGGGCCGCGAAATGCGCGTTTTGGTGAATCCGCTCTTGACGACGGACAAAACCGCCGCGAAGACGTGCCGCGACGTAGTGCAAGCGTTGACGGAGCGGCTCCAATTCCCCGGCGAAATCAAGGTTACCGTCGTTCGCGAAACCAGAACGACCGAAATCGCGAAGTGATCGTCGAGTAAAAAGTCGAGGTCAAAAGAAACCGCCCGCGTCTGGAAGCGCGGGCGGTTTCTTTATTGGTCGCGGGGAACGCGGAATCACATCTCTTCGAGCGCGTGATCCATTTTGTCGCGTTTCGTTTCCATGTAGAAACGATTATGCTTGTTGCACGGCGCGACGACGGGAACCTGCTCCACGACGGTCAGGTCGAAACCGTCGTAAACGAACGCCTCGACTTTTTTCGGATTGTTCGTCATCAAGCGCACTTTATGGAGCCCCAAGTCTTTCAAGATTTGGATGCCGACGCCGTAGTCGCGCAAGTCGACGCCGTGCCCGAGCGCGAGGTTCGCTTCGCACGTGTCCATGCCGCCGTCTTGAAGATTGTACGCCTTAATTTTTTCCGTCAAACCGATGCCGCGCCCCTCTTGCGGGAGGTAAACCAAGACGCCGACGCCGTTTCCTTCCTCTTGAATCTTTTTCAGCGCCATGTGCAACTGGTCGCCGCAGTCGCAACGCAACGACGCGACCAAGTCGCCGGTGAAACACGACGAGTGCAAGCGGACGAGCGGCGCCTCTTGCGAAGAAAGGTCGCCGTAAACGATCGCGATCGGTTCGCCGTCCTCGTATTTGATTTTGTAAGCGATAATCTTGCCGTCGCCGTATTTCGTCGGCAGGTTCGCTTCCGCGACGCGCTCGACGATCTTTTCGCGTTGGCGGCGATACTTGATCAACTCGGCGACCGAAATGATCTTCAAATCGAACTTCTTCGCCAGTTCGAAGAGTTCTTCCGTCGTCGCGCGGTCGCCGGTTTCGTCGAGGATTTCGATAAGAAGCCCCGCCGGGAAAAGACCGGCCAAACGCGCCAAGTCGACCGCCGTTTCGGTGTGCCCGGCGCGACGGAGGACGCCGCCCTCTTTCGCTTCCAACGGGAACAAGTGGCCCGGGCGAACGAAGTCGGAAATTTGCGAATTCGGGTCGGCCAACGCGCGAACGGCCATCGCTTTTTCTTGCGCGGTGATGCCGGTGCGGGCGTCTTTATGGTCGACCGGAACGGTGAACGCCGTTTGAAGCGGCGCGGTGTTGTCCTTCACCATTTGCGTCAAGTTGAGACGGCGGCAAGTATCCGGCAGGAGCGGAACGCACGTTTGACCGCGTCCGTATTTCAACATGAAATTGACGTGTTCCGGCGTCGTTTTTTCGGCGGCGCAGATGAAATCGCCTTCGTTTTCGCGGTCTTCGTCGTCCATAACGATAACGATTTCGCCATTTTTGAACGCTTCGATCGCTTCTTCGATCGTGTTGAGTCGACTGGTCATAACGCTTCCTTCCAAACGAGAGAGCCCGACGGGAACGGCGCTTTCGACGTTTCCTAAAAAAACGGCGACGGCGCGAAAAATTTTATCCTTATTATTATAGCGCCTGGCGAAATTTTGTTAAGGGGAACCGAGCGCGTTTCGACTCAAACTCGCGAAACGTAAGCGAGGACGCAATGTTTTGTGAAAATAGGTAAAATACTGGAAATAAAGCGTTGGCGAACGGCGATTTTTCCGAAAAAACGTCGAAATTTTCGGCGTTCGGGGGGTTGAAACTTTCCGTTCCAGCGTTGTATAATGACGTTTTCTCTCCGTCGCGGCTCGACCGGAAATTTTAACCCCGGGCGCGTCGCCGCATGTCGCAATTTTTCTCGTTTCGCCGAGAACGAAGCGGAGCGAGTGTTTTTGAAAGGAACCTTCCCGATGCTCGACGCGAAAAACGATCATTACCCGGTTCACTATATCAACCCGACCGTCGATTTGTCGAAAATCAAACACGTCGCTTTCGACATGGACGGCACGATTTATAAGGGCGGCACGCTCTTCGAGTTCACGCCCGGCGTCTTCGAAACGCTCGAAAAGCTCGGGATCGGGTATACGTACTTGACGAACAACTCGTCGAAGAGCGCGAAGGATTACCTCAAGAAAATTTTGAGTTTGAACCTGAAAGCGACGCCGGACAACGTCTCGACGTCCGCGACCGCGACGTATTTTTTCCTGCGTAAAAACTACCCGAACGTCAAGAAAGTTTACGTTCTCGGGACGGCGTCGCTCCGCGAAGAGTTCGCCGAACAAGGTTATACGCTGATCGACGAATACAACGAAAAAGACGAGCCGGATATGGTCGTCGTCGCCTTCGACACGACGCTGACCTACGACCGCCTCTGCAAAGCGACGTATTGGATCGGCCAAGGCAAACCGTATATCGCGACGCACCCTGACACCGTTTGCCCGACCGACCAAGAAACGATTCTCGTCGACTGCGGCGCCGTCCAAGCGTTGATCGAAAACGTTACCGGTCGCAAACCGGAAGCGGTTCCGGGCAAACCGGACCCGGCGACCATCGGCGGCGTGATGGACAAATACGGTCTCGAACGCGACGAAATTATGATGGTCGGCGACCGGATTTACACCGACCTCGAAATGGCTCGTCGCGCGAAGATTCCGGGCGTCCTCGTGCTCACCGGCGAAGCGACGCTCGAAACGCTCAAAGAAGCCGGGTGGACGCCGGAACTCGTTCTGGACGATATTTCCGTTCTCGCCGATCTGCTCGTCGAAGCGAAAACGAAGAAAAAGTAAAAAAATACGCGGTTTGCGTAAAACGGCGATGTTAGACGCTCTCGACGTTTGGCTTGGCGTCGAGCGAAGGGGGCGTCGCGTCGTTTTCGCGTCGGCGTTTCGTTAATTTATCGCAATTATAGAAAATAGAGGCAATTTATGTCTTCTCCGCAAGTTCAAATCGCGACTCCGCGACCGGCGCGCTCCGATTCCCAGTACGAATATTGGCGTTGGCGCATCCTGTTCGGGACGATGATCGGGTACATTTTCTTCTACTTTGTCCGGAAATCGATCACGATGGCGATGCCGGGCCTCGAAGAGGTCGGCGTTACGAAGACGACGCTCGGGCTCTTCTTGACGATTCACGGCGTCCTTTACGGCGTTTCGCGTTTTGTCAACGGGATTTGGAGCGACCGCGTCAATCCGCGTTACTTTATGTCGATCGGGCTTTTCTTGGCCGCGTCGACGAACGTTTTCTGCGGGATCGCGCCGGAATCGATCGGCTCGACGAAGCTCGCTTGGGTCATCGGGACGTTTTGGATTATCAACGGTTGGGTGCAGGGGATGGGGTTCCCGCCCTGCGCTAAGAGTTTGACGCACTGGTTCGCGCCGCGCGAACACGGGGTCAAGTTTGCGACGTGGAACATTTCGCACTCGCTCGGCGCCGGGTTGGTTTTCATTTTGAACTCGTTCGTCGTCGGTTTCGGTTGGCATTATTGCTTCTTGGTTCCGGCCGCGCTGAGTATGAGCGGCGCGATTTTCCTTTTCTGGGCCCTGCGCGACGCGCCGGAAAAAGAAGGCTTCGAACCGGTCGAGCAATATTACGAGCGCACCCGCGGCAAGGGCGACGTCGCGGAAGCGGCGCCGGTCGCCGAAGCGGAATCGGAAAAGGACGCCGGTTGGTGGGCGAACCTTTGCGAACACGTCTTCTCGAACTGGGCGATTTGGGTTCTTTGCTGGGCGAACTTCTTCGTTTACGTCGTGCGCTTCTCGATTCTCGACTGGGCGCCGACCTTCCTGACGCAAGCCAAAGGCGTCGACCTGAAAGCCGCCGGTTGGACGACCGCGAGTTACGAAATTTTCGGCGCGTTCGGGATTATTTTGAGCGGTTTTATGATGGACAAGCTCTTCAAAGGGCGCGGCGCGAAAACCTGTTTCTATTATATGCTCGGCTGCGCGGCCGCGGCGTTCCTTTTCTGGAAGTTTAATTCGGAATCGCTCGTTTTGAACGCGCTTCTGATGAGCTTGATCGGGTTCTTCATTTACGGCCCGCAATGCTTGATCGGCTGCGTCGCCTCGACGGTCGCGACGAAGAAAGCGGCCGCCGCGTCGAGCGGGTTGACCGGTTTGTTCGGCTATCTGTCGACGCTCGTTACCGGGCTCGGCGTCGGCGTTCTCGTCGACTCCGCGACCGCGCCGGTCAAAGCGGAACGCGACCAAACGGTCGCCGCGATCGTTAAAATCGACGTGGAAAACGAAAACCTTCCGGCGATCGTGAAAGCCGCCGAAGGTCTGTTCGACGCCGAGCGCCGCGCCGCGAACGCGAAACCGGAAAAAGCGGAAGCGTTGCAAGCGAAAGCGGAGAAAGCGCGAACCGCGTTGGCCGAACAACTCGCCGACGCGACCGGTTTCGTCGTCGCCGAAGGAACGGTCGACAAAGTGAAGGAAACCGCCGGCGCCGAGCGCGCGAAGATCGCCGAAGCCGGCTGGCCGCGCGTTTTCGGGATGCTCGTTATTTCGTCGTTGATCGCCGCGGCGTTGTTCGCGTCGATTTTGAACCTCCGCTCGCCGGAACTCGTTCGCGCCGAGGAAGAGGCGAAAGCTAAAACCGCGTGAGTAGAACGCTGTTTTAACCGAAAAAAACGTTAAAAACATCAGACTTCCGCGTCGCGATAAAACAAATTGCGGCGCGGAATTTTTTTGTGAAAATTCTTAGAATAAACGGAACCCGCAGGTTCTCGACGACGTTTAAGAAACGAGTTTAAACGCGAAAGCCGGTCATGGGGAGAGCGCGAGGAACGTCGCGGTTTCGATACGGCGCGCGTAATCGACGAGTCTTTTCTTAAAATCGCATCGGTGTTTTGCAGCAAACGTCTTATTACGGAACCTTGTCGCGACCGTAAAAAGTCGCATTGTATTG
>JAFYQR010000101.1 GCA_017559825.1 Thermoguttaceae bacterium | reverse complement strand
GCAAAGCGCCTCAACCCCGCAAACCGCCGCGCCGGCTCGAGTCGAAACGGTCGCCTCCGTCCCGGAGGTCGCGCCGCGCCTCGATTTTCCGACCGCTCCGGCGGACGTTTCGCTCGACTTCGACGCCCCGCTCGCGTCCGACGCCGCCGGTTTTTCCGGCCCGGAAGTCGTTTTGCCGTCCGCCGACTCGCCGATCAATTCGCCGAACAACGCCTCGGAAGAAGTCCGCCGCCACTTCGAGGAGTTCGTCGATCCGATTGAAACGCCGCGCTCGCCGATTTCTCTAGAAACCGGCGCTCCGGTCGAAACGCCCGCGACGACGCCGGACTCCGACGAACCGGCCGCGCAAACGCTCGAAGAAGCGCCTCTCACCGAAGAGGAAGCGCAAAAGCTGATCGTCGAGGACGTCCGCGTTTCCGGACTCGAAATGACGACGCAGCAGTTCAACCAAATCGTCAAAACGCGAATCGGCGCTCGTTTCAACCGCCAACGACTCGAAGAAGACAAGCGCGCGCTCCTGCAAACGAAGCAATTCGTCGACGTCGCGATTTCGACGTCTTGGCGTCCCGACGCGCCGGACAAGGTCGTCGTCAACTTCGACTTGACGCCGCGCCGGATGATGCGCTACATTCTCGTCGTTGGAAACCGCAAAATCGCTAAAAACGACATTCTCGACGAGCTCGGGATCAAACCGGGCGAAACGCGAATGGATCCCTACGAAGTCGAAAACGGCCGACTCCGCATCGTCGAGCTTTACAAAAGCAAAGAGTATCCGGAGCCGCACGTCGAAATTTTGCGCGGCGACCGCCCGGAAGACGTCGGCGTTATTTACCTCGTCGACGAAGGGCGCAAGCAGAAAGTATGCGCGACAAAGTTTATCGGGAACACGATCGCCAGCTCGGCGCGTCTCAAAAGCCTTGTTAGCGTCAAACCCGGTCTTCTTTACTTCATCGGCGGCAATTTTTCGCGAGCGCGTTTGGACGCCGACGTCGCGAAGCTGACCGAGTACTACCGCGCGCTCGGCTTTTTCGACGCTCGAATCGACTACGACTATCAAGAGGGCGAAGGGCTCGGCGGCCTCGGCAAGGAGAACGCTTGGGTTGCCGTGCGCTTCATTATCGACGAGGGCCCGCGTTACAAAATCCGCAACTTCCTCTTCGAAGGGAACAAAGTCGTTTCGACCGCCGAGCTCGAAAAGCTCCTAAAGGTGAAGCGCGGCTCGCACTACAATCAAACGGATATCGAGCTCGATCGAATCGCGCTCCGTTACAAATATCAAGACTTGGGCTACGTCCGCGCCGACGTCGTCCCGACGCAGCTCTTCACCGACGAGCCGGGCGTCGTCGATATTCGTTACGCGATTTCGGAAGACCACCGCTACCGCGTTCGCGACGTGATCGTCGACTACGTCGGCACGGAGTCGCGCACGATGACCTCGGTCGTCCTGAACATGCTCGACGTCTCGCCGGGCGAGCTCCTCAACGGGAAAAAAATCCGCATGAGCGAGAACACGCTCAAGCAGTCCGGCTATTTCAACGACAAGCCGGAGGAAGGCCAGCTCCCGACGATCGCGGTCGTTCCGGACGAAAGCCGCTCGTTCCGCGTTCGCCGAGAAGACGCCCGCCCGAACGTCAGCGTCGTCAAAGAGGCGCGCCGCTTCGACGAAGACGGGAACGAAATTTCGCCGGAAAACGCCGAGAAAGCCGACGCCGAAAGCGCCGACGGCAAAACCTACTTCAACGGTCGACTTCGAGAAACAGACGGCGCGCGAACGACGCGCGGTCAAGAAGCGAACCCGACGAAAGCCGCCGCGCTCCGCCCGGTCGCCGACGACGCGAACGGTTTCGCCTCCGCTTACGCCGCGCCCTCGGCTTACCGAGCTTACGCTCCGTCGCCGCGTTCGGCTTCGTCCGACGCCGCGCCGGTCGTTCGAGCGCAAACGCGGCAAATCCCGACCGGATTCTCGAACGTTACGACGCAAAGTTCCGGCGTCGGCGACGCGTTCGGCTCCGGTTACGCCGGTTACCGCGCCTACGACGACGGTTCCGCCTCCGACGCGCCCTCGCAGTACGCGGACTCGTCGAACTACGCGAACTACGGCGCCGCGCTCGCCACGAACGACGAATCGTCGGCGCCCGGCTTCTCGGACGGCGTGTACGGTTCCGTCGGGCAAGAGGTTCTCGAGCCGGTCGTTCCGGACGAGGAAATTTACGACGGCGACGTGTTGGTGAAGGTTCAAGAGGGGCGCACCGGGATGTTCCAAGCGTCGATCGGCGTCAACTCCGACTACGGTCTCGTCGGGAACGTCAGCTTCACCGAGCGCAACTTCAACATGTTCCGCTTGCCGACGAGTTTTTGGCGGCTCGACGGTTGGAAGGACGCGTTCCGAGGCGGCGGGCAAATTTTTAGCGCCCAAGCGAGCCCCGGCGACGAAGTCCAACGCTACTCCGTTTCGTGGGACGTGCCCTACGTCTTCAACACGAAATACACGTTCGGCGTTACCGCGCTTTACGGCGACCACTCGTTCGACGATTGGTTCGAATCGCGCTACGGCGGCGAGCTGCGCTTCGGCCGGCAATGGACGCCGCGCTTCTCGACGACCGCGAACTTCGGCGCCTACAACGTCAAGATCAAAGACCCGTCGGTCGACTACGTTCCGGACCTGATCGACGTTCTCGGCAAGAACGACATGTACACGCTCGGGCTCACCGCGACCTACGACGTCCGCAACCACCCGTTCACGCCGTCGGAAGGCTACCTCCTCAAAGGCACGGTCGAGCAAGTGTTCGGCGCTTATCAATTCCCGCGAGCGCACGTCGACGCCCGGTATTACAAAACGCTTCGCAAGCGTTTCGACGGTTCCGGTCGCTGGGTGCTCGGGCTCATGTCCCGCGCCGGTTGGTCCGGCGACGACGCGCCGATTTACGAGCGCTACTACGGCGGCGGCTCGCAGAACCTCCGCGGTTTCGAGTACCGCGAGGTAACGCCGCGTTTCGCCAACACGCATTTCGGCGTCGGCGGTCGCTTCGAGTTTTACAACACCGCCGAACTCCTGATTCCGGTCTCCGGCGGCGACGAATTTCACTTGGCGTTCTTCGTCGACGCGGGAACGGTCGCGGAAAACATCGACGATTGGGGCACGTTCCGCGTCGCGCCCGGTTTCGGGTTCCGTTTCGCGATTCCGATGCTCGGCCCGGCTCCGCTCGCGCTCGACTTCACGTTCCCGGTCGTCAAAGACGATTCGGATATTACGCAGGTCTTCAGCTTCGGCCTTGGTTTTGCGCGCTAATCGCCTCTTCGACGCTCGAATCGGCGCTCGTTTCTCCGCGGAGCGAGCGCCGACGGCGTTTCTTGTCGTTTTTACTCGACGTTTTCTCCGGGTTCGTTCTTCTCGCCTTTTTCCGTCTTTTTCTCGACCGCCGCGAACCGAACGGCGCGAACCCGTCCGCGAGGAACGGCGAACTCGACGTCGAACGCTCGAATCCAAACGCGGCGGCGGTCGATTTTCAGCAGTTCGCCGTCGAACTCGTCGCCGTTGCGCAACCAAAAGCGGTCGCGGTTCCGAGCGCCGGACGTTTCCAGAATCTCGCCGCAAAACGCCTCCGCCGCGCTCGGGTCGACCGGCGGCAAAAACAGAATCGCGTCGCCGGGCCGTTTCGGCGTTCGCTCGCGCCGCCCGATCCGCCGATCCTCCGTTTCGAT
>JAFYQR010000100.1 GCA_017559825.1 Thermoguttaceae bacterium | reverse complement strand
GCGACCGATCCGCTGGCGGCGCCTCCCGCGCCGTCGGCCGACGGCGTTCGCGCTTCGTCGACCTTCCCCAACGGAAGCGTCTTGCGCTAAAAAGGGGGTTGCCGTTGTAGAAAATTAAAAACGACGCGAAAAAGAACGCCGAAACGTTTTGATTCGCGTCGTTTTTGTGTTTGTTGTTGCGAAAATAAGGAAACGTTTGATTGATCGTTGAGAAAATTTTAACGCGTCGCGCCGTCTTTAGTTTGGCCGTTGAAGGGTAGTCTGCGTTAAGTCTTGATTTGAATTAGGTTAGATTGGCTGGGACGCGAGGAAAAACGCCCTCTTTCCGAAATGAAAAAAATCGTTATAATGTGAAAGTTAGAAACAGCCTTCTCTCTCGACGCGAACCGAGCGTCCGCTCGGGCGGCGAGGGAGGAAACGGCGCGGACAAGCGAAAAATCGTTGAGAAAGGAACGCCGATGAGCGGTTCGCTGGAGAACGCGGCGCCGACGCAAGACGCCGCTCGAACGAAAGACGACGAGCGCGTGCTGGTCGTTCCGACGCGGCTCTTCCGCGAGGGCGGCGTTTTTCACGGGTTCTCGACCGAGGAGCTCGCTCGACGCGACGCGCTCTTCGCGCCGTCTGCGACTCGCTTTATGCGTCGCGGCGACGCCGAGCGCGACCCCGAGTTCAAACAGCTGATCCCTTATATTATTTTCGTTTGCGAGGATTCGACGACCGGACGACCGAGCGTTTTTGCGTATCGGCGAGGCGACGGGCGGGGGGAAAAGCGGCTTCGCTCGAAGCGCAGCGTCGGCGTCGGCGGGCATATCAACGACGTCGACGCGACGGCGGCGACGGACGGCTCGCCGTTCGGAACCGACCTTTTTTCGGCGGGCGCGGCGCGAGAGATCGCCGAGGAAGTCGTTTTGGGCGCGCCGATTTTGCGCTTCGAACGGGTTGGGCTCGTCAACGACGATGAAACGGAAGTCGGGCGCGTTCACCTTGGCGTCGTTTGCGTCGCGACGCTAGCGGCGCCAGAATTGACGTCGAACGAACCGGATTTAGCGGAAGCGGGGTTTCGCCTCGTCGACGAATTGCTCGCCGAAATCGACGCGGAACCGGAAGCGTTCGAAACGTGGACGACGCTCGCGCTTCGCGGGTTGTACGCGAAAAAATGAGCGCCGTCGAGAAAAAAGGCGCGACCGAGCGCGAAAAAATCGCGCCGGGGGCGGAATTTGCCGAACGTTGGCGGTATAATAGGCAAAATCGGCGAAACGCGCAAACGACGGCGTTCGCAAACATGGGAAAAATAGCAAAAACGGAGAAAACGACGAAATGAGCGAAACGAAAACGACTCCGCGCGTCGACCGAGCGTTCGACGAAACGCGTCCGATCAAAATTCAACGCGGCTTCACGAACGCCGCCGGAAGCGTTCTCATTTCGGCGGGCGACACCGTCGTTCTTTGCGCCGCGTCGATCGTCGAAGACGTTCCGAGTTGGATGAAGCGCGAAGGCGCGACCGAGCGCGGTTGGCTGACGGCGGAATATCGAATGCTGCCGAGCGCCGGACGGCCCCGCAAACCGCGCGGCGACCGTCCGGACGGACGGGCGACCGAAATTCAACGGCTGATCGGGCGTTCGCTCCGCGCCGTTTTCGACGCCGAAGCGCTCGGCCCGCGCACCGTTTACCTCGACTGCGACGTTCTGCAAGCGGACGGCGGCACGCGCACGCTCAGCGTTACCGGGGCTTTCGTCGCGCTCGTCGACGCGCTGAACTCGATTCGCGATCAACTCCCGAACCCGGACGTTTTTCCGTTGCGCGACTCCGTCGCGGCGGTCAGCGTCGGAATCGTCGACGGAACGCCGCTTCTCGACTTGCGTTACGTCGAAGACTCGGCGGCGGAAGTCGATATGAACGTCGTCGCGACCGGAAAGGGCCGCTTCGTCGAGATTCAAGGAACCGGCGAAGAGGCGACGTTCGACGACGCGCAGCTCGCGTCGCTCCTCGCGCTCGCGAAAAAAGGCGTCGGCGAACTGACCGCGCTCCAAAAAGAAGCGCTCGGCGACGCTTGGCCGTTCGGCGACTGACGGCGGAAACGGCGAAAAAGCCCAAAAGCGGAAAGGCGAAGCGGCGGAAACGCGGAGAATCAAAAAGACAAACAAACGGCGATTCGTTTTTAACATATGGTGGCCGACGTTTATTAATAAAGGAAACGAACGATGATTGAATTGGGCGTTAATATCGATCACATCGCGACGGTGCGTCAAGCGCGGCAAACGACGGAGCCGGACCCGGTTTGGGCGGCGGCCGCGGCGGAACTCGGCGGCGCGGACGGCATCACCGTTCACCTGCGCGAAGACCGTCGGCACATCCAAGAGCGCGACGTCCGCGTTTTGCGCGAAACCTGCCGCGTTAAGCTCAATCTCGAAATGGCTTGCGACGCGGACGTTACTCGAATCGCCTGCGAAATCGTTCCCGATCAAGCGACGCTCGTTCCGGAAAAACGCCAAGAGGTAACGACCGAAGGCGGACTCGACGTTCTCGCCGACGTCGACCGCGTTCGCCGCTGCGTCGACGCGTTGCGCGAAAAGGGCGTCGCCGTCAGTTTGTTCCTCGACCCGGAAGCGCGTCAGATTGAAGCGGCGAAAGAACTCGGCGTCGAAGCGGTCGAGCTGCACACCGGCGCCTACGCGAACGCGGTCGGAGAAGCGGCGCAAGCGGAATTGGCTCGCTTGACCGAAGCGGGCGCGCTGATCGACCGTCTCGGAATGCGCCTGCACGCCGGGCACGGGCTGACTTACCGCAACGTTCGCCCGATCGCCGCGATTCCGAAAATGGTCGAGCTGAACATCGGACACAGTATTATCGCCCGCGCCTTGATGGTCGGGATGCGCGACGCGGTCGCCGAAATGAAGCGGATTCTCGAAACGGTCGGCGCCGTTTGAGCCGCTTCGGGCGTTCGTGTCGGCGCGGGCCGACGCCTTCTTGACGAGCGAACGCCGAAAGTCGAACAACGACAAGGGATTATATGGAAGAATTATCGATCGCGATCCTGAGCGGTCGCGTTCTGCAGAACGTGTTGGGGCCGAGCGACGAACACTTGCGCAAAATTCGCAAGGAGCTCGGCGTCCGCGTCGTCGTCGACGCCGAAAAGGGGAAGCTGATCGTTCGCTCGGACGACCCGGAGGCGACGAAACGCGGCGCGTATCTCCTCGAACAGCTTCAACGTTGGAGCGACCGCGAAGGAAAACCGCTCGACGCCGACGACTTGCGCCGCGCGCTCGACGAAGTGAAGCGCGGCGAAGAGGTGTCGACCGTCAAGCCGTTCGAGGTGTACGGCGGCAAAACGATTCGTCCGAAAACCGCCGGGCAAGCGAAGTACTGCGAAATGCTTCGCAAGCGCGAAATCTGTTTTTGCGCCGGGCCCGCCGGCACCGGGAAGACTTACCTCGCCGTCGCTCGGGCGGTCGAGGCGCTGCGACTCGGCGAAATTCGTAAAATCGTCTTGGTGCGACCGGCGGTCGAAGCGGGGGAAAACCTCGGTTTCCTTCCGGGCGATCTTTCCGAAAAGATCAACCCGTACTTGCGCCCGCTCTTTGATTCGCTCGCCGACATGACGCAAGCCGACATGCTGCGGCAGTTTATGGAAGATTCCAAGGTGGAGGTCATTCCGCTGGCGTACATGCGCGGACGCACGCTCAACGACGCGCATATTATTCTCGACGAAGCGCAAAACACCAGCGTTTCGCAGATGAAAATGTTCCTGACGCGGATGGGGTGGAATTCCCGCGTCGTCGTTTGCGGCGACGCGACGCAGTCCGACTTGGGCCGCCGCGTCAAAAGCGGGCTCGTCGACGCGTTCGAGCGGCTTCGCGGAGTCAAGGAGATCGGCTGGTTGACGCTGGGACGCGCCGACGTCGTTCGGCACGCGCTTGTGCAAAAGATCGTCGAGGCTTACGAAGGTTCGCCGGAGTCGGAGGACTATTCCGGCGTCGGTTCGCGCGATTTTTCCGTTTCGACGGCGATCGCGAGCGCGGCTCCGACCGTTTCGACGGCGCCCGCGAGCTCGGAAAACGTCGATTCGACGGCGTTCGCGCCGAACGCTTGGAAAACGAGCGTCGACGACGGGCGCCGCGACGAGTTGTATTACGACGAGGACGACGAAGCGTCCGAGAGGAATTGAGGTTCTTATGGCTCCGACTCCCGAACGAGCGCGCACAAGAGCGCAACGCGTCGCGGCCCGCGTTCCTTACGACGGTTTTTTCGACCGCTTTCGTCGCGCCGTTTTTAGCGACAACGGCTCGCTCAAACTGGCGATCGTCGCGCTGACGGCGCTCTTAATCTGCGTCGTTTGCGGCGTTTGGCGGGTTCCGTTCGGTTTTCGATTGCACTCGAAACCGGAGCGCGACGTCGTCTGTTTGGCTCGTTTTTCCGTGTTTAGTCCGGACAAAACGAACGAAGCGCGCCGCGTCGCCCGCCTCGAAGAGCCGCATATTTACGTTCTCGACGCCGCGAAACTCGCCAATTATAAAGCGCGACTGCGCAACGAATTGCAGGTGTTGATCGCGACGCCCGATTTCGAGTCGTTGACGCCGGAGAACCGCGACCGACTGCGCCGTTTTCTCCCGCCGACCGCGACGGAAGACGACGAGCGCAAGGCGTTTCTCGCGTTGCGTCGCATTCTTGAAACGGACGTCGAATTGCGGAACTTTAGCGACTCGCTCGATCGCGCGCTCAAACCGCTCGAAAAGAACGGCGTTCTCGACAAACTTCACGGCGCTCGCGAAGGAAATCAAGAAAAAATCCGCGTTTACGAACTTGGAACGTCTCCCGAAACGGCGCGAGAGGTTCCGACGCTCGACGCGTTGCTCGGCAACGCTTATCAAATCAAGAACGCGTTAAGCTACGAGTACGCCGACGACGAGGCTCTCGAGCTTCTGTTTCAAGAGATTCGTTCGTCGATTCCGACGACGCTTTCCGAGAATCGCGAGGAAACGCTCAAGGCGCTCAACGCCGCCGAGGCGGCGGTTCCGCCGGTTTACGTCGACTACGAGGTCGGCCAAACGTTGGCGCGGTCGGACAAACCGCTTGGCGACGACGAGATGCGGCTCCTTCGCGAGGAACGCAAGGCGCGAATCGCCGCGCAAACTCCAAAGGATAAAATCTGTCGAACGCTCGCCGTTTTCGCGCTTGTCGCGACGATGCTTTTCGGCGCTTACGCCTTGTTTAGCAAACGGTTGACGAACGCCGACGGAGAGCGCGGAACGTCGCTGGGCGCGTGTTCGATCTTTTTCGGCGCGATTTTGGCGACGGTCGCGGTTGGACGAGCGATGCAGGTCGTGTGGGACGCTCGCGGCGGGACGACGGCGTTAATTCCGCTGTTGATTTTTGTGCAGACCGCGGCGATCGCGGCGTCGTGGGGCGTCGCGCTGACGTTCGGTTCGATACTCGCGTTCGCGTTGGCGCTTGCCGGCGGCGGCGCGCTCGGGACGTTCGTCGTGTT
>JAFYQR010000099.1 GCA_017559825.1 Thermoguttaceae bacterium | reverse complement strand
CGTCAATCGACGCGCCGTCGCCGTTCGGAAACGCGACGCGCCGACGCCGACCGGATCGAGCGTCGCCGGAATCCCGAGTTCGTTCGCCCGCCGAAGCGCCGCGACCGCCGCGTCAACCGTCGAGCGATTCAAGGTTCCTAAATTGACGACGAGCCCCGCCGAAAGCGCGACGATTTCCTCGACCTCCTCCGGAGCGTCGGCCATTATCGGAGAAGCGCCGAACGCCAATAAAACGTTCGCGCAATCGTTGGCCGTGACATAATTCGTTATACAGTGCGTCAACGGCGCCGCAAGACGCAAATTTCGCAACGCTTCGCCCGCCGAAAAAACCGGTTCATTCGTCGTCATTCTCTTTACTGTCTTCCCATTTTAACGCCAAAAAGCCCCGACGCGACAAAAAACGCCGTCGAGCGGCTCGGAAACCGCGTCGACGGCGCTTTCATCGCGTCGATTTTCAACGTCGAACGGCGTTACTCGGCGCTTTTCGCGGCTTCGAACGCAGCGCGGAGTTCCTCAAGCGTCCGAACGGCGCCCTCCGGATAGTTTTCGCAATTCGGGCCGAACGAAACCATCGCCGACATCGGCTCGATCGTTACTTTCGACTCGTCGACTCGGCTCAGGTCGAGCCCCAACTCCTTCGCGAAGAACGGATAGAGCGCGCCGCGATTCGACTTCCCGTACCCGTGCGGCTCGTCGAAAATCTCGTATTCGACGCGTTCGGCGGCGTCGTAAAGAGCGTAAATCGACTGCAGAAACGGATACTCTACCGTCGGAGTGTTCTTCGTCCAGTCTTGCGCCGACGCAATCAACTTCAACGGTTTCGGAGCGAAGAGCGCGGCGACTTCGGCGTTCGTAACGCAACCGAGGCGCGAGTGAAACGGCGTCCCGCTTTCGCAAGGACAGCCGCCGTAAAAATGCGTCGAAACCATCACCGTCGGAACGCTGACGGCAATCCTGTCGTCGAGCGCCGACGCGTAAAACGTTTGCGACCCGCCGCCCGATTCGCCGGTGATCCCGATTCGGCTCGCGTCGACGTTGTCAAGGCTCGTCAAATAGTCGATTACGCGCGTCGTCGTCCAAGTTTGAATCCCGCCGGAAATCGGGTCGCGGTGCGCGTCGACCTTAAGCGGCGTTTCCCCCGGAACCCAACCGAGCATCCCGTGCGCAAAGACGACGGCGCCCATTCGAGCCAACGTCGCGGCGCGGTATTGTTGATCGGCGGCGAAACGCCCTTCTTTTCCGTGTCCGTGCGGCGAAACGACCGCCGGAAACGGCCCGTCGCCCTCCGCCGGTTGGAAAAGCGTTCCGCTAACCCAATATTTCGGGAAGATTTCCAGCGCGACGTTCGTCGTCGTGTAACCGTCGTGTCGACGCGTCTCGCCGACGATCGGGTTCAACGGCGTTTTTTTCGGCGCGGGGTCGAGTTGGAACTCTTTCAAGAGGGTCGCTCGAATCGCGTCGCGACGTTTTTCCCAATTTTCGCGGTCGGCGCAACGGGCTTTCATTCGTTCCAGATGCGCGGCGCCCTCGGCTTCCGGACGGTTCATATACCAAGGCTCGAAAACGCGGTACGAGTTTTCGCCGGTTTTCTCGAACGTTAAGTCGAGCGGCGCGAGGATATACGCCAAACGAAGATCGGGGTCGGCCCAATACTTCCACGGCGCCATCGGAACTTTTTGCTCCAAATACGGTTTAACGTTCGCGTCGACGGCGATCGTAATCCCCAAGTCGGCGCGGGCCGCGTCGAGCAGCTCGGTCAGCGTTTGTTCGTACCGCGCCTTGTTATTTTTGTAGGCGTAATACGAATGGTCTTGCGCGGACGCCGGAAGCGCGGCGGCCCCGACGAGCAAAGCCGCTCCTATCGTCGAACAAAGAAAGCGTCGAGCCATCTCGTTTCCTCCCCGGATTAACGTTACAAAAAAACCACGTTTCGCCGACGCGAAACTTTCCACATCTTACGTATTCTTCTTCGCTTCGCCGCTTTTCGCCCGCCGCCGAACGTTAAAATCGGCGCGACCGTCAAATATCCTTTTGATACACGCGGTACCGCTTGCAACGCTTGGCGCCGACGCGCTCCAAGACGTGATTGATTTTGTCGTTGTTTTCGTCCGTCCAACCGAGTTCGGCGTTTTCGTACTTCAAGACGTTGCGCCCGTAGTCGAACGTGTCCAAAATCAGGCGCTCGGCGACGCCCTTGCGACGGTATTCCGGCAAAACGCAGAGCACCATCATGCGCGCGCCCTTGACCCGTTTCAAGCGATACTTCAAACGCAACGCGCCCAAGTAAGGAACGCCCAACCAAGACAACTTACCGCCGAGCGGACGCGCCGCCTCGTTGAAGTCCGGCACGGTGATCGAAAAACCGACCGGTTTGCCGTCGACTTCGGCCAAAAGCGTTTGCTCCGGACAGGCGATTTTCCGCAAATTGTCGGCGTAAGCGCGCACTTCTTCTTGCGTCAACGAAACGCACGCCCACCACCATTCGGAACGCACCGCTTCGTAAACTTCCATGCAACGCTCGACGTCGGCGGCGAAATTCTTCATCGAAATTCCGCGAACCGTAAAATTGTAACGTTTTTGCAAACGCTCGACGATCGGCCGCCATTGGTCGGCGAAAATCGCGCTTTCGTCAAAATACCACGAAAAGAGATCGCGATTCTTTTGAAGCCCCCAATTATCGAAAAGACGCGGGTAATAGCTCGCGTTGTACGGCATCATCACCTTGGCCGGCGAGTCGAAGCCTTCGACCAAAAGCGCGCACTCGTAATTCGTCGAAAACTCGACCGGGCCGAAGAGGAGATCGCGTTTGCGTTCCTCTTTCAACACGCGAGACGCCTTGTCGAAGAGCGCGTTCGCGACGTTTTGGTCGTCGACCGCCTCAAAAAAGCCGAACATGCCCATATTCGACCCGTTTTCCTCGTTGAAACGCGGATCGTCCGAGGCGACGATTCGCCCGAGAACCTCGTCGCCGTCGACGGCGAGAAACATTTTCGCCCAACCGTGCCGGAAAAAAGGATTTCGTTTCGGATCGAGTTTTTCGCGCGTTTGAAAATCGAACGGCGCCGTCCAGTTCGGATCGTTTTTGTAAATTTTACGCGGAAGCTCGATAAACTTCTTGCGGGCCTTTTCGGTGGTAACTTCGATGATTTCCATTGCGAACGCCGACTATTATTAATACATAGGACAATTTAAGTCGTAACGGGACGCGATCGCGCGCCGTCGCTCGCCGCCGACGCGACGAGAAAACGTTCCGCAAACGAGCGTCGCAAAACGCCGTCGTGTGTTGTTCATTGGGGGGGGGGAGGAAATCAAATCGCGCTACGCGATTTTTTTATCGTACACGCGGTACGTTTTGTTGCGCACGGCGCCGCCTTTTTCCAAACTGCCGCGCGAATATTGGTTCGATTCGAGCACCCAGGAGAACTCCGCTTCTTGAACGCCGCACTCGAGCGTTTTCGGCACCAACGCGTTCAAGAGAACGAGCCCGAGTCCGGTCATTTGGTACTCCGGCAAAACGTTCGTGCTGATAATGCGCATTCGTTTGATTTCCGAACGCTTTCGCAACAACTTCAAGAAACCGAACGGAAACAACCGCCCGTTAATCGCCTTAATGCGCGGGTTGTAGTCCGGAAGGCAAAAGGTCGCGCCGACCGTTTTCCCGTCGACTTCAGCGGCGATCGCGAGCTCCGGCACCATCAAATACTTCATCGAGGCGGCCATTTCGCGCAACTCGGCGTCGGAAAACGGCACGAATCCCCAAGTGTTCGACAGCGACTTGTTGTAAATTTCGAGGAACATGCGCACTTCGGCCTCGAAATTTTTCTTATCGAGCGGGCGCAGCTTCACGTCGTACCGTTCCTGAATCATTTCGGCGGTTCGCAGGTACCGTTCGCGCACTTTCGGGAGCATGTCGATCTTCCCCCAATAGGCGTACATATCCTGCGTTTTCGCGAAGCCGACGTTCTCGAACAAGCGCTCGTAATACGGCGGATTGTACGTCATCATGAAGAACGGCGACGAGTCGAACCCTTCGATCAGCAGGCCGACCGTGTGGTTCAGCGACGGGTTCGTCGGGCCGCGCATCGTCTCGCACCCCCGCTCTTTGAGCCAATCGGAGGCGGCGGCGAAGAGCGCGTCGGCGACTGCTTGATCGTCGATCGATTCGTAAAAACCGAAAAAACCGACCTTATCGTTGTAACGTTCAAGGTGCCCGACGTTCAAAATCGCGGCGATTCTTCCGACGACTTCGCCGTCGCGCTCGGCCAAAAACGTTTGGACTTGGTTTCGTTCGTAAAAAGCGTCCTTCGCGAACCCGACGAGCCCCTTTTCGCTCGCGAGGAGCGGCGGAATCCAATGCGGGTCGTCCTTGTAAATCTTCCAAGGAAACAACAAAAAACGTTTTTTGTCTCGCCGCGAAGTCGGCTTAACGATCTTGATTTCGCTCATTGTTAGCGATTCCCGTTCGCACGTTGTCAAACGTCGCGCCGCTTCGGCGACGCTTTATTTTGCCGGACTTCCGCTTGACGCCGAAGTCCGCGTCGATATTATTGTTGGTCTTTCCAAACGTTGAAGGAAGCGCGTTTTTCAAACGGCAAACGCTCCGCTTTCGTCGGCTCCGACGGCGCGACGCCGATCGGCAGGACGATTTGAACGCGTTTTCCTTCCGGAATTTGGAGAAGTCGGGCGATCTTTTCGGCGATTCCGTCGCGACGCAAGACGCCGTCGAGCCAAACGGAGTGAAAACCGAGCGCCGTGAGCGCGAGAAGCATATTCTGAACCGCGGCGGAACAGTCCTCTTTGTAAAACGAAACGTCGGCGTAAACCGGCCGCTCGTCCGCGACGCAAACGATAACCGCCTTCGCCGTCTTGCAAACCGGCGTCGGCATAATTTCGGCAATTTTCGCGAGAACCGCCGGATCGTCGACCGCGACGAAGGACGGCGATTGCGCGTTGCAAGCCGTCGGCGCCTCGATCGCCGCTTCAAGAATCTTCGTCAACGCTTCGCGCGGAACCGGAGCGTCGGTAAATTCGCCGCGATAACAACGTCGTCGAGCGACCGTTTCGAAAAATTCCATCGTTTCCCTTTCGTTCTCTTCGTCTTAATCGGCCTAATCGTCAAAACCGAACGTTTCGACGCGGCGAGCCGTCCCTTCTTCGCGTCGTCGTTTAAGTTCGACGTTTTCGCGCCTCGGCGTTCAACCGAATCGCCAAAACGCCGAATATAACGATTTTAACGGCAAAATTTGTTCGCCCGGACGCCGTTTCCGGCTTATCCGAGCGTTAAAATCGGCAAAATCGTCCGACTCGCCGCGTTTTCATTGCGAAATGTGGAAGAGCAGCACGTCGCCTTCTTGAACGACGTACTCCTTCGTTTCGCGGTGGTTGAGCCCGGCCGCCTTCACTTCGCGCTCGCTTCCGAGGCGGATCAAGTCGTCGCAGGCGATCACTTCGCAGCGAATGAACTTCTTGATAAAGTCGGTGTGAATCTTCCCCGCCGCCTCGACCGCGGAGCTGTTTTTGCGCGTCAGCCAACTGCGGACTTCCTTGTCGCCGGCGGTCAAAAAGACCATCTGTCCGGAAGCGTCCATCAACGTTCGCACGACTTTATCCCGTCCGACGCGGGCCAACCCCATTTCTTCGAGGAACGCTTCCGCTTCCTCCGGCGCCATCCGCGAGAGTTCGAGCTCGAGCCCGACCGAAACGGCGAGAACCGGCTCTTTTTCCGTCGCGAATTTCTCGTATTGCGCAAAATCGTTTTCGTCGTCGCCGGTGTTGACGAGAATCATACGGCGTTTTTCCGTCAAAAAGCGAAACGAGCGCGTCGCTTTGTACTGCTCTTCGGTCATTTCTTCGGCGAGGAGCGGATTCCCGGCTTCGAGGCGCTCGCGCAAAATTTTCAGCGTGTCGTACTCGATTTCGAGCGCTTCCTGCTCTTCCTTCGAGCGGCGGCGCTTCATTTGCTCTTCGATTTTTTCGATGCGGTTCGTCGCGATTTCGAGGTCGGCGAAAATCATGTCCTCGACGAACGCTTTCATTTCCGTTTCGACTTTCGAACCGTCGAACGCCGGTACGACGCAAACCAAGTAATCCGCTTCCCGAAGGTGCGCCAACTTCGCGACGTTGCCGACGTGGTCGCGGTTAAGCCCGGGCGTGTCGACGATTTCCATCGCGGCGTAAGTAACTTTTTTCGGCTTGTAAATTTCGCAAAGCGCGGCGATTCGCGGCTCCGGAATCGTCGCCGTCGCCAACTGCGAGGAGTGAACCGCCGACGGATCGGGCGTCGCGCCGGTCAACCACTCGAATAAGGAACTTTTGCCGCTGCCCGCGTACCCAACCAAACCAACTTTCATATCGAACTCTTAAAAACGAACGTTAAAATCAACCGTTAAAACTGGTAAAATCGTTAAATCCTTCGCCGTTTGTCGCCGCGTTTGGGGTCAATCGTCGCCGCCCAACCGTTTCGGCGCTCGACTCCGCTCGAAACACGCCGTTTTGTCGCGCGATCGCGCCGCCGCGAAATCGACGAACGCGCCGCGTTTTCGGCGTTTCGCTTCGACGTGCAACCGCTCGACAAGTCAACCGCCGCTCGCCGACGGGCCAAACCGCCGCCGCGAGCTTTCGTCAACCCCCGCGCCGCTTGCGCGGCTTCACTTTAAAACGAAACCGCTCGGCATGTAAAGCAAGCGTCCGCAAGCCGGACAAACCAGCGCCGCGCCGCCGCAAACTTTCGTCAAAATCTCGACCGGAAGCCGCCGCCGACACGAGCCGCAATATCCTTCGCCGGTCAGTGGAGCGAACGCCTCCTCGCCGCCGAAATCCTTTACGACCTTGGCGTAAAGCCCGGCCCAATCGCGCGGAAGCCGCCCTTCGGCCTCGCGGATCCGCCCTTGGAGCCGCTCGAGATCCGCCGTCAATTTCGGCTCCGCCTCGACGACCGCGGCTCGCGCTTTTTCGACGAGCGCGGTCGCCTCTTTCAGTTCGGCTTCGGCCTTTTCGACTTCGGCGTCGAACTCTTCGGCGGCGGTCAGCGCTTCGAACGCCGCTTCGGCCAGCTCGTCGTTTTTATAGGCGATCGATTCGATTTGAATTTGAATCGAATCGTATTCGCGGTTCGACTTCGCCGCGTCGAGCTGGGCGCGACGACGTTCGAGCTCTCGCGCCGCGGCGTCGGACTCGCGCTCTTTTTCCTTCGCCGCCAAGAGCAGATTCCGCTTCTCCTCGCGCCGCGCCGCCAACGCGTCGGCCGCCTTTTTTTGCGCCGCGACGCCCGCCGCAACCGCTCGGCGCCCGCGTTGAATCCGATGGTTCAGCTCGGCCGCCGCTCGATGAAAACCGTGCAGTTCGTCGATTAACGCCGCAATTTCTTTTCCGTCCATTCGGGCTCCTTAATCGAGTTCGTCGAGTCTTCCCGACGCTCCGTTCGCCTCGCGGCCTTCTTGCCTCTTTTTATAATTTCTCGCGGTCGTTTCAACCGTTTGAAACGACGCGACCGTCAAAACCGTCCCGCTCCGCCTCAACCGAACGAGCGAACCCGTCGCGCCTCGTAAAAAAAGACGGCGGCGGCGTTCGAAACGTTCAAACTGTCGGCGATTCCGAGCATCGGCAACCGCGCTTTTTTGAGGAGTCCGTCCGCGGCGTCCTCCGGCGTTTCGGTCGCCCAAATTTCGGTCAAACCGTCCGCTTCGCTCCCGAGCACAATCGCGGTCGGGCGCCGGTAGTCGAGTCGCGGATACGGAATCGAGTCGTCGCAAAGCGCGGTCGCCCGTTGAATTTTGCGGCGACGCAGCCAACCGAGAACCTCCGGCGCCGGCGCGACGACGGTCGGAACGCTGAAAATCGCGCCCAAACTCGACCGAATCGCGTTCGGATTATAAAGATCGTAATCGGGCGCCGCGACAATCAGCGCGTCCAACCCGGCGCCGTCCGCGCTCCGCAAAATCGCTCCGACGTTCCCCGGTTTCTCAACGCCCTCGATCACCGCGACGAGCGGAGCCTCTCCCGTTTTCGCCGACTTTTCCGACAACAACGAATCCAACGCGTCGAACGTCGTCGTTTTCGCTCGAGCGACGACGACGATTCCCTCGTCGCGGTCGCCGAACCCGATTTTCTCGAAAGCGCCGGTCGACAGCGGAATCGTCGGAACGCCCGCCGCGTCGACAGTTCTCAAGAGCGTTCGCAACTCGTCGAATCTTTTTTCGACCGCGTCGGCGTCCCGCTCGCTCTTCCCGGCTCGCGCTCTCGCGGCGCTCAACGCCGAATCGACGTCGACTTTCTCGTCCGCCGCGACGTTCTTCCCGGCGTTCCAAAAAACCTCGACGAACTTGAAACCGCGTTCCCAAGCGCGAACCGCCTCGCGAGCGCCGTCGATCAAAAAGAGCCCTTCGCGGCGTCGAGCCCGACTCTCCCGCAACCGCGCCGCATTCTTGACGCGCGGATTCTGCTGACTAACGATCGCCGCGAACATGCCGCCCTCCAAAAATTCTATCTAAATTACCCGGTTTAACGAAATCGTCGCCGCCTCGCTTCGATCGCCGAGCCTTCGTCGCCCTCCGAAACGGACGACGCCCCTCTCATTGTAAAGGCGGACGCGGCAAAAGTCAAGAACCCGAACGCGCGAGAAAAAAAGAAGATTGCGTCCGCGAACGCCGAAAATAACGATTTTACGCGAAACGCCGATTAAATCAATAACGCCGATTTTAACGATTTCAACAATTTTAAGAATCGAGCCGACTTTACGTCCGTCGCCGCCGAATCGCGCTCAACTCCAAAAAACGGTCGTCGTCTCCGGAATCCGTTCGAAAAGATTCCGCGCGAACTCGACCAAGCGAGCGACCGACCAAGGCAAAAAAACAGCGACGGCGGCGAACGTCGCGACGATCTTCAACACCGTCGCGAACGCTTGATCCTGAATCTGCGTCGCCGCCTGCAAAATCCCGGCGACAAGTCCGACGACGACGCAAACGACCAACGCCGGCGCGCCGATCGCCAACGTCAAGCGCATCGCCTCTCGCCCCAACGCGATCGCGGTTTCCGTTTCCATTTCGCCCCCTCGTCTCCGATTCAACGAACGCCGTCCTTTTCGCGTTCGTTTTCGCCCTATTAATCAATACAACGTTAATCAATACAACGTCAAACGTCGAGCGCCGCTACCCCCCGACGCCGCTCCAAGCGAAACTTTCGAGGAGCGACTTCACGACGAGCGTCCAACCGTCGGTCAACGCGAACAACGCTAATTTGAACGGCAGCGAAACGACGGTCGGCGGCAGCATCGGCGTCCCGACCGACGCGAGAACCGCCGAAACGACGACGTCGAGTATCAAAAAAGGAATAAAAATCTGAAAACCGATTAAAAACGCCGTTTTCAACTCGCTCAACAAAAACGCCGGAGCGAGCGCGCGCCACGGCACGTCTTCGTAATACTCCGGGTTTTCCTTCCCCGGGATAAATTGCGTGAAGACCGCGATCGTTTCGGCGTTCCCAGTTTTCTCAATTTGCCGCCAAAGGAAGGTTCGAATCGGCGCCTGACCGCGCTCCAACGCTTCGTCGGCGGCGATTTGTCCGGCGGAATACGGAACGACCGCGTCCTCGTAAACCTCCGACCAAACCGGCGTCATGATTAAAATCGACAAAAAGACCGCCAACGCCGCGATCGTTTGATTCGACGGAATTTGCCCCGCCCCCAACGCTTGCCGCAACAACATTAAGACGACGGAAATCCGCGCGAACGACGTCGTCGCCAATAAAATCGCCGGAGCGATCGCGAAAATCGAAAAAGTCAGCGCGGTTTTCAGCGACGCCGAAATTCCGTCGCGCCCGAACAAACCGTTCGGCCCGAACCAACCGCGCGGCCCTTGCGCCCAAAAGCTCGCGCCGTCGTCGTCAAATTCGATATTTTCCGTTTCTTCGCTCGGATTCGTCGCAATTTCCGCCGCTCGCTCAATTTCGTCAACCGCCGCGGAAACCGCCGCTCGCCCAGTTTCATCAATCGCCGCGGAAGACGCGGGTCGCCCGGTTGGCTCGACCGCCGCGGAAGACGCAGCCTGTTTATTTTGTCGCGTCGACGCCGCTCGCGTCCGTTCGAGCGCCGCGTCGACGCCGCTAAAACCGCTATAAACGTCCGCGTCGGCCGCGTCGACGCCGAGCGTCGCCGTTCCGGACGGAACCGAGCCGACCGTCGTCGGAATCGAGTCCCCTTCTTGCGCCGCCGCGACGCCAAGAAACGCCGCCCCAACGACCGCCGACGCCGCCCAACGAACCGAACGAACGCTCAATTTTCGCGCGTTTCTCATCGTTTTCGCCCTTTCGCGCCGAACGCCGTTAAAAAATCGACCGCGCCGCGCCCGGAAAATCCGCTCGACGCCGCGTTTTTGCGCCGCTCGATTTCCGCCAACGCCTCCGCGACTTCAACCGGCTCGGCAATCTCGGCAAGCGGCGCAATCTTTTCGGGCGTTCTCGCCGCTAAAATCAACCGATTCCCCCATCGAATCGTCAAGAGTCGCGCCCTGTCGCCGAGCGGCGTCGAGTCGAGGACTTCCGCCGCGCCCGCGCCGTTTCCGCTCTTCGGCGCCGTCCGCTTCCAAAGAGCGACCAACGCGAAAAAAACGCCCAAAACGACCGCCAGCGAGCCTATCGTCGAGACTAACGCGCCGAAAAACGAACCGCCGTCGGCCGGATTCGCGGCCGTTTCATCCCGCAAAATCGGCGTCTTCGTTACGGTCGAGCCGCCGTTCGGCGCCGTTTCCGCTTCGATTTCCGCCGCGCCGTTCGAATCGCCCGTTCCGGCGTCGCTCGCCGTCCATCCGACGAGTCGGGTTCCGCCGAGCGCCGTTTTTTCTCGTTCCGCGAAATCCTCTTTTCCGGCAAAACCGACAAAATCCGCCGACTTAACGCGACCGCTCCGCGCGCCGCTTTTCGCTTCGGTCGCGAACCCCGCAAATCCGACCTTTTCGTCTCGCTCGCTCGGCTCGACCGCGTTCGTTCCGAGTCGGGGTAAAAAGCCGCCGCCCCTCGCCGATTCGTTTCCGACGACCGTTCCGCCGCTTGTCGCCGTCAAGACGACGATCGCGACGACCGCCCAACGCGCCGCGCTCCGTTTTTTCCGTTTTATTTCGCGCATTCCGCTCAATTTAACTCGTTCTATCCCTCTTCGAACGCTCGTTCGATTTTTGCTCGTTTTTCTTCCGCTTGCGGCGGCAATTTTATCGATTATACCGCCGAACGCCCGCTTGATTCAACCCCAAAAAACCGGCGCGACGCGTTTTTTCGGTAAAATTTTACAACTTTGCCGCTTCTTCCCATTTTTTGCGTCTTTCTCATGCGACGACGACAAAAAAACGCCGCCCCGAGTTCGCGAAAACTCGCCGACTCGGAACGACGCGTCGTTATTTCCTCGCCGTTTTAGCCGTTTTAACGTCTTTTCGCCGTCGAAACCGCTCAACGCGGCGTTTCGTCGAGCGGCCTCGATTCGGCGACGTTACGGAGCCGCCGTCAACTCGGCCAACTTGCGCCCGACGTCGAGCCGAATCGCCTCGAACTCCGCCGGGTCGCTCATATAGCGCGTCGCGAACCGCCCGCATCCGCATTGGAGCGGCAGGTAGTTCAGCGCTCGGTCGAGAACCGCTTGCGCCTCAACTCGTTCCGGCGAACCCGGCTTCGTCTTCGTTTGAATCGCGTCTCGCAAACCGACGAGCCAGCCCGCGTCCTCGACGCCGCGCCGCGCTTGCTCCGAACGAACCGAGTCGAGAATTTCGCCCGGACGCCCGAGTAAATCGCCCGGATAGAAAATATATCCGTCGCCGTTCGGATACCGGACGTAATACCGCACGCCCGGCTGATCCGATTGCGAAATATAGAGATGCGACGCGGAATCGAACGGGTCGCAGGTATGCCAAGTCGCGCCCCAGAACTCGTACGCCTCGGCGCCGCGAGCGACGCAAGTATACGGCAGCAGCCGCTCGACGGCGTTGTACGGCGCGTCCAAACACATCTGACCGTCGGTCGTCCACCAAATTCTACCGCCGGCGTCGCGAATTTTTTGCAGCTCTTCCTCGCCGACGAGCCCGTAATGCCCGACGCCCCAAACGTCCAGATAACCGAGCCATTCCGGCACGAAAACCCACGAACTGCAATAAATCGGGATTTTCGGATCGACTTCGTGAATCATGTCGCAAAGCGCCTTCATTTGAACGATAATTTCCGGCTTCGAGTAGAACGGCTCGTCCGAAATGTACAAAACGAGATTGTCGTCCCAACCCTTTTCCTTGATATGTTCCCAATAAAGTTTCAGCTTCGCTTGATACGCTTTTTTATATTCGTGACGCAAAACGCTTCGGTCGGCGTTCGCATACGGATATTCGCCTTCGTACGGTTTTTCGCCGTCGATTTCTTTCGGCGGCATTCCCCAACCGAAAAGATAAAATTCGTGCGGAAAATATCCCGCCTTCGCGCCGAGTTCGTCGAAAAAGCGACCCGTTACGCGGTCGTATTCGGCCCAATCGGCGGTCGCGACGCCCGTTTCTTTATCGTACGTAAACTTCGGCGCGACGGTCGGCCCGTCCGGCGCGAGTTTCCGTTCGAGGAGTTTTTCGCCTATTTTCTCCAATTTATCGGCGCGGTTCCCTTCGCCGTAAAAATCGGCGGAGATTCGGGCGTCGTAAATTGCCGAAACGTCCGTCTCCGGCGCCTTGAACGGCAACACCTCGACGCGGTAAGGAACGACGCGAACCGCCGCCCCGGTCGCCGCCGAGCCTTCCGATTTCGCCGATTTCGTCAACGTTAACGCGTCCAAGTCGACCGCCGCCGTCGACGCGTCTCGCGCCCCCTTCTCGGAATCGTCCGACTTTTCCGCCGCGGCGCCGACCTCGCGCAAAACCAACTCGCCGACGTAAACGCCGGGGACAGTTTCCGGCGTCGTTCGGAAGCGGAGCCAAATCGCTCGGGTCGCGAACGCGTCAACCGGCGCGACGCCGACTCTCGCCAACGCGTCGACGACGAGCGAATCGTTTTCCGACGCGGCGCGACGGCGCTCGAACTCGGCCAATCCGGCGGCGATTTCCGCGGCGCCTTCGGCTTGGCGACGCCCGAACTCGACGCGCGCCGCGAGATTTTCGGCGGCGGAGAGTTTCGGCGTCGGGTTTCCCGTTTGTACCGCCTTCGCGGCGACCGGAATCAACGGGTCGGGCCAAAGTCCGACCCAGCCGTCCGACTGCGGCGTCGCGGTCGGGAATTTGCGCTTCGTTTCGAGCCCGGTTTCTTGGTAATACGAACTCGGATAATCGACAATAACGTTAGAAACGGCAAAAACTTCCGGCGCGTCGAGCGCGACCGTCCCCCCGTCCGCCGTTTTCAGCTCCGGCGCCCGAACGACGACTTCGAGCCGTTCGTCCTTCGCCGCCCGAATCGCCAACTGGAGCGTCTCTTCTTCGTCGAGCGCGAGCGCGCAAAACGCCGGATTTTCCGCGTCGACCGGCTTTTCCTCCGCCGCGAACGTCGTATCCGGGAAGACTTTGACGACCGCCGGAACGTCGAAGACGCCGGTTCGCCCGCCGCAAAACGCGACCGGCTCGGCGTTCTCGACCGGAACGACGAAAACGGAGTCGTACCGCGCCGTCCCCCGAGTTTGGTTCGTCAAGTGCAGCTCGAGGAACGCGCAGTCGTTCGTCGTTCGAACGGCGCCGGTTTTGAGCGTCCAATCGGTTTTGCCGCCGACCGCCTTCCCGAGCGCCGCCATCCCGCCGTCGGCGAGCGCCCCGTCGGAGCGCCGCGAGTGAATATGAAGGTCGAACGAGCCCGCCGCCGAATCGGTCGAAACGACGTGCCCGAGCAGGTAACTCCGGTTCGGCTCGACCGCGACGCGCCGCCGCCAACCGCGCCAACGCGTTTCCGCCGTTTCGTCGACCGTTATTTCAAGCGCCTTCGCGCCGAGCGCCGCGACGCCCGGTTCGACGACTTTATACGAAACGCCCGGCTCGTCGGCGTCCCGCGACCAAGCGGACTCGCCCGCCGGAAGCGTCGTTTTCGCGTCGACGGTTTCGAAATCGCCGTCCGCGACGAGGTTGTTCGACGCGAGGAACGCCGGAAAGGTCAAAACGCCGCCGTCGACTTTGCCGGTCGCGCCGTTTTTAACGCCTTCTTCGCCGTCGTTTTCCTCCGCCGCGCCGTTATTTTCGTTGTTTACGGCGACGTCGGCGGGGTTCGCCGTTTGCAGCGTCGTTCCTGGGAACGCTTGGTTCGCGAGATTCGCCCCGTCCGTCGAGCGACGCGCGGCGCCGTTTTGGCCGTTTTTAGCGTTTTTACCGGTCTTCTCAACGACGGCGAAGACGTTTCGCGCCCCGCCGACGACGTTCGCCTCGAAGAAAACGGCCCCGTCGAAAAATTCGAGCGGCGTTTCTTGACCGCGTAAGTCGAGAACGGCGAAGTCGCCCGCTTCGAGCGTTCGGCCCCAACGCGTTTCGATCGGCGCCAAGTCGAGCCGAATCAGCCGCCGCCCGTCCGCCGACGGCGCCGCGACGCGAATCAAAACGCAACGCGCCCCGGCGTATTGCGGAACCGTCGAGTTTGCGGATTCCGCCGAGTTTAACGACTTTTCGACGGCGAGTCCCAATTTCGCCGGTTCGAACCGCTCCGCTCCGCGCGTCGCGTTCGGGTCGCCGCTCGGATAAACGGTTGGGGTCGCCGGAATCGCGAACGTTTCGCCGATTCGGAACGGGCGAACGTTTTTCGGCGGGTCGACGCCCTCCTCTTCGATCAACTCGATTTCGACCGCGTCGAACCAAGCGGTTCCGGTTCCGCGCAAGACCGTCCCGAACTCGAGCCGGTTCGCGTCCGCCGGGACGGAGTAAACTTGCGAAAGCTCCGTCCAACCGAACTCCGTTTTGTCGTTAAAACCGAGAAGCGGCGCCGAAATCATCGGTTTTTCCTCGTTGCCGATATGCAGGTACCAGCCGACAGTTCCGCGAACGTTTTCGCCGCGAACGCGCCCGGTAAAACGGTACTTGCGCCCCGGCTCGACCGCGACGTCCCCTTGCCGCGCCGCGATCCAAGACGGCTCCGCTCCCTCCGCGACGTCGCAACGGACGCATTTTTGTCCCGAAAACGGGTTTTCGTCGACCCAACGCAACGTTCGGTCGACGCCGTCGACGTCGAACCGCCAACCGCTCGGAACGTCGCCGCTTCCCGCTTCAAAGCCGAGGTTCGAAAGCCGCCGCCGAATTTGCGAATATTGATCCGGATGAGCCGTCGCGCGGTCGTTCCCGGAAAAGACGAGATAACGCGCCGTCGATTTCGCCGCGACGGTCGCCGGAATCGTCAACGAAAAGCCTTCGCCGATTTCGCCGCGCTCGACCGTTTCGCCGTCCTTATTAATAATATTGAAAACGAACTCGACGCCGTCCGAGTCGCAAAAGCGAACCGACTCCGCCCGTTCCCCGACAAGCGGAACCGCGCCGTCGACCGGTTTTTCCGGCGTCCCGGCGATCGGAATCTCGACCGCCCGCTCCGACCAATCCCGTTCGGTCGCGTTCTCGACGAACAGCTCGAACGCTCGCGCCCATTCGCCCCCGCCGTCGCGACAAAGCCGCTCCGAAATCGCCCGAATCTCCGGCGTCGCGTCGGCCCCGAGCGCCGTTCCCAACGCTCCGAACCCGAGCGCCGCTCCGAGCCCCAACGCTATCGCCCCTCGTTTCAACCGTCGAACTCCGCGCATTTTGCGTCTCCTTTGCGTTTTAACCGTTTTATCGCCGTCGTTTTACTCCGTTTCGACGTTTTCGCCGATTATACCGGAAGCGAATCGGCGATTCAAGCGTTCGTCGGAACGAAAGCGGAAAAAACGGAAAATCGCCGAAAAAACCGACGCCGAAAAAGGTCGCCCTTGCGAAGCGCAGCGACGTCGGTATAATTGACGGAAAACGTCGAACGCCGCCGAAAAAACGCCGCGTTCGCCGTCGCGTCAAGAAACGAAAACCGGCGCTCGCCGCAATTTTCGTTTCATTTTCCCCAAAATCAAACCCGCGTCGAGAAACGGCGGTTGCAAGATGATTACGATCCCGGTTGAATTAAGCGAACGAAGTTACGATATTCAAATCGAAGAGGGCGCGTTGGAGCGTTCCGGCGTCGCGTTGGCGTCGTTGGGGGACGTTTCCCGCGTTCTGCTCGTTACCGATGAAAACGTCGACGAACTTTATACCGAAACGGTCGCGTCGGCGCTCGTCGACCGCGGGCTCGACCTCGACGTCGTCGTTATCCCGGCGGGCGAAGAGAGTAAGACGATCGAGATGGCGAACTCTCTTTGGGAACGCTTTCTCGAAGTCGGCGCCGACCGCAAGTCGGTCGCGGTCGCGCTCGGCGGCGGAGTCGTCGGCGACTTAACCGGTTTCGTCGCGGCGACTTACGTTCGCGGAATCCGCTTTTTTCAAATCCCGACGACGCTTCTTGCGCAAGTCGACTCCTCCGTCGGCGGCAAGACGGCGGTCGACCTCCCCGGCGGCAAGAATATGGTCGGCGCGTTTTGGCAACCGGGCGGCGTCCTGATCGACCCGAACGTTTTGGCGACGCTCCCGACCGACCAATACCGCGCCGGGCTCGGCGAAGTCGTCAAATACGGCGCGTCGCTCGACGCCGATTTCTTCGCCTTTTTGGAACTCAACGTCGAAAAAATCGTCGCTCGCGACCCGGAAACGCTCGGCGCCGTCGTCGCGAAATGTTGCGAAATTAAAGCGCGAATCGTTTCGGAAGACGAGTTTGAGACGACGGGCCGCCGCGCGCTTTTGAATTACGGACACACGTTCGGGCACGCGCTTGAATCGGCGCTCGGTTACGGGACGCTTCTACACGGCGACGGCGTTTCGATCGGTTCGCTCGCCGCCGCCCGACTCGCCAAGCGTCTCGCCGAAAAAGGCGACGCCCGCTTCTCCGCCGTCGACGGCGCTTGGGTCGCGCGCCAAACGGAACTTTTGGAACGGCTTGGACTTCCAACGTCGCTCGAAGTCGTCGGACGACGAATCGGCGACGCGCCGGAAACGTCGGTCGAGCGGCTCGTCGACCTGATGCGAACCGACAAAAAGGCGGAGTTTGGCAAGTTGAGTTTCGTTCTCCCGACCGCGCTCGGCGAGTGCGTCCGTCTCCGCGACGTTTCGCCGGAGGACGCCGCCGCGGCGTTGGCCGAATGAGCGCGAAACGCCGCAAACGAGCGAAAAAGCCGACGGAGTCAACCTCGCGTCCGTCGTCAAAAACGTTAAAAACGACGCGTTCGCCGTCGCTTTCCCAATCGACGTTCCCCGCGCCGCCGTCAAAATCGCCGTCGTTCGCCGCGACCGCGTCCTTTGAATGCTCCGATTCTTTCGATTTTAACGCTCCAGCCTCCTCGGAAAGCGCGATCGATTCGAAAATTTCGGCAAAATCAATCGATTCGGTAAAAGCCAACGCCCCGACGACTCCAGCAAAAGCGCTTGATTCGACGATTTTTAACGATTCGGCAACTTCGGCAAACGCGCCCAATTCGACGCTTACGGCGAAAAACGGCGGCTCTCGCTCGACTCGCGGAGCGATTTCGCCGCTGAAACTCGACCGCGCGGCGGCGATTCGCAAGGCGGACGTTCGGCAAGCGCGGTTCGTCGCCGCGGTCGCGACGCTCGTTTTCGCCGTCGTCGCGTTTTCCGTTCTTTTCGGGGAGCCGAAACGCCGGTTCGACTCGCCGCTCGCCGCGGTTTCGCCGTCGACGCCGGTCGCCGAATCGGTTTCGTCGACGCGACGATTGGCCGACGCGGTCGCCGCCGAAGTCGAAAAAGCGACGCTCGCCGCCAAACGCCGACGCGCAATCGTCGAAACGAGCGTCAAAACCGCCGATCCCCCCGATTTTAACGCCGACCGACTCGCCGACGCCAACGATAAAACCGGCGTCGGCGCCGTCGAACGTCCCGCCGCGCAAACTCTCGCGTTCGTCGTCGAGCTAAATTCCGCGTCTAAAGCGGAGTTGACGAACCTGCCTCGCGTCGGCGACACGCTCGCGGAGCGGATAATCGAGCGCCGCGAAGAACTCGGCGGATTCCGCACGGTCGACGATTTGCTCGGCGTCAAAGGAATCGGCGAAAAAACGCTCGACAAAATGCGCCCGTTTTGCGTCGTCGCGCCGCTCGACGACGCCGATTAAACCGCGCCTTTAAGCGATTTAACGCCGCCGCGCGCCGCGACAAACCGACGCGTTTTCGATCTTGCGGCCCCGACGTTAGAACGCGTCGACGCCGCGAGAAAATCAGGAACGCGCCGTCGCTCGCCCCCATCAAAGATCGCGTTGAAAAAAAACGCCGACTTTCGACCGACGCCGCGCAAAGTTTCGACGAGACGCGACGTTCTCCCGTCGACGTTCGCTTTTCCAACGACAAACGGCGTTAAAACCGACGCAAACCGCCGATCTTAACGCCGTTGACGCGCAAATTTTCGCCGTTTAAAGCGTTTTAACGTTAACGCTTAGCGGTTCAAAAACGCCCAAAGTTTCTCGGGATACGCGAAGTCCGGAACGATCGCGTCGGCCCCGGCTTCCAAGAGGAACCCGCGCTTATGCGCGTTCACGCCGACGCGCTCCGCTTCGTTCGACGCGACGCCGACCGCGTATCCGCCGACCGCCTTCACCGCCGCCATGTCGAAACCGCCGTCGCCGAAGCCGACCAACTCGTCGCCGCTCCAGCCGTTTTTCTCAAGAAGCGCCTTCAACACGTCGTTCTTTTCACACGGCGAACCGTCCTCGCGAGCGCCGTAAATCCCTTGATCGAAGTACTTCGTCAAGCCGAGGCGTTCGCATTCCGCCGTCAAGCGCTTTTCGTCCGTTCCGCTCGCCAAGCAGAGCGCGACGCCGTTCGCCTTCAGCAGTTCCAAGAAGCGAATCAAACCCGGCAAGACCAAGTCGTCGACCGTCTTTTCGCCGCTTTCGAGCCCCTCAAACTTCGCCGCGACCAAGCGGTCGAGGACGACGTCGTATTCCTCCTTGTAAACGATCGGCGCTTTCGGCGTTCCGCCGCGCTTCGCGACCTCTTCCGCCAAGTGTTCGCCGAGCGCGATCATCGGCCGCCCGGTCTCCTTCTCAATGTACGCCCGCACCACCGGCTCGACGTCCGCCGCCGAAACGCCCGGAATCTCCGACAACGTCGCGCAAGCCTCCGCCGTTACCGCGTCTTGCCAACCTTGACGCAGCGTCGCGATCGTTCCGTCGAAGTCGAAAAACGCCGCCTTAATCTTCGTTCCCGCCTTGCGATAGCGCAAAACCTCGACGTCGAAGTTCAACGGCGCGACCTTTTGCATCAGCGACACGATCGCGTGTTCGTACAGCATATGCATGTCTTCGAGCTGTTCCATCGAGTCGGTCGGCGCGATGAGAATTTCGTCGCAAAACGCCTTCATTTTTCCGCCGTCGCGACCGCCGAAACCGATCGTCGTCAAGCCCATTTCCTTCGCGGTTTGGAGCCCCTTCACAATGTTCGGCGAGTTCCCGCTCCCGCTAAAAACGATCAGCAAATCGCCGGGATCGGCGTACGTCCGCAGCTGAATCGAGTAAATATCCTCGTACGCAAAGTCGTTCGCCAAACAGGTTACGATCGGCGTCGAGTCGTTCAGGCAGACGGCGCGAAAACCCTCGCGACCAAGAACGCGGGCGCCCTTCATTAAGTCGTTGCACATATGCGACGCCGTCGCCGCGCTCCCGCCGTTCCCCGCCGTGTAAACGCGCTTCCCGCTCTTCTTCGTCGCCAAAATCAACCCGGCGATCTTCGCCAGCGTCTCGAAGTTGGTGCGCGTTAAATCGGTCGCGACCTGCCGCGCGTAATCTTGCAAAAAAGCCGCCGCTTTGCTTTCGGAGTAATTCATCGGGTCGTCCTTCCGTCGTTGGGAGCGAGAGAAAGTAAAATGTCGGGAGAAATCGCGAAACGGTCGAAAACGCCGCGCTCGAACGCCGCGCCGCCGTTTTGCCCTTATTACTATTATAACCGAAAAACGCCGACCGTCAACGCGCCCGACGCCGCCTTTTCGCGCCCTTGCCAACGTCGACCGAGCTAAACGCAACCGTTTTCAAAAAAATCAAACGCCGTTTTTTCTTACGTTTCGTCTCGTTCTTTGATTATCAAAATCAAGCGCCGTTAATCAAACTTTTCAAACGCGCCCCGTTCCGCCGCCTTTTCGACGTCGCGTTCTCAAAAAATATCGCCCGCCCCCTTGGACGCGAACCGTTTTCGATTATAATAAGAGCGGCGAAGAGTCGTAAAGCGCGGCTTTTCGCTTGAGTTCGCGCTCGGAACGCTTTCGCTTCGAAACGCCGACGCGCCTTCGACATTTTGCTTCGCTCACCCCGTAAAACAACGAACGGACCCCCGACGATGGCGCCGCACTTTATCTTTGAAATGAATCGCGTTTCGAAGCGATTCGGAGACAAAACGATCCTCCAAGACATCAGCCTCTCCTTCTATTACGGCGCGAAAATCGGCGTCGTCGGCGAAAACGGCGCCGGGAAGTCGACGCTTTTGAAAATTATGGCGCAAATCGACACGGACATCGACGGCGAAGTCAAGTTCGTCAAAGGGATGACCTGCAAATACGTCGCGCAAGAACCGGAACTCGACCTCGACGCCACCGTCCGCGAAAACCTGATGAAGGCCGTCGCGCCGATTCAATCGAAAATCGACCGTTTCAACGAAATTTCGATTTTGATGGGCGACCCCGATCAAGCGGACAACTTCGACAAGCTGATGGAGGAAATGGGGACGCTCCAAGAAGAAATCGACGCCGTCGACGGTTGGGAACTCGACCGCCACATCGACGTCGCCGCCGACGCGCTCGTCCTCCCGCCGGACGACGCGATCGTCCGCCAACTCTCCGGAGGGGAACGCCGCCGCGTCGCTCTTTGCCAAGCGCTCCTCGAACAACCCGACCTCCTTCTCCTCGACGAACCGACGAACCACCTCGACGCGGAAACGGTTCATTGGCTCGAAGGCGCGCTTCGCGACTATCGCGGCACCGTCATTATCGTTACGCACGACCGTTACTTCCTCGACAATATCACGAAGTGGATCCTCGAAATCGACAATTCGCGCGGTCTCCCGTTCGAAGGCAACTACTCGTCTTGGCTGGCGCAAAAAGCGGAGCTTCTCCGTATCGCCGAAAAGCAAGAGTCGCAACGTCAAAAGACCCTCAAACGCGAACTCGAATGGATTCAAACGGCGCACAAGGGCCGTCTGCAAAAGAACCAAGCGCGCGTCAACTCCTACGAGAAGCTCGCCGCCGAGCAAAAACTCGACGATAAAAGCGACGCGATCATCCAAATCGCCCCGGGCCCGCGCCTCGGCGAAAAGGTTCTCGTCGTCAACAACCTTTCGAAGAGCTACGAAATCGGCGGCGTTAAAACGACGCTTCTCGACGACGTTTCGTTCATCGTTCCTCGCGGCGCGGTCGTTGGCGTCGTCGGCCCGAACGGCGTCGGGAAATCGACGTTGTTCCGCATGATCGTCGGCGACGAAACGCCGGACGCCGGGAAAATCGAGCTCGGCGAAACGGTTCAACTCGCTTACGTCGACCAACACCGCGACGCGTTGAACCCGGAAAACACCGTTTTTGAAGAAATTACAGACGGTCGCGACCGCGTCGAACTCGGCCCGATCGAAATGAACAGCCGCGCTTACGTCAGCCGCTTCAACTTCCGCGGCTCGCAACAGCAACGCCTCGTCGGCGTTTGCTCCGGCGGCGAGCGAAACCGCGTCCACTTGGCGAAGCTCCTGAAACGGGGCGGCAACCTTTTGCTCCTCGACGAACCGACGAACGACCTCGACGTCGGAACGATGCGCGTCCTGGAGCAAGCGATCCTCGAATTCCCGGGTTGCGCGATCGTCGTCAGCCACGACCGTTTCTTCCTCGACCGCATTTGCACGCACATTCTCGCGTTCGAAGGGAACGGCAAAACGCGTTGGTTCGAAGGCGACTTCTCCGCTTACGAAGAAATGTTGCGCGCCGAAGACCCGAGCCGCGCCGAAAACCGCCGCTCGAAGTACCGCAAAATCCCGCAAATCTGATTCAAGTTTAACGATTTTACCGGTTTAACGGCGCGTTTTCCTTGCGCCTAACCGCTTAAAAACGCCGCGTTTTCAAGAACGCGGCGTTTTTTCTTGCTCCGTCCAAGGGGCCTTCCTCCGGACTCGCCCGCAAGAGCGCAAACGTCTCCAACGAACGCGACGCGCCGACGCCGACAGCAATTTCGCCCCCAAATACCTCCAACGAACGCGACGCCGATTTCCCGTCCGAACGCCTTCAACCAACGCGCCGCCCCGTCAAACGTTAAAATATATCGATTAAAAGAATTTTAGTGCGTTCATGCGCCCCGATCGAACGCGGCGCCCCGGCCGGAATCACGAGCGACTCGCCCGCCTCGACTTTATGCTCGACGCCGTCGACCGTTATTCGCCCGACCCCCTCCAAGCAGAGCGCGAGCGCGTCCGCCTCGACGACGTTCGTTTCGAGCGACTCGCCCCGTTCGACCGCGAAAATCGTCAAGCGCGTCCCGACGTTTTGCGCCAGCGTCCGACTCGTTATCTCGCCGTCAAAATACGCCGCTTCGTCCGCAAGCCGAAACACGACGCCGCTTTCCAAATCTTTGAATCGATTTCGCATTTTCGTTCCTCCTCTTGAATTTCGCTTTCGCCGCGCGGTTTAACGGCGGCTCTCGTCGCGACTTTTTTACCTCGTCGGAGACAAATTAGCGAAATCGCGCAAATTTTTCGCGCCGACGCTCCAAGAAACGTCAAGAGAAAACGCCCGTTTTTTCGGCGCGCCTTAGCTCGATCTCCCATTTTACCCACATAACGACGGCGTTCGCCCAATAGAGCGCCCACATGACGAGCGTCGCCCCGGCGTTTTCCTCGCCGTTTAAGAAAGCGCGCGCCCAAAGAAAAATCGTTACGGAATTAACCGTAAACCAAATCGCCCACTGCTCGACCAACGTTTTGATCGTCGCCGCCATCGCGACGACGGAAGCGACGGTCGTCAGGGCGTCGGCAAAGGGCGCGGCGCCGCCGATTCGACGCAAAAACTCCCCGTAAACCGCCGTTCCGACGCCGATCGCCAACGCTCCGAGCGCGACCGTTCGCCGACTTGCGCGACGCTTCCGAGCCTCGCCGGTTTCGGCGTCCATCGAACGATTCCAATAATAAAACCCGAGAAACTGCGCCGGCAAATAGTACGCGAGATTCAACGTTGTCTCGCCGAAATACCGCGCTTCATAAGAAATCCAAGAATACGCCAAGACGTTGACGACGCCGAAAAGAAACGCGCTCGTTTTTCCCTTCCCGGCCAAGACGACGTAAGCGACGCCGCAAACCGCCGAAACGACGCCGAGCGCCCCTTCGTTCCAATACAGAGCGAGACCGCAAATAATCGCGCAACACGCCGCCAACCAAGCGACTTCCCAAACGCGCCAACCGCGCAGCTCGTTCGCCAACCAAGTTCGCCCGACGCGGGCCGTTCTCCGAATCGCCGAGCTTTCCATCGTCGTTCGTCGCTCGCGACCGCGACGTTCCGCAAGTTCAACGGCGACCGAAACCGCGCCCGCCTTTCGCTCGCCGCCGCTAATAATAGGGATGCGGATAAGAGGACTCGAACCTCCACGCGCGAAGCGCATCGGAACCTAAATCCGACGTGTCTGCCAGTTCCACCATATCCGCGAAAAAGAAATCTGAACGCCGCCGTCGCGACGTTTTTATTATATCGCCCTTTTCAACTTTGACAAGCGGGCCGACTCAAAAAACGTCCGCGCCCTCGAACGCCGCCTCTCGTCTTCGCCTTTCATCTAATCGTTAAATCCGTCGCGTTCACCCTATCTTAACGCTTTGGCGGCGTCGTTTCCCGTCTCTTGGTCGTTCCCGAAGCTCATTTTTGCACTAAAATATAAATTAACGCGCCAAGAAGAACAAGAATCAGCGAGATCAACCCGGCGATCGCGACAAACGTCTTCGTCGCCCGTTTGCGCCGACGCAACGCGCGGATTTCGTCGTTAGAAACGAAACGCCGAGCCGCGTCGGAATTTTGCGCCGCCTCGGCCAAACTCGCGAACGCCGACGCCGACGAGCCGTTCGACGCTTCGCTCGCCGCGCCCTCCGTCCCGGAAAAAACGCGTTCGAGCTCCGGAAAAACGGTTCCCGCCTCCCGCCAAGCCGCCCAATCTTCGCGCCAAACGAGCGTCTTCGGCCCGATTCGCCGCTCGTTGATCCAAGCTTGCAGCACGTCGCCCGTCGCCGGCCCGTACTGCTGATTGTCGAGCGTTCGCACGTACCATACGAGCCGCGGGTCGCGCAACGGATCGTTCGTCTCGTCGAACGCTTCCGCCCGCCCCGTCCCGTCGACCGCTCGACGCAACACGTCGCCGAGCGCGGCCTCCGCCCGAGCGCCGCCGAAAAAACGCTCCGTCGCCGCTTCCGCGGTCGGTTCCGACGCGATCGTTTTTCGCGTTTCGTCGTCGACGCGCTCGTTCGCAACGTCTTCCGTCTTCGTCTCGGAACGACGGCGCGACGACTCGCGGACGCTTTCCAGCGGAATCGCCATTCTCGCTTGACACTTCGGACAAACGCCGATTTTTCCCGCCAATTCCGATTTAACGTTCAATTTATGTCCGTTCGGACAATAAAATCGAATCCCCATCCTCGCCGCCTTTCCCGTCTCGACGCGACGCCGCGCCGACGCGGAGCGCGCTTCGCCCCCGTCGTCCGCAAAAGCGTTAAAACCGTTTCTTTCGGACGCGCGGTCGCCGAACGCTCTCGTCCGCTTCGCGCCCCTAAAGCGCCGCCGAGCGTCCCGTTCGCCTCGCTTCAACGCGTCGAGCGAGCGAAGTCGCGCCGTCCCGATACCATTATACGTTCTTTCGCCGAAATTGGGGCGAAAATCGCGCTAAAAAATCGAAAGCGAGCCTTCAAACCGTCGACACATTCGGGAAAGTCGGCGTTTTCGCCCGCAAAATCGACAAAAAAGCCTCGAGCGCCGCTCGACGTCGCGAACTCTCGCGCTTCCGCTTCCGGAAAAACGACGAGCTCGCGGCGTCGAACCGCGTTCCTCTTTTTCATTCTTAGCCTCGTTTCGGCTCAGATTTCGACCCAACGCTCTTCGCGAGCGCTTTGCAACACGGCGTCGCAAACCTTTTGCGTGCGAACCGCGTCGCGAATCGTCGGAACCGGCGCGACCGGCGTTTCTCCGCATGCTTGCAGGAGGAAGTCGGCGGTTTGATTAATAAAGTAGTGTTCGTAACCGATAACGGTTCCCGGCACCCAATAGCGATTCATGTACGGATGTTCGGAGTTCGTAACGAGAATTTTTTGCCAACCGGTGAGGTGATCCTCCACCTTGCGGCCGGTTTCCGGGTCGGCGTAACGGAAAAATTGCAGATATTCCGGCTCTTCAAGGTTGAAATAACAGGCCCCGTTTTCGCCGTTGATTTCCATCGTGTTGAAGTTTTTGCGCCCGCGAGCGTACCGCGAGCTTTCGAACGTTCCCATCGAACCGTTTTCGAAAATCGCGAGGAACATGCAGGCGTCGTCAATCGTAATCGGCGTTTTTTCGCCGGTTACGGCGTTGACGCGTTCTTTGACAAAAATTTCGGTATGCGCGCAGACCTTCTTAATCGGGCCGTTGATCCACTCGGCGCAGTCGATCGAGTGAGCGAGGAGGTCGCCGGTAACGCCGCTCCCGGCGACGTTCGCGTCGAGCCGCCAAAGCGCGGCGCCGCCGACCGGCACCTTTTGGCTGATCGTGTAATCTTGGTTGTAAACGGCGCGATAGTGAAACGCTCGCCCGACGCGCCCTTCGTCGACCAGCTGCTTAAAGAGCGAAATCGACGGGTTGCGGCGATAACAGAACGAAACCATCGACGCGACGCCGGCCTTTTCGACCGCTTCGGCCATCTCGACCGCCTCGGCGTAATTCATCGCGAGCGGTTTTTCGCAAATAATCATTTTACCGGCTTTAGCGGCGGCGATCACTTGCTCTTTATGCAGGAAGTTCGGCGAAGCGACGTCGATCAAATCGACGTCGTCGCGTTCGATCGCCTTGCGCCAATCGGTTTCGGTCTCTTCGTACCCCCAAGTTTTTTGGAACTTTTCGAGCTTTTCCTTATCGCGTCCGCAACAAACTTTCAAGACCGGCCTGCAGGGCAGATCGAAGAAATGCCCGACTTGGTTGAAGGCGTTCGAGTGCGCTCGCCCCATAAACCCGGTTCCCAACATGCAAACGTTCAGCGTTTTCATTCGGCGGTTCCTTTCGCAAAAAGCGGTTAAGCTCGATTAAATAAGTCCGGAACGTTCCGACCGTAAAATATCAATCGAAATTCAAATATTTCAAAAAACCGGTAAAAACCGAAGCGAACGGCGGCGGTTCCAACGCCGACGAGTCGTCTGAACACAATTCAAAAATTCAAACGGCGTTCGCGGCGTTCCGACCGAACGCGGCGTCGGTCGCCAAGTTCTTCGCAGCCCGCGACGTTTTCGCTCGCTTTCCCTTCAGGATACCGGAAACGAAAGCAAATTTCAAGTTTTTCGCGCCGATTTTCGCCGTTTTCTTGAAAAAACGCCAAAAATTTTCTCTCCGCGCCCCGCCGCTCCTTCGCCGCCGTCCTCTGCGCCCCGCTTGCAACAAATCGCCGTTGATATATAATGGCGAAAGCGTCGCGCCTCGCCGACGCCGTTCGTCGTCCGTTTTTCTTTCGGAGAAGCCCGCAATGAGCCCGCGCCCCCATATTCCGCCCAAAGTCCTCAAAATCGTCGAACTCCTCGAAGCCGGCGGAGCGACCGAAGTCCTTATCGTCGGCGGGTTCGTTCGCGACGCGCTGCTCGGCGTCGAGTCTAAAGACGTGGACGTCGAGGTTTACGGGCTGAGTTATTCGCAAATCCGCGATATTTTAGCGCCGTCGTTTCACGTCGACCTCGTCGGCCAGTCGTTCGGCGTGATGAAAGTCGGTCGCGACGTCGACGTCGCCCTGCCGCGGCGCGAGTCGAAAAACGGCGTCGGGCACAAGGGCTTTTCGGTCGAAACGAACCCCGACATTACCCCTCGGGAAGCGTTCGGACGCCGCGATTTCACGATCAACGCGATCGGAATGCGCCGCGACGGCTCCCTTTGCGACCCGTTCGACGGCGTCGGCGACTTGAAGCGCGGCGTCCTCCGAGCGCCCGGCCCCGCCTTCAAAGACGACCCGCTCCGCGTCCTCCGCGGAATGCAGTTCGCCGCCCGCTTCGGTTTCCGCCTAGACGCGCAGACGGTTCGATACTGCCGCGAAGTCTTCGACGAGTTCGCGACGCTCTCGCCGGAACGAATTTACGACGAATGGCGCAAATGGGCGCTCAAAGGCGTTTACCCCGAGCTCGGCCTCGAAACGCTTCGCGAAACCGGTTGGCTCGCCGCTTTTCCGGAGCTTGCGGCGCTCGTCGGATGCGCGCAAAATCCCAAATGGCATCCCGAAGGCGACGTTTGGACGCACACGAAAGCCGTTTGCCGCGAAGCCGCCGTCGCCGTAAACTCGTGCGAACCGGAGCTTTCCGACGACGAGCGAACCGCCGTTATGTTCGCCGCGTTGGCGCACGACTTCGGCAAACCGGACGCGTCGTTCGTCGACGAAAACGGCGAAATTCGCTCGCACGGCCACGCGAAAGTCGGCGCCCCGCTCGCCCGAACGTTTTTGGAGCGCATGCGCGCCCCGCTCAAGCTTACCCAAACGGTCGAGAATTTGGTTTACGATCATATGTCGTCGAGCGCGAAACCGACTCTGCGCGCCGTTCGACGCCTCGCGAAGCGGCTCGAACCGGCGAGCGTTCGATTATGGGCCCTCCTTTGCCGCTCCGACGCTCTCGGTTGCGACGCGCCGGAACGTTACGTTCCATCGGCCGAGTATGCCTTCGACGCCGAAACGGAGTTTGCGTCCGAGCCGACGTTAAACCTTGCCGATTCGCCGCTTCCAACCGTCGACGAGGTCGCCCAAACTTTAAAAAATCGCGAAATTCGTTTCCAAGCGGACGTTTGGCTCGACCTCGCCGACCGCATGGGCGTCCGCGACGAAGGCCCGACGCCGCTCGTTCAAGGTCGCGACCTAATTCCGCTCGGCGTCAAACCGGGCCCGGCGATGGGCGAAACGCTTCGCCAAGCGTTCGAAGCTCAACTCGACGGCGAGTTCGCGACGCTCGAAGCCGGCGTCGCTTGGCTCCGCGAGCGCGGTTTCGTCGCTCCCGTTTGATTTTCTCGACGTCGGCCCCGTTCGTCGCGGTCGTTAAAACCGGAAAAATCCAAAAATTCGCTTCAATATCTCCAAAATACCGACGCCCGTTGACGCGAGCGAACGTTTTGGCTCTTGAAAAAGCGCGGCGCGGCGTTATAATATTCCATAAACGGCGCAAGTTTTCCATTTTGCCTAATCATTTCCAACGCGTCGTTTTTCCCATTTGGCCCCGTCGCCGTCGTTCGTTTATTTTTCCTTGCCGCGCCCTTGTTCCGCAATGCCGCCCGTAACGCCCGACGAATTTATCGATTATCTGAAGCGCAGCGCGCTCCTCGCTCCCGGCGAAGTCGACGGCGCGGCGGCGGCGATTCGTCGCGACGTTCCTACCGCGTTCGCCGACGCGACGCGTCTCGCTTCGGAGTTCGTCAAACGCGGTCTGTTGACGGAATGGCACGTCCGTCAGTTGCTAAAGCGCAAATACAAAGGCTTTTGCCTCGGACGCTATCGCGTTTTGGGACGTCTCGGAACCGGCGGAATGAGCTCCGTTTACCTCGCCGAACACGATATTACAAAACGCCGCGAAGCTATTAAAGTCCTCCCGAAACTGAAAGCGGAAGGCGAATATTTGAAGCGTTTCCATCGCGAGGCGCAGGCGCTCGCGTCGCTTTCTTCTCCTTACGTCGTAAGCGGTTACGGCGCCGACGAGCGCGACGGCGTTCATTTTGTCGCGATGGAATACTTTGACAGCCTCAACTTGCGTCAGCTTGTCGAAAATTTGGCCGAAAACGGCGAGGCGCTGCCCTACGAAGACGCGGCGTCGTATATCCGTCAGGCTGCGCTCGGGCTCCAACACGCTCACGAACGCGGTCTCGTCCACCGCGACGTCAAACCGGAAAACGTTTTAGTTAATAAGCGTAAAGAGGTGAAAATCATCGACTTCGGTCTCGCGCTTTTGGTCGGAGCCGCCGTAACGCCGGGCGCCGAAAAGCGGATTCTCGGCACCGCGGACTACTTGGCGCCGGAGCAAACGGTCGACAGCCACAACCTCGACGCGCGGGCGGACGTGTACGGACTCGGCGCGACGCTCTATTTTTGCCTCGTCGGACGACCGCCCTTCCCGAACGGCTCGGTTCCGGAGCGGCTTCTCGCGCACCGCCGCAAGGAACCGACGAGCGTTTTCGCCGAGCGCCTCGACGCTTGGAACGATTTGCTCCAAATTTGCGCGAAGATGATGGCGAAGAACCCGGACGACCGTTTCCAAACGGCGGCGGAAGTCGTCGACGCGACGGAGCGTTGCTTAGCGCGACACGGTTTCGCGACGCCGTTCGATTTCGGTCGACGCGACGAAGAGTTCGCGAACCTCGGCGACGGCGATCTCGGCGTCGACGTCGAAGGGCTTTTCTTGTCGAGCGACGCCGCGTCGAAACTCCAAGGCGCGGCGAATCTCGACGTTCCGGGCGACGCGGAAGTCCTGTCGTCGCGTCTTTTATCGTCGGACGACGACTCGTTCCTAAAATCGACGGGCCTCTGAGGTCGCGCCGTCCTTTCGCGTTTCTCGTTTCAAACGCGTCGCGCCGTCCTTTTTCTCTTTTTAATTTTACGCGCTCGCCGAAGAATTCTACGCGTTGTTTAAACAACAAAAAAAACCGTTCTTCGTCGAAACGAAGAACGGGCTTCAAAACTCGTTCGCTTTACGCGACGTTAAACGTCGACATTAGCGGGGGTTGAGTTCCTTGTATTTCGCCCAAACAGCCGGATCCGGTTCGAAGAGCTTCGCTTCGTCGGCGGTCGGCGGGGTCAACGGGCGAACGACGCGAAAACCGACGTAAGGCGCTTCCGTCATCCACCAAATCGATTGCGGGAACATCGGGTCTTGCGCTTTCCAATCTTTCGCGGAGACGATGCGTTTCGCGCTGCGGCAATCTTTCGCTTCGTGCGCACAGGAACCGCCGCGAGCGACTTCGTTGAACATCGCGTAAACGGAGAGGGCTTTTTTCGGCGTCACAAACGGCGCGTCGACTTTGCCGCCGGCGAATTTCTTATACGCGCCTTTGTCGTATTGGTCCATAACCCATTCGCAGACGTTGCCGTGCATGTCGTACAGGCCCCAAGCGTTCGGTTTCTTTTGCATAACGGCGCTGTAACCGTCCGGGCTGTTGCCGAGGTGCCAAGCGTAATCGTCGATCGCGGCTTCGTCGTCGCCAAATTCGAACGCCGTGTCGGTGCCGCAACGGCAGGCGTATTCCCATTCGATTTCGGTCGGGAGACGATAGTAACGACCGGTCGTGGCGGTAAGCCATTTGCAGTACATTTGGGCGGCGTAACGGGTCATGCCGGAAGCCGGGTGGTCGCCCTTGCTGCTGTTGTTGTAGCTGATCGTGCCGATGGAGTACGGCGGGGTCGGCGCGGCCATCGCGTCGGCGATCGCGTCGCGGTCGGAAGTCGATTCGACGGAACCGGATTTGCGAGCGTTGGCGAGATAGAGAAGCCCGAAGAGGCCGTATTCTTGCCAGGTAACTTCGTGTTCTTCCATCCAGAACGGCGCGACGGTCGTTTTGAACGCCGGAGCTTCGTCTTTTTCGCCGGCGTCGGAACCCATCGTGAATTCGCCGCCCTTGATCGGGATCATTTTGATTTTGAGCGTTTCGCCGGCGATGTTCGTTTGGATGGTTTCTTCGTAAACCTTCATATCGGCTTCGGTAGCCGCTTCGGCGTCCGGGTTGGCGACCGGATTCGCAAGCCATTCGGTCGCGTTTTTATAAGCCGGGTTGCCGCTCAAATCTTCTTGCGCGAAGCCGACGGCGCCGCAAGCGGTCGCGAGGGCCAACGCGGCGAACAAAATACGTTTATTCATTGCAACTCCTCAAAATACGCTGCTTCGAACGTCGAAAGACGCTCGGCGCGACCAAGCGTAAGCGCTCGTCGCGAAAAACTCGGTTCGACGGCGCGCTCGCCCGTTTTTCCCGCTCTTCGCCGGAAAAACGCCTCGACGTTCCGCCGTTGCATTTTCGTCCGACGCGTCGCCGCCCGCCGTCCGTCCGCCCCGACGCAAAAATCGAGCGGTCGAACGCCGACGCAACACACCGACATATTTCCCATTATACCCAAATTTTTCGCAATTTCAACCGCCGCCGCGCCCTCGACGCGATTTTTCCCACAATTTTCCTAAAATTTTCCCCGCCGTCGCCCGCGACAATCGGCGCGCCCCTAATTTTCGTTATAATCGTTTCAAAACCCGTTTTCGATATTATTTTCGATATTATCGTCGCGAGCGGCGGCTTTGGGCGTCGAACGAAATCGCGAGTTCCGTTCGGTTGCTTTTACGTCGACGATTTCCTCTCGCGTTCTTCGCAAAATCAAGCGATTCCGCGAAAAAACGATCGACCGCGTTCGAAGCGTTCCCGTAACAATCAAAAAAACGTCGTTTCACCGATTCAGACAGCTCGTCTTTCGCGTTTTTTCGTTATCGCCGCGGAATTTAAAATCATGAGCGACAGTAACTTCCAACGCCGTCTTACACGCTCCTTTAAGCGCCGCCCGATCGAAAAACGCGATTCGGTCGAGCGACGCGGATAAAAAGCGGCGTTACTTAACGCGCTCTAACTTCAAGATCGTCGGTGTTTGCGTCGTCGTCAAACGCGGAATCGTCGGGAGACCGTTCGCGTCGGCGACGATTTCTCCGCTCTTATCGCCGAACGTCCAGCGCAACTTCTCGCCCGGCTTGACTTCGAAGCGTTGCAGGCGGCGAAGCGACACGTCCGCGGTCGACTCGGTCGGCGCTTCGAAGAGCTTCGAATCCAACTCTTTAGCGGTCGTCAAACGCAACTCGATTTCAAAGCGATCCGCCTCGTCCGCGACGTTGCGCCAACGGAAGAACGCGCCGCGCTGCCCCGCCGGAGCGTCCGCCGAGCATTCGGGCCACGGCGACTTATCGTCGCTCGTCGCGTCGACGAAGACCGGACACGCTTCGTTCTTGCGGATTTCCGTCCAAGGCAACGTGTTCGTCAAGTCGTTGATTTTCGCGATCTTAGCGTCGTTGTTTTCGTGTCCGAAATTACCCCAATAAGCGATTAACGAATAACGCCGTTTCGACGCGGCGTCAAACAGCTCTTCGCGACCAAACGCCCAATTGTCGTTCGGCGCCGAGTAGTCGACGCAGACCGGCGGGTCGACCGGCGTAAAATCCTTGTATTTCTCCGGTTGCGTAACGCCGAGTCGGTCGAGTGCGTGACGCGCGCCCGCCGGAACGTTCGCCTTGATCGCCGCGAAGACGTCGCCGTTGCTCAAACCGATCCCAAGCGTTCCGCTCCCGCCCATCGAGTTGCCGCAAAGGTAAACGCGGTTCGGGTCGCAACCGTAAGTCTCGATAGCCCAAGCGATAGAGTCGAGAACGCGTTTCTCGACCGGCTGCTTTTCGACGCCGGAACGCTCGGCGTTTTGGTCGTTGATCTCCGGCTCGTCGGCGCGTCGCCCGCCCCACCACCAGTCGGTCGACTTATTCTCCCAACAGTCGACAAAAATTCCGTAAAAGTCGTCCGGAACGCGGTAAATATCGTGATTGCCGACGGTTAGCGTGCAGTCGAGCGCCGTTTTCGCGGAGTGCCCGGCCGAGTGCAAAACGACGTAAAGCGGACGCCCAGTCGCAGGCCCTTTCTTCGGGTACACAATGTAAAACTTATCGGTTTGCGCCGGATTTTTCGCGCCCCATTTTGCGAGTTGTCCGTGTTCGTAAAGCAAGGTTTGGCGGTCGTTAAAGACCTCCGCGCCAACGAGACGCGGCGTCAAACGCTCTTCGAGAGCGCGCGCTTTCAGCGCTTCGATTCGAGCGCGGTAACGAGCGAAGATTTCTTCGCGCGGCGTCAGTTTATCGCCTTCGTAACGTCCGTGGAAAACGCGAATTTCCAACGCCTTAGGCGCGTCCAACGCCGTTAAAATACCGTCGAGCGTCGCAACCATTTTTTCGTCGCCGGGCAAATACGGAATCGCGAAGTCGATCAAATCGGCGGCGATCAGGAAATTATCCGGCTCGGCGGCGAAGGTTTCGGTCGGCGGCAACTTGTCGAGCGACGCGCGGCAAAACGGCTTCATCCAACGAGTAAAATCGGCGTAAAAGAGTTCCAACTCGGCTCGACGCGCCGCCTTCCAAACGTCGTCTTGCGACAGATCGTCGAGGGCAGTTTCGATCGCGGCCTTTTCTTCGACGACGGCGGCGTGTAGCGCGGCGATTTTATCCTGTTCGAAGTCGGTCGCGTAATACTTCTTAATCATTGTGCCGCCGTGATTTTCGTCGAAAATCAAACCGGTAATTCGGTCGCGACAAAGCATAACGTCGGAGACGAACGCGTCCCAATCGGTCGACGCGGCGTCGGGCGCCGGAACGTCGAATTTTGGGAATTTAACGGTCGTCAACTTGATGAGGTCGCGACCGCAAGTCTTTTTATTAGCGTACCAAGCGCGCTGAAGATCGGGGTCGTCCGCCGGGTAATCGGGCAAGACGAAACGCGCCGCGAAGGCCGCGTAATCGGCGCAATAGTCGGGCGTTTCTTCCGCGACGTCTTGCGCCCAAACGTTTGGCGTCGGCGTCGACGTAAAAACGTCGATTGTCGGCGCCGCGTAACCAAGAGCCGCCGCAATAAGCGCGACCGCCGCGACGGAAGCGCCGTTTCGTTTCTTTAAAAGGCTCATTTTCGCCCTTTCTAAACAATTCCGTTAAAATAAGTTGTCGTCGACGCGCCGTTCAACGACGTCGCGTCGTTTAAAATCAAGTTTAAACAACAAAATATAACAACGCCGCCCTCGACGGCAAAACACGCCGATTCCTTTCGAAACCGACGCGTCAAGCGAAGCAAAGTCAAACACATTGACAAAGCATCGCTTCTGTTTTACTACAAAATATCGTTCTCAAAAAACGACAACGCATCGTCAACATTATTTGACGGCGCGATACTTCAGAATCGTCGCGTTCGGCGCTTCGTCGATTTCGATCAAGATCCCCTTGCTCGAAAGCTCGGCGCCGGAAGCCTTTACGACCGCGCCTGAATCGACGTTTTCAATCTCGTAAACCGCGTTTTCGTCGAGTCCGCGGAGCTTGAAGCGCCCGGCGACCATCGTCGAATCGGGACGACGGAACATTTGGATAACGCCGGAGTTATCGGCGTCGCGGTGGTACTGCCAACCGACCCAAACGTCTTGCGCGGTCGAAACCGAGGTCAACGGATAGTAGTCCGCGCCGAAATACGGAGCGACCGTATCTCGCCAAATCGCAAGGTTTTTGCGCACGATATCCCAATCGGCGGCGTCGTCGCGCACGTCGTAGCAGAAGTTGAAATACGGCACGAAGAGCGAGCGGATTTTATAGTCGTCGAAAGCGCGCGTTCCGGAACCGAAGTACGGAATCCACAACGCGATACCGTACGAGTGAACCTGCTGCCCGACCGGCTCGAGGAGGTAGTCGCTGCGGAGAAGCGGAACGGCGCGTCGCAGCGTTTCTAAGTCGTTGCGGCGTCCGCCCGAAGCGCAGGAGTCGATGCGCAGGCCCGGGTTGCGTTCGAGGAGCGCGTCCCAATATTTGAGGTACCCTTCGACGTAGCGAATTTCGCTAATCCCTTGCCGATCCTCGGAATCCGCGTTGCGCCAGAAGTTCAGCGGGTCGATGTTGTAGTCTTGACGATAGAAATCGATTCCCTCTTTCTTGAGGAGTCCGTCGACGTGATCGATCAACCAAGCGAGCGCTTCCGGATTCCCTAAGTTGAGCAAACCGCCGTTTTTACCGCCGAAAATCCATTCCGGGTGATTTTCCGTCAGCCACGTGCCGGAGTGGACGCGTTCCGGCTCGAACCAAACGATCGACTCGACGCCCTTCGAACGCCCGCGGTCGGTGATCGGTCGGAAACCGCCCGGGAAACGCGTTTGGTCGACTTCCCAAGTCCCGGTTTTAGGCCAACTTCCGTCGCACGGATACCAACCGGCGTCCATCCACCAGTAATCGAGTTTGAGGCCGCGTTCGAGGTAAAGGTCGACGAATTGGTTTTGCGTTTCGGTCGTCGCTTGCGTCATTTCGGCGAAGAAGTGCGAACTGCACGCCGCGAGGTGCGATTCGATCAGCTTACCCTTCTTATTGCTGGGGTTAGCTTTGTCCGGAACGCGCGGAACGTTCCACTCGACCATCCAGCGACGCCAAATATTTTGCGCGGCGAACCAATCGTCGCGGAACCAAGGCCCGACGACGGCGATCGGCGATCTAACTTCTTCGCCCGCAAGGAGTTTGAAGCGCGTTAACTCTTGCCCGGCGCTGACGCGGGTTTCGAGAGCGCCCTGACGTTCGAACTTCGCCGCCCACTGACCGGACCAACCGAGAACGATGATCCAGCCCTTTTCGAACGATTCAAGGTTAAAATACGGCATATAAGCGTTTGTGGGCCGCCCGCCGCTCGTCGCGACGTCTTTGGTCGCGCCTTGGTTAAGAACCGTCGTCAACGGCATATAATCGTCAATACGGCAAGGACTTCCGACGGAGTAATGCAGCTTAAATTCGCGTTCGTCGTTCCAACGCGCCGCGTCGCCGTAATTCGGGTCCCAACCGCTAATCGGGCGGCGTTCGAACGCGTCGCGACCGAAAATCGCGTCGATCGGTTTGATATTTTCGATGATCGGCGTGTCGGCGTCGGAAAGGTTTTTAAACGTAAGCGACCATTCGACAAAAGGATAGCCGACGTAATCGATCGCTTCGCAAGCGACTTGCAGACGATCGCCCGGCTCGGTGAAAGTCAAGCGGCGCAAGACTTTGCCGTCGAGTTCTTCTTTCGCGCGTTCGACTTTCCAATCCTTCAAAAACGTGCGCGACGACTTGCCGTCGTAAACGAACGAGAACGGGAAATCGACCGCGAACGTTCGGTCGTATTGTGCGGAGTCGGTCAACTCCAAATCGCTCAAATAAACGACTTCGCCGTCTTCGTATTCGATTTTCGCGTCGGCCCAGTTCGACTGGTCGCAAGAGATGCTCCCCTGCGGGTCGATGAGAAGCGCGAACTCTTGCGCGCCGTCCAACGCGACGTCGACCGCGGCGCCCTCTTTGCCGCCGGTCATCAAATCGCTTTCGTAAAGGTTGGCGTCGTTCGACTTAACGGCGAACTTCACCGCCCCGCCGCCGCTCGCCGTTTCGGACGCGTTCGTATCGATCCCGACGACCGCCGTCAAACGCTTCGCCTTCTTCGGCAGTCGGACGATAAGCTCGCTCGGCGCGTGGCAGTAAAGTCCTTTATCAAAGGTTTTATCGGCGATTTTTAGTTTCTTGTCGAAGCGTTTGTCGACCAACACCGGGTCGTGATTCTTGATAACTTCAATCCCGACTTTCGGCGCCGCGACGCTCGCAACCGGGTCGAGTCCGTCGAATTTCACGCCGAGCCAACGCTCTTTCGCCGCCGCTTCCTTTTTGTTAAGCATTTGAAATTTCGCCGCTTGCGCCGAATCCGCCCAAGCGCCGCAAAGCGTCGCCGCGAGCCAAACGCCCCAAACGAGCGCGCCCGCCTTCCGTTTTTTCATCAACATGTGCTACTCCGTAAGATAATGAACGCCGAAACGTCCCGATTCTAATTGCACGGCGTTTTCGCGACATTTCGCGCAAAACGATCGCCGACCGCTCCGCGTCGCTCGAAAACGCCGTCGATTTGTTTAGTATAACGCTTCGACACGCAAAATTCAAGAAGGCGCGACGAAAAATTCGTTCCGACGCGCCGTTTTTCGAAAAAAAACGAGAAAATATCGACTGCAACAATCGAAATCGCTACCAAAATCAAACGCGACGCTTCCGTCCGAACGAAAACGCCGCGTTTTTCGCTTTTTCAACGCCGTTAATCGACGCGTCGACCAAGTCGAACCGGGCCGATCAAACCGGACGGCAAAAGTTGCGCGTCGCCGGGTTTCCATTGCGGATTCGACGTTCGCGTAAACCGTTTTTCCGGCGGCAAACTCGCGTCGCCGATAAGGCGGTTGCACCAAAGGTTCGCGACGGAAATCGTTAAACGGTTGCCTTTACCGCGGAGCAAACCGTTCGGAATCTCGACGCGCCAAGGATCGGTCCAAACGACGCCGAGCGATTTGCCGTTCAGCTCGACGCGCGCCATTACCTCGACTTGACCGAGTTCTAGGAAGAACCCGCCCCGCTCCGTCGCGCCTTCCGGCAGGTCGAACGTCGTTTCGTAAACCCCGACGCCTGAATAATATCGGAGAATCGGATCGGCGCTTTTCGACCAATCTTGAAGCGTTTCGAAGCGTTCGACGCGGCGCCGTCCTTCCGGAAAATCGCGTCCGGACGCGGCGTTTTGGTCGAACGCGACGTTCCAAGGCCCGTTCAAAACGTCGAAATATTCAAACTTAGCGTCGGCGGCGAAGAGTCGCGACGTTGGGGGCAACTTTTGCGACGCGACGCCGTTTTCGCCGTTGTTTTCCGCGGCGCGCCCCCAAGCTCCGCCGTTCAAATCGTCGTCGCTAAAATCCGGTCGGAAAACGATTAACCAACTTTGCGACGGCGTGAAACTCAGCGGAATCGTCGTCCGTCCGTTTTCCTCTCGCAACGTGTCGACGCGGTAACGCCGCCCCGTCGTCGGATCCCAAAGTTGCGCTTTTTTCCCAGAAACGCGGAAAACGCAATCCGCCGTTTGCGCGACGCCAAGTCGATTCCCGACGAAGTAAACGTCCGCGTCGCCGTCGATTCGGCGAACCCAACGAACGTCGCCGGTCGACTCAAAATCAGGCGCAAGCCCCTGCTCTTCAAGGAGTTGCGCGACAAACGTAAAACTCGGATACGTCGCGTCCCCCGATTTAGGCGGCGCGAGCCCCCAAGGCGACGTAGAGTAACCGCCGATTTCAATCGCGGCAAGCGCCCCGCTCTCGCCGTTCGGCGCGTTCGTCGTCCAAGTCGCGTCGGTCAAGATCGCCTTTAAATCCGACGCCTCGTCGCCGAAGTCAAGCGCGGCGAGTAGTCCCGCCGGATTCGGCGTTTCGCCCTCGTTTGTTACAACGATCCGCAAGTCATTTTTCCCCGGTTTCAAGACGTCGCCCAACGCGTAAACGTCCGGGGCGCGGAAGTTGGAGCCGCTTCCCAAGCGTTTTCCGTTGACGAAAAGCTCGTAAACATTGTCCGCGGCGACCAAAATCGACGCGTCGCTAACTTCTGCGTTTTCAGGGACTTCAAACATTTTGAAGAACTCGCTTTTCTCGCCCGGCGCCGCTTTTGAAAAATCGGCGTTCGCCCAAATCCAACGAGCGTCGAGAATCGGCGCCCGTCGCGGCTCGCTTCCGTTCGTTCCCGGCGGCGCGATCGGCGGATTCGTCCCGTTCCAAAGCGCGTCCAATTCGGCGTTTAGCGCGGCGTCGTTCTCCCGATAATTTTCAAGACCGGGCGAGCGTTTCGGACGCGTTCCGACGATCGAAACCCCGACGTCGGCGAGTTCCCGCAACTTTTTCGCAAGCTCCGGCGTCATCGTTTCCGATTTTGGCAAAACAAGAATCGAATAGGTCGCGCCCCCGGGAAAAACGATTTTCCCGTCCTTCGCAACCGCGGAATCTAAAAGGACTTGCGGCGCGCAACCGTCGAAGTTGTATCCGCGTTTGTCCTTAAATTCGCCGCCGAGAAACGCCGACGTCGGCGGAACAAAAACGGTCGGCGCGTCCTCGCGGTCGAGGAAAAGAACGTCCGCCGACGGAACGCCGCGCTGTAAAACCGCCTGAACGCGCGAGATATAATCGCAGTACCCGTCCGCCAACGGGAACCAAGTTTGCGTTCTGTCCCAGTGCATCCCGTGTCCGCCGAGCGAAAGGCCCGGCGCGTCCGAGTTCGGTTGAGCGCACATCCGGTGAAAAACGAGACGATTAATCCCGGCGCAAAACGCCCAGTCGCCCTGCCGTTTCGCGACGCCCGGGTATTGCCGCCACTTGTCGCCCGACGTCGTAAACGATTCCGCGCCAACGACTTGCGCTCCGGCAGTGTGTCCGCTCGAAACAGCTTCGAAGACGCTGAAATCGGCGTCGAACCCGTATCCGCGCGACCAAAATTCGCCCATCGGAACGTCCGCCGCTCGGAAGAGGTAAAGGTCGCCCGCCGGATTCAGGTCGTACGCCTCCGTCGAAAAATCGAGCCCGCGCGCCTTTCCCAACTCCTTCATTCGCAAGACGTTATTCTCGTAGACGAGTTCCCGCGCCGTCCGTCTCAAGTCCCAAAGGAAACGTTCCGTCTCCTCGACGCTTCCGACCGGAATCCCGAACATCGCCGGCGTCCAAGGCAACGGGTCGTATCCGCGACGCTTTGCAAAGTGTTCGCGAAAATTCTCCGACCAGTTTTGCGAACTCATTTCCCAACTGTCGTGATGCAGCGTCGTAAACTCCGCGACGTCAATCATTTTCGCGTTAAAAGCGGCGAAGTGCGCGTCGATTCCCGCCGTCTCGAACTTATCCGATTCGAGCCCGAGCCCGGCGTCCGGAGCCGGACGCGTCGTTTGCCCGGTAAGCCGCCGTCCGAGCCGCAAAATCGTCCACTCGCCTTCAGGAACGTCCCAAGTCAAGCGCCCGTCCTCGTCCATAAACTGCGAAATATCACGAATTTGCGCCGCGTCGACAACCGAATCTGCGGCGTCGGGCGTTTCCGGAGTCGCCGGTAAAAACGGTTTGACGCCGGGTCGCGACGAGTACGGCGGACGGTAAAAGAGCGCTTTTTCTTCCCAATCGGGCAGTCGCCAGTTTCCTTTGGGCGTCGGGAACGCAAGAACGGCGACGTCGCGGTAAAAATCGCGCCAATCGTCGACGCAGGGCCCGAGCGAACCGCGCCCAAAATATGGGTCGCGCGGCGTCGGCTTCGGCAACTCGGCGCTAAACCGCGTCGGCCCAACGACTTTCGTTTCGGACGAACGCAGATGTTGCATCGAGTTTTCCGGACGAATCCAAGGCCCGCCCGCGCCGCACCACCCCGGCCCGGACGCAAGAGTTAGGTCGATTCCGAGTCGCTTTGCCTCCGCGCCCGCGAACCGCCAACAGTCGAGCCATTCCGGCGTCATGTACGCGACGGCCCCCTTTGGCCCGCCTTGATTTGCCTCCATCGCGATCGCCCGTCCGATCCCGGCGCGCTTCATCGCTTCGAGGTCGGCCTTCATCCCCTCTTTCGAGAGGTTCGCGTCGAGGAAAAACCAATAAACGCCGGGTCGCGCCGAATCGGGCGGCGTTTCGAAATCATGAAGCGGCGAACTTTGCGACTTCGCAATGCTCGCCCTATCGCCGCCAACCTCCGCCGCGAATAGACTTCCGGCCGTCTCGACGCCGATCGTTTCCCAACTCGCTCCGCCACAAATCGCCGCCGCTAGGACGGCGCTCCATCCCCAACTCGATTTTCGCTCGCTTTTCCGTCGCATAACGTCTCCTTTCATAAAACCGTTTCGTTCCTAACCGACGACGATAAATGCGCTCGCGGATTTTCGGCAAACCTCCGCTTCGCTCGTTCAATCGGCGCAACATCCGCTCGTCCCAATTCGAGAAAACGCGCCGACACGCTTAATATAACGGTTTGACGCGCAAAATTCAAGTAAATTCTAAGAAACGAGTCGATTTTGGCCAAACGTTAAGACGTAAAAAAATTGCAATAACGCCAAACGCTCCGCGCGAACATCGCTTTAAAACTAATAAAAAGGCTTTTCGGGCCCATTTTCAAAAAATGCGAGCTTTCTTCCTCGCTCCCGCAAAACAAGTTCTTTATTTAAACCGCGCAAAACAAAACATCAACATAAATTATTTATTCCAACAAAATTTTGCCAAATTTTAGATTTCCCGTTGCAAAAACCAAGAAAATTTGTTATGATAAACGCGGCGATAGCCGCAAAATTTGAAATTGCTCGAACTTTGCGCCCGCATTCGGCCGCCGTTACACGCCCGCTATTAAAGGAATCGATGATGAAATTTTGTTTAAAATCGTTTTGGCTCGCCGCTTTTTTAGGCGCGTTTATCGCCTTTGACGCCGGTTCCGCGAAGACGTTCGCCGCCGCTCAAGACGCTCCCGCCGCCGAAGCTCCGGCTCCCGCGCCGCAACCAGAAACGCCCGCGCCCGAGGCGCCCGCTCCTGCGCCTAATCCGGCCGCCGTTCTCGATTTGGAGCGAGCCGCCAAGGCTAAAACGCCTGAAATCTTTGATAAACTCGCGTCCGACAAACCGTTTTCGCGACGCATTCCTAATTATTGGAACACATTAAAATTAACGACCCGACAAAAAAACGCTATTTATGCGTTGCAACAGGAGTATTTCGCCGAAATCGTTATGCTTCAAGCGCGAATCAAGCGTTTGGAAGCGGAGCGCGACGCTCGTTATCTTGAGGTTTTGACGCCCAAGCAACGCGATCTGCTCGCCGCCAAGCTTGCCGAGGTTGAAAAAGCTCGCGCCGCTAAGCAGGAAGCCAAGGAAGCCGCCGAGGAGGCCGAAGCCGAAGCCGCGATCAAATAAATCGCGCAGGAAATTAAACTAGCCGAGCGGCGTCGCCGTAACGCCGCTCGGCTTTTTTTCTTGTATACGCGCAAATCTCTCGCAATTCATCTTTTATATAAACCTAACGACGTATTCTTTCAAGTAAAGCGGATAACGATCTATTGTGGACGCGCGTTAACTCAGAAAATTGATCTCCGCGCTAGAAAAGAAAAATTTGAAGAATAGATCGCGCAAAATTAAACGCGTTAAGAACTCAAAAACGGCGGCGATTTTATCGCTGGTTTGGCAAGGGTAATTCGACGGTTCACACCGGTTTTTGCGCATGGCAAAATCGCGCGAGGCGTTTGCGCTAAACCGGCGATCAACGCTGGAAAATTATCGCCGAGAACTCCCAAAAGCCGGTTGACTCAGCGGAAAAGCGCGCAAGAACAAAAACGGCCGGTTGACTCGACGGTAAAGTGCGCAAGTCTCTAAAAGTCGTTAAACGCGAAGCAAAGAGCGCAAGAAACAAAAAAGTCGGTTGACTCGGCGGAAAAGAGCGCAAGTTCTGCAAGAGTCGACTCGCGGTAAACGGTCGCGCTCTGAAAGTCGTTTAATTCGACAACCAAGAGCGCAAGTTCTCCAAAAGCCGCCCCGCGACCAACGTCGCCCTTTGAAAGTCGTTTAATTCGGGCGCGAAGAACAAAAGCCCAAAAGTCGTTTTCGGCGCGAAGAACGCCCAAAGAACCCAAGAAACAAAAAAGCCGGTTAGGTTTCCCTAACCGGCTTCATATATCAT
>JAFYQR010000015.1 GCA_017559825.1 Thermoguttaceae bacterium | reverse complement strand
GAGACGGCGAACGCGGCGGGTTCAAGCGCGATTTCAACGGCGAACGACGCGAAGGCGGATTCAAGCGCGATTTCAACCGAGACGGCGAACGCGGCGGGTTCAAGCGCGATTTCAACCGAGACGGCGAACGCGGCGGATTCAAGCGCGATTTCAACCGAGACGGCGAACGCGGCGGGTTCAAGCGCGACTTCAACGGCGAACGACGCGAAGGCGGATTCAAGCGCGACTTCAACGGCGAACGACGCGAAGGCGGATTCAAGCGCGAAGATCGCGGCGGCTGGATGCGTCGCGACGATCGCAATTTCCGCAACAATCGCGACGACCGCGGCGGTTTCCGTCGACGCGACGACCGCGATTGAGTTTCGCCGAAACCTCCTCTTTAATAGAGCGACAACGGGTCGAGTCGACGCGGTTCGCCGAAGTCGCCTTCTTGCGCGAGGCGACTTCGGCGTCTGCAAACCTTCCCGTTTTAGTTCTCTTGTCCGAACGACCGCGACGCCGTCGAGTTTCCCGCTCGACGGCGCGTTCGTTTCTTGGCGTCCGGCTTTTTTTCAAAAAAATTTTAAAAAAAGTCGTTTTTCCTTGCTTTCGCCGCGCGTTTCGTTTACAATGGAAACGGCGTCGCGTCGTCGAAAGCGCCGCCCCTTTTTCGCGCCTTTAACGAACTTCCCGAACGCTCGTCGCGACGCGCGTTCGCCTTGGTTTAGACATTTTTTATTTCGTTCCATATAACGTTTAAAAGGAAAACGCAATGTCCGCGCAAAACAAACAAACCGCCCCCCCCTATCTTAACAAAGGTTTCACGTTGGTCGAGCTGTTGGTCGTAATCGCCATCATCGGGATTTTGATCGGCTTGCTCCTTCCCGCGGTTCAAGCGGCGCGCGAAGCGGCCCGCCGTATGCAATGCACCAACAACATGAAGCAATATCTGCTCGCAATTCACAACTATCACGACGCCAACAACATGCTCCCGGCGTCGCGCTTCAACTTCCACAATTTCAGCGTCAACCAACTCGGCGGCGCGGCGTACAGCGGCTACTGCAGCCCGAACATCGCGTTCCTCCCGTATATGGAGCAAGCGCCCCGTTACGACGCGATCTCCGCCCACGCGCAAGAAGTCGCCGCCGGCTCTTGGCCGTTCCACGGCACGGAACCCTACACCTCGTTGATTTCGACCCTTCTTTGCCCGAGCGACGGCGCCTCTTCGCAACCGTCCCCGCACCAAAACATGTGCCGCAACAGCATCTGCATCAGCGTCGGCGACGGAATGTGGCACAACAATCGTCCGGACTGGGACGAAGGCGCCGCCGCGCAAGAAGACGGTCGCGGTTTCTTCGCTCCGCTCCGTTGGCGTCCTATGTCGTTCATCACCGACGGTCTCAGCAACACCGTCGCGATTAGCGAAATGCTCGGCGACGCGAACCAATCGACGAAGGTTAAGGGCGGCGTTTTCAAAACCGGCTCGATGCACGACGGTCGCGCGAAACCGGCCGCCTGTCTCACCGAATCGCGCCGCGCCGACGACCCGACGCAACTCAACTCCGGCACCGACACTTGGCGCGGTCTCCTTTGGACGGACGGTCGTTCGGTCAACTCCGCGTTCACGACGATTCTTCCGCCGAACTCGCCGTGCTGCATTCACACTTGGCCGAACATCGAAAATATGGCTTGGGGCGTTTTCTCTCCGCAAAGCAACCACTCCGGCGGCGTCAACGTCGGGATGGGCGACGGCTCCGTCCGCTTCATTTCGGACACGATCGACTGCGGTTCGCCGAACTCTTACGCCGTTACGAGCGGCAAGTCGCCGTTCGGCGTTTGGGGCGCGCTCGGCTCCCCGGCGGGCGGCGAAACCGATACGCAATGACGCCGGTTACGCTTTCAACGTTTATTCCGTTTTAGCGTTCGCCTAATTCGCCGGATTTAACGTTTCGTCGCCGCGACCGTTCCCGCGTCGCGGCGGAGAAACGCGGCGTTGGCGCGCGTCCTTCCTTCCATTTTTCCCGCCTAATTCCGCTATTTTACTTACCGATTTTAACGAAAGGCCTCTTTATGCGTATTCAATCGATTTTCGCCGCGTCGCTCGCCGCTTCTCTTCTCTTCGCCGTCGGTTGCGGCGGGCAAAAAACGCCGCCCGATATGCCGAAACTCCAACCGACGACGATCGTTATCACTCAAGAAGGCGCTCCGGTCGAGGGCGCGAGCGTTCAGCTCGTAAAGCCGGACGACCTCAATTACAAATGGCTTGCGGGCGGCGTAACCGACGCTCAAGGCCGTTGCGAAATTAAAACGCACGGACAATACAAAGGCGCGCCGGAAGGCGAATTCGCCGTTATCGTTTACAAAACGACGACTTCCGAAAGCGAAACGCGCAAAAACGTCCCGACGCCGACCGACGCGAAAGAAGCCGCCGAGTGGAGCCGCAAAGTCGCCGAGGAAGAACGAACCGTCGAAGAAATCGACCCGAAATACAAGAAAGCCGACACGACCGACCTCCGCATTACCGTTAAATCCGGCAAAAACGAAGAAACGTTCGACGTCGGCGCCAAAGTCGAAATCGAGGTCGAGCAAACGACGAAATCTTGAGTCGAGCGACAAGCCCTCCCAATTTCCTTGTTTTCGTTCAACCGTCCGTTTTGCCGAAACCGCCGTTTTCCCCAAAACGACGTTTTTCGGCGGGCGCGGCCGAGTAAATTGGGAAAATTTCGCGAAAAAAGACGCAAAAGACAGACGCGGCGCTGGATTTTTCGGCGCCGTTCCGTTATATTATACGTCGTTGGTTTGATTTTCCGCCCCTCGACGCTCCGACGTTCGGCGTTTTCGCGCCGGTTCGCTCTTGAAGTCGAACGCGCGGCGGTTTTCCCCTTACTTGACGAAAGGTTCCTCCGTTGAAAAATTCGTTCGCCCTTTTGAAATTGTTCCTCGGCGTCGCGCTCGTTGGCGGCGTCTCCGCGACCGTTCTTCCGTCCGTCGAAGCTAAAGAGCCGGTCAAACTGATTTACGACACCGACATGGGGAACGACATCGACGACGTTTTCGCGTTGGCGATGATTCACAACCTCGAAAAACGCGGCGAAGTCGAATTCCTCGCGCTGACGATCACGAAAGACAACAAATACGCCGCGCCGTACTGCCAAATGGTCAACGAATTTTACGGCAACCCGAACGTTCCGATCGGCGCGGTCGACAAGAGCGGCGTTACTCCGGAAGACGGCAAGTTCCTCCGTCAAGCGCTCGAAGCGAAAGCCGAAGACGGTTCCCCGATGTTCCCGTTCTTCAACCTCGCGGAAGACAAAACCGAATATTTCGACTCCGTTAAGCTCCTGCGCAAAACGCTCGCCGCGCAACCGGACGGCTCCGTCGTCATCGCGCAAGTCGGCGCCTCGACGAACTTGGCTCGCCTCCTCGACACCAAAGGGGACGAATTCTCGCCGCTCGACGGTCGCGAACTCGCGATCAAAAAGGTGAAGTTCGTTTCGACGATGGCCGGCGCCTTCACGAACGAAATGGCGGGCCACCCGCAACAATTCATCGACCAAATGCAAAACCACCGCGAATACAACATCATCATCGACCTTCCGGCGGCGCAACGCTTCTTCGCCGAATGGCCGACGCCGATCGTCGCGTCCGGTTTTGAAATCGGTCTCCAAGTTCCGCTCACCCCGGCGACGATGAAGAACGATTACGAATACGTCGAATATCACCCGCTCAAAAAGGCTTACATCGACTACCGCGGGCTCGACAATTCGCAAAACACTTGGGACCTCACCTCGATTCTTTACGCCGTCCGCCCGGATCGCGGTTACTTCGGCGTTTCGGAACCGGGCGTCGTTAGCGTCGACGAAGTCGGCCACACCCGCTTGACCCCGAAAGCCGACGGCAACGTCCGCATTTTGACCCTTTCGCCGGAACAAAAAGTTCGCGTTCAAGACTCGATCGAATGGCTCTGCAGCGAAAAGATGTAATTTCGCCCGCCCTTTAAGGCGTTCGAATTGAAACGTCGCGCCGCTTCCGACGCGAACTTTTAACGGTCGCGACGGCGGCGCCGATTTTAACGCGAAAAGCGACGCGCTTTCAACCGACGCGACGTTTTTCGCGTTTTTGTTTTCCTTATTCCCCTATTTTTCCCATTATTCCGCCGCTCCCGTTAAGTTCGCTTTGTTTTTGCGCTTTCCGAACGCCAACTTTAACGGTCGCGCCAATATGTAAGGATTATCCGATGTCCGTTCGCGCTTTTTCGTTTCTTTTTCGTTCCGGTTCGTTCGCTTCGCTCGCGCTTTTGACGGCGTTTTGCGGTTGCGGCGGCGAGAGCAATCTCGTCGTCGACCCGGACTCTTCGACGACCTTTTCCGAAGTCGCGTCGTCCTCCGTTTCCCCCAGCGCCGCGCCCGCCGCCGTCGAAACGCTTGAAATCGGCGGCCGTCGAGTCGCGGTCGGGCCGAAACGCGCGCTCTTCAACGGCGAAAACCTCGACGGTTGGACGAACGAAACGGGCGGCGCGCCGGGCTCCGGTTGGCAGGTCGCGGACGGTCTCCTCCGAATGGTCGACCCAGCGAACGGCGGCGATCTCTTGACGAAAGAACGCTTTGCGAATTACGTCTTTTCGTTCGAATGGCGGTTCGGGCGCGCTTGCAACAGCGGCGTCAAGTACAAGATCGAGCAGCCGAACGGCAAGGGCTGGGTCGGGCTCGAGTACCAAATCCAAGACGACGCGAACGTCGAGGACGGCAAAATCGCGAAGCGCCGCGTCGCGTCGTTGTTCGACGTTTTCCCGGCGTCGGAAACGAAGTCGGCGGCGTCCTACCCGGCCCCGACCGACGACGCGCCGAACGGCGAGTTCCGCAAGGGCAAGATCGTCGTTTTCGAAAACAGCGTCGAACACTGGCTCGACGGCGAGCGCGTCTTGGCGTTCACCGTCGGCGACGACGCTTGGGCGGCGGCGAAAGCGGAAAGCAAGTACAAGAAACAAGCGACGTTCGGAACCGCCGCGTCGAGCCCGATTCTCTTACAGGAACACGACTACCCGATCGACTTCCGCAACGTCGAAATTCAAGAACTGAAAGGGCTTTAATCGCTTTTCCGCTTCCCGCGACGCGCCGCCGTTCGAAATTCGCCCCGTTTTCGCAACGTTGGCAACGCGGCGCCGGTCGAAATTTGCGCCGCTTTTCAACGCTTATAATCTGCGGACGGAGCCTTTCCCCCTCCGCGAATCCGCAAGAAACG
>JAFYQR010000098.1 GCA_017559825.1 Thermoguttaceae bacterium | reverse complement strand
TCGCACACCGTCGACCTTTGCCAATGGGCCGCGCAAAAAGACGACACCGCGCCGACCCGTTACGAACCGCAATTCAACGACGACGGCTCCATCGCCGGGCACGTTTGGGCCTACTACGCCGACGGCGTTAAGCTCGTGATGCGCTCCGACGGTTGGCTCGGGCTCGGCACCTGCTCCGCTCGCTACGTCGGCGAAGAAGGCTGGATCGAAACCGGCGACAGCGGGCGGATGGCCGTTTCGTCCGACGCGCTCCGAAGCGAACTCAAATATTTTGGGATGCCCGGCACCAACCCGTCGACGCACATCGCCGAGTTTGTCGACTGCGTTAAAACGCGTCGCAACCCGGCCGCCAACGCCGCCGTCGCCGCGCAATCGCACATCGCGTCGCACTGCGCGTACATCGCTTGGCAGCTCAAGCGCCCGATCGAGTTCGACCCGGTCAAGGAAGAGTTCAACGACGAAGAAGCGAACCGCATGCGCACTCGAGCGATGCGCGGGCCGTACACGCTGTAACGTCGGTTCCGTTCGTCGATTTTTTTCCCGTATCCTATTAATAACGAAAAAAGCCCAAAAACGCGAAAGTCGAAAAATCGCGAAACCCGGACGCGCCGCGCCGTCGAAGTCGTTTAATCGCCGACGGTTGCGCAGCCCGCTTTATCCGCTTTTCCTTTCGCCGTTGGAGAAAAACATATGAAAAAATACGCGTTCTCTTTCCTCTCGAGCGCGCTGTTGGCCGCCGTCGTCGCGTCCCCGTCGTTCGCGCAAGACGTCGCGACGCTCCAAACGACCTCCGACGAAGCGCTCTTGCTTCAAGCGATCGACGGCGCCGGTTCGGAACCCGCCGACATTCACCGCGTTAACGTCGCCGTCAAACGCTTGGCCGTCGTCGGAACGGAAGCGTCGATTCCGAAACTCGTCGCGCTCCTCGCGAACGAAAAGCAAAGCTTCAACGCCCGTTTCGCCCTCGAAGCGTTCCCGTTCGACGCCGCCGACGCCGCGTTGGCCGAAGCCGCCGGAAAACTCGACGGCGCTTGCCTCGTCGGCGTTATCGACACCATCGGCGTTCGCGGCAAAGCGGAGTCGGTCGAGCTGTTGACGAAAATTTACGCCGAAAAAGACGACGTCGCCGTTAAGAAAGCGGTCGTCGCCGCGCTCGGCGCCGTCGCGACCGACGAAGCCGCCGGTTTTCTCGTTAGCGAAGCGAAAAAAGACCTGAACGGCGCCGATCCTCTCTTCCTGCGCGGCCTCGGCGACGCGATTCTCGACGCCGCGGAAGCCCGCGAAAAAGCCGGCAATCTCGTCGGCGCCGCCGCGCTTTACGACGTCGCGACGACCGCCGGACTCCCGAATTTCGTTCGCGAAGCCGGGCTTTATCGCTCCTTGATTTGCCGCGGGGCCGCCTCCGCGCCGAAACTCGTCGAGCTGATCAACGGCGACGACCAACAAACGATCGACGCGGCGCTGAAAACCGTCCGCGAATTTACCGACGCCGACGCTCCGAAAGTCGTCGAAACGCTCCTCGCGGCGTTCGACTCCTTCCCGGAAGATAAGCAAATTCTCGTCTTGCGCGCACTCGGCGACCGCAAAGACGACGCTTCGAAGAAACTCGTTTTCCCGAAAGCGGTCGCGCTTGCGAAGGACGGTTCCGTCGCGCTGAAAACCGCCGCCGCTAAAGCGTTGATTAACGTCGGTTCCGTTGATACGGTCGCCGCGTTCAACTCGCTCGCCGCGGACGAAGCGGACGCGAAAAACTTCGACGACAAAGCGCTCGGCGACGCGATCGTCGCGCTCGGCGTCGCGCTCGACGGCGATAAATTCGCCGCCGAAATCGACAAGTTCGTCGCAGGAGACCTCGAAGGCGCGATCGAACTCTCCGAAGCCGCCGCGCTCGGCATGTTGAAGATCGTCGAACTGCGCCGCGTCGAAAGCGCCGGGCCGGTTCTCGTCAAAATCGCCTCGACGAAGAAGGGCGCCGTTCGCGACGCCGCGTTGGCCGCGCTGTCGGAAATCGTTTCGCTCGACAACTTAGACCTCCTCGTCGCCGCGCTCGACGGCGAAACGGACGACGCGAAAGTCGACTGGCTCCTCCGCGCCGCCTGCACCCGCATGCCGCGCGAAGAATGCGCCGCTAAAGTCGCCGACCTCTTCGCGAAGGAAACCGACGTCGACGCGAAAAACAAGATGCTGCCGCTCCTGAAGCAAATCGGCGGCCCGACCGCGCTCGCCGCCGTCGCCGACGCCTGCAACGGCCCGACGGTCGACAAAGCGACGCAAATCCTCGGCGAATGGAACACGCCGACCGACGCGGAAGGCGTCGCCGCCGTTTGCCTTACGATCGCTCAACAAGCACGCGACGCGAAGTACCACTCCCGCGGGGTTCGCGGTTACATTCGCATTCCGCGTCAGTTCGACATGCCGGTCGCCCGCAAGATCGAAATGTGCAAAATCGCGTTCGAAACGGCCAAGCGCGCCGAAGATAAAGCGTTGATTTTCGAAGTCTTCAAACGCAACATCGTCGCCGACAACGTCGTCGCCGCGCTCGAATACGCCAAGTATCCCGAGTTCAAAGAAGCCGCTTGCGAAGCCGCCGTCGTCGTCGCCGAAAAGATTCGCGTCAGCCAACCGGAATGGAAGTGGGACGCGCAAACCGACGACGCCGCTAAAGCGAAAGCGGGCAAAGACTTGATCGACGGCATGAAGCGCGTCGTCGACACGACGTCGAACGCTGATCTCAAAGCCCGAGCGCAAAAGCTCCTCTAAGTTTTCGCCTCCGCGTCGAGCGTCTCGAAGTTTTTGCAATTTCGACGCTTAACGCGATTTGACGCGACAAAATCCAAACTCGGCTCGTTTTCTTCAAGAAAGCGGACCGAGTTTTGGTGTTTTTTGCCGCCGCGTCGCTCTTAAAAATTTTGCGAAAAGCCGACGCCGGTTCGCGGCTTTTTCAACCGTTCCTACCCCCTGTTAGAAAGACGTTTCCATGAAGTTTTTACTCCAAGCGAGCGCGTTTTTGCTCGCCGTCTTCGCGACCTGCGCCGCGTTTGCGGGCTCCGACGCGAAAAAAGATTGGCTCCTCGACCCGAGCGGTTTCGTCGCTCAAGTCGAGTTCGACGAAGCGAAAAAGGAATGGCGGCTGACGAACGGCATAATCGAGCGACGCATCGTCGTCGAGCCGTCCGCCGCGACCGTTAGTTTCAAGAACTTAACGACCGGCGAAGAGCTGATCCGCGCCGTCGCTCCGGAAGCTCGCGTCGTTATCGACGGAACGTCGTATCCGGTCGGCGGGTTGACCGGGCAACCGGTCTTGAATTACTTCAAAGACGAATGGATTCCGACGCTTAAACCGCTCGAAAACTCCTACCGCTTTGAAAGCGCGACGGTCGGCGAAATCGAAAAGCCGTTCGAATGGAAAAAGCGACCCGAATGGCTCTCGAAAGACCTCGCTTGGCCGCCGAAGGGGAAAAGCCTCAGAATGTCGTATCAATACGACGCCGAAGACGGGAAAGTTTTGCCGACGGTCGACGTTTATTACGAGATTTACGACGGAATCCCGGTGTTGCAAAAGCGGATCGAAGTCCTTTATCCGGAAGCGGTTGAAGGCAAAGAACCGGCGGCGGAATATTGCGTCGACTCGTTTGTTTCGGAAGAGCTGCGCCTCGTCGAGCCGGAGTCGCGCGTCGAAGAAAAAGAGTTCAACTGGAACGTTTTAAACCTTTACGTTGAAAACGATTACATTTACGGCTACACGATGAGTTGCGCGCCGAAGGGTTTCGGCTACCGTCTGGAAGTCGAACCGGAATACCGCACGCAAGTTTGCTATCGCCTCGACACGCCCTGCCGTTACGTCTCGACGCCGGAATTCGGCCCGGCGCAATACGTTCGCCCCGGCGAAAACTTCGTTTCGTACCGTTCGTTCGAACTCTTGTACGACGGCGCCGACCGCGAACGTCGCGGGTTGGCGCGGCGTCGCATGTATCGAACGCTCGCCCCTTGGACGGCGGAAAACCCGTTGATGTTCCACAAAACGCAAGCGCAACCGGACGTTCTGCGCGAAGCGATCGAGCAATGCCGCGAAACCGGCTTCGAAACGATCATTATGAGCTTCGGCTCCGGCTTCAACCTCGAAAGCACGGAAAAAGCCTACCGCGATATTTACCGTCAACTCGCCGACGAAGCGAAGGCCGCCGGGCTCGGTTTCGGCGGTTACTCCCTCACGTCGTCGCGCAACGCCGGAACGTTGGCGGACAACGTGCAAACGGCGAACCCGAAATTCAAACGCGGGCCCTGTCTCGGCGCCGACTGGGGCCAACGTTATCTCGCGACGCTTAAAGAGTTTATGGAGTACGCCGGGTTCTCGATCTTCGAAAACGACGGCCCGTACCCGGGCGACCCCTGCGAAACGGACAAGCACCCGGGCCACCGCGGCAAGGAAGACTCCGTTTGGGTTCAATGGAAAGCGCAGGGCGACCTTTACCGTTGGTGCCGCGAACGCGGGATTTACGTCAACCAACCGGACTGGTATTTCTTCAACGGCGGCAACAAAACCGGGATGGGTTACCGCGAAACGAACTGGTCGCTCCCGCGCGCCGAACAGGTAATCATCGAACGTCAAAACATTTACGACGGCACTTGGGAAAAGACCGCGTCGATGGGGTGGATGTTCGTTCCGCTTTCGCAGTATCACGGCGGCGGCGCGGCGGCGACGATCGAACCGCTCCGCGAACACTTGGATCACTACGACGCTCGTTTCGCGAACCTCCTCGGCGCCGGCGCGCAAGCGTGTTACCGCGGCCCGCGTCTTTACGACTCGGAGGAAACGAAGGCGGTCGTCAAGAAATGGGTCAATTTCTACAAGACGCATCGTCGCATTCTCGACGCCGACTTGATTCACCTCCGCCGAGCGGACGGGCGCGATTGGGACGGTTGGCTGCACGTCGACCCGAGCGCCGACGTCGAAGAGCGCGGCTTAGCGTTCTTCTACAACCCGCTGAAAACGGAAATCGTTCGCGAAATTGAACTTCCGCTTTACTACACGGGCCTGACCGGCCAAGCGACAATACATCGCGGCGACTCCGATTTGAACCTGAGCGAACCGTTCGTCGCGCAACTCGACGGACGCGGCGTCGCGAAGGTTGAAATCCGAATCGCGCCGGAAAGTTACTCTTGGCTTTTGATTCAAAAGTAACCGTCGCGACGTTTAGGAGCCGAAAGTCCGAGCGTTCCCCCGAACGCGCCGTTCGCCGTTTTAAACGCGAGCGGCCGTTCCCGGAGCGCCAAGCGTTCAAGCGTTTCGGAACGTTCGAGCGTCCCGATGGGCTAAGCGTTTGGCGTTCGCGTTTGAAAAAGGCGGCGTTTCTAAAATTTTCACCGCGCTTTTTCCTTGACGCGAACAAGCGCTCCGTATAAAATTGTTGTCGACGGCGGTTCGACTCGCTCGGGGCGCCGTCGTTTTTGCGTCAACGTTCGCTCGTTTTCCCGTTTCCCGCGACTTTCCCGCTTTCGGAGTATAAAATGCAACGTTCCCCCAACGAACCGACCGACGCCGCCCCTTGCAAATCCGGCGCTTCCGCAAATCCGGCGAGCGACTTCGAAACGCGAATCGAAGACGACGGCGTCGTTATCGTCTAATTCCTTGACAAAAGCGCGACTTCGGTCGTCGTTCCGGCGGAAATCGACGGTCGCCCGGTCGTTAAAATCGGCGAAGAAGCGTTTGCGGGGCGCGCCTCGTTGACCTCGGTCGAAATTCCAAATAGCGTCAAAGAAATTGGCGATTACGCGTTTATCAGGTGCGCCTCGTTGACCTCGGTCGAAATTCCAAATAGCGTCAAAGAAATCGCAGAGGGCGCGTTTTTCGGGAACTCCTCGTTGATCTCGGTCGAAATTCCGAATAGCGTCAAAGAAATCGGAAAAAGAGCGTTTGCCTGGCGCCAATCGTTGACCTCGGTTGAGATTCCCAATAGCGTCGAAAAAATCGCCGGAGACGCGTTTAACAACTGCAGCTCGTCGACGTCCTTCGCGGTTTCCGCGAACCATCCGCATTTTAAAACAGTCGACGGCGTCCTTTTCACCGCCGACGGCAAAACGTTGATCGCGTTCTCCTCCCCGATAAAGAAACGACGCGCTACCAAATTCCGAACGGCGTCGAAAAAATCGGCGAAGGCGCGTTTGTCGCTTGCGCCGACGACTTAACGCTTTACGGCGTCGCCGGTTCCTACGCGGAGTTATACGCCGCCCAAAACAAACTCCGCTTTGAAGCGCGTTAGTTTCGCCGCTTGACGTCGCCTCTTCCCCGACGGCGCGAGCGTTCGAGCGTCCGAAAAATCCCGGCAAAATCGGAAAACGCGCTACTTCGGCGGCGAAAACGCTTGACGCGGTCGCGTTTTCGCTTAAAATAGAATTTCATCGGGAGCGGTTCGAGTTCGAGCCGTTCCGCGCTTTTACGTCGACGCGAGCGCCCGTTTTCGCGTCGACGGTTTCCGCATTTTCCCTTTATTCGCAATTCGTTGCGTCGACAGGATTTAACGATGAAAAAATTCTTGGTCGCGGCCCTCGTCGCCTGCGTTTGCGCTTTCGCGTCCTCCGTTCAAGCGCAAGAACTCAACAAACTGACCCCGCAAGAAGAAGAACTCGGCTTCGAACTCCTCTTCGACGGCAAAGCCCTTTCCACCGATATTTGGCAAGGGAGCGTCGACGGCTATCCGGTCGAAGGCGATTCGTTCGTCTGCCGTAAGGGCGGCCAACTCTTGACGAAAAAAGAGTACGGCAACTTCATTCTCCGCTTCGACTTCAAACTTCCGCCGCGCGGCAACAACGGCGTCGGCATTCGCACCCCGCTCGGCAAAGACTCCGCCTATCACGGGATGGAACTCCAAATCCTGAACTCGGACTACCCGGGCGCCGCCGATTGGCAACAACACGGCTCCATCTACGGCGTCGTTCCGGCGAAAACCGGCGCGCTGAAACCGACCGGCGAATGGAACACCGAAGAAGTCATCGCGATCGGTCCGTTCATTAAGGTCATCGTCAACGGCCAACTCATCGTCGACGCCGACATTACGAACGCGAAACCGATCCACAACGCCGAACACCCGGGCCTCAAGAACAAAACCGGTTTCCTCGGTTTCCTCGGCCACGGCGACCCGGTCGAATTCCGCAACGTTCGCGTTCTCTCGCTCGACAAATAATTGACGAACGGGTTTGAAACTTCGAACTTTTAAAAGCGCCGCGTTGGACGTCTTCTCGTCGAGCGCGGCGTTTTTTTGCGCGGCGTTTTTGCGTCTCGACGCCGTTCCCAGGCTCCGCGACAAAACCGGTTTCCTCGGTTTCCTCGACCGCGGCGCCCCGGTCGAATCCGCGACGTTCGCGTTCTCTCGCTCGACAAATAATTGACGAACGGGTTTGAAACTTCGAACTTTTAAAAGCGCCGCGTTGGACGTCTTCTCGTCGAGCGCGGCGTTTTTTTGCGCTCCGTCTTTATCGACTTCTCGTTTTCTCCCCTTCCAACCCGGTTTCTCCGCGCCGCCAAGAAAAGTTAGAAAAAACTAATTCCCTCCGCTTGACAAAAAAGGTTTTCACGCTATTAATTAGACAAAGCTAACACACAACGTTTACAAAAGCAATAAAAGATAAAACGCAACCCATTTTGCCGCCCGAAAATTAAAAGCGACAAACTTTCCCACAGGAGATTCGCCCCATGAAACGCGCCGTTTCCCGTTCCCCGTTCGGTTTCACGCTCGTCGAGCTCTTGGTCGTGATCGCGATTATCGGCATTTTGATCGGTCTGCTCCTCCCCGCCGTCCAAGCGGCGCGCGAGTCGGCCCGGCGCATGCAATGCGTCAACAACGTCAAGCAATGGACGTTAGCGCTCCACAACTATCACGACACGCGCGGCGTTTTCCCGTCCCTCGGCGACGGAACCTCTTTCTCCGTTACGGCGCGCCTCCTTCCGTTTATCGAACAAGCCGCGCTCGCCGACTTCTTCGACTACGACAAACCGGTTTGGGGCGGCAAAGGCAGCTCCCTCTACAGCGACGCGGAGTACGATATGCAAGACCGCGTTACGATTCCGATCCCGATTATCGGCTGCCCGAGCGAAGCCGGCGACCGCGCCTTCACGCACAAGTCCGGCTGGAACTGCGTCGGCGGAAACTACGTCGTCTGCACCGGTTCGGCGATGGACTTTAACCGCTGGAACGGCGCGACTTCTTGGCAAGTCGCGGGCCTGCGCACGGACGGTCTTTTCCACTGCGGCGGCCATACGAATATGGCGACGATAACCGACGGTTCCAGCAATACGCTCGCGATTTCCGAAGCGATTTGCGGTTCCGGCGACGACGCGTGGTACGGCAAAGTCGACGAAAGCCGAATCGGCCGCTATATGCTCCGCGACGCCGGTTCGCTTTCCGCCGTCCAAGAGAGTCCGGCGGCGCTCCGCGCTTACGTCGACGGCAAAACGAGCGGCGACGGCGCGGTCGACGCGTCCGGCGGTTCCCCGCGTTGGCGTTGCGACCGTTTGTTCCCCTGGGTCGCGGCCCGCCACTGGTGCTCGACCTTCCAAGCGTTCCACGCCCCGAACGACGCCGCGCCGGACGATTGGCAATACGCTCGTTACGCGGCCCGCAGTTGCCACAACGGCGGCGTCAACGCCGGAATGGCCGACGGAAGCGTCCGTTTCGTTTCCAACACGGCGAACCTCGACGTTTGGCGCGCCGCGGCGACCGTCTCCGGCGGCGAAACCGAAAATCTCTAAACCTCCCGGCGACGCGCTTTCCGACCGACGTTTTCCTTCGCGTTTTCATTAAAAATCGCAAAAATCTGTGAAAATTGGCGAAAAGCCCGAAGAAGGCGTCGACGGCGAGCGCGTTTCGCGTTAAAATAAAGCGACGCGACGTTTAGGCGAGCGGCGCGTTTTCGCCTCTTTTCACTTCGCCTCCCTTTTTCAAACGGAGCGGCATTATGAAATTCGCGCCCCTGCGTCGTTTCTTTTACCAACTTCACCTTTGGCTCGGCGTCGTCAGCGGGTTAATCCTTTTCGTCGTTTGCCTTAGCGGGACGCTTTACGTTTTCCGCAACGAAGCGCGCGAGCTTGCGTCGCCGGAACAATTTTACGTCGAAGCGTCCGACGCGCGACGACTTAGCGCGGACGAAATCGTCGCGAAGGTCGAAGCGGCTCGGCCCGGCAAAAAAGTCGCTTCGCTAACGCTTCCGGAGTCGTCGACGCGAACGGTCGCCGTTATGTTGCAAAACGCGCCGAAAAAAGGAGATAAAGCCGAAAAAAGCGGCGGCAAAGACGGCAAATCCGAAAAGAACGGCGAAAAATCGCAAAAAGGCGAGAAAGCCGAAAAGGGCGACGCGAAAGCGCCCGGCAAAGACGACGGCAAGAACGCCCCGAAAGGCGGCGGCAAACCGCGCGGCGAAACGATTTACGTCGACCCTTACACCGGCGAAATCGTCGGCGACGGCAAAACGCCGGTCGACGACTTTTTCGGCTCCGTTATGAAACTGCACCGCTGGCTTTGGCTCCCGACCGAAATCGGGCGCCCGATCGTCGGCGTCGCGACGATTATTTACGTCGTTCTTTCGTTGATCGGCTTGATCTTATGGCTCCCGCGAACGGCGGCGGCTTGGCGTCGTAAGGCGACTTGGAAACTCGCGTTCAACGTTCGTTTCCGTCGCGGCGGTTGGCCGCTCGTCTTCGACCTGCACAACGCGCTCGGTTTTTACACGCTTCTTCCGGCGTTAATCCTTGCGCTGACCGGGCTTTGCTGGTCGTTCGGCTGGTACCGCGACGCGGCGGGCACGCTCCTCGGCGAAGCGCCGTTCAAAGCGAAAAACGAAAAACCGGAGGCGATTTCGGTTCCGGACGGCGCGACGCGACCCGTTTCGTTGGAAGCGTTAATCGCCGCGCACAACGAACTCGACCCGGGCGCCGGCGACGTTACGGTCGCGATTCCGCAAGAGCCGAACGCCGCGACGACGATTCAAAAGGGGCGCGTCGGCGGCTTCTTCGCGCTCAACGTCAAAAATAAGACGCGGTGGAACCGTTTCGACGGAACCGTCGTTCCGGTCGAGCGTTACGGCGAAACGGTCGAGGTCGAGCGCTTCTCCGACAAGCCGTTCGGGGCGAAGATCGCGTCGTCGATTCGCGGAATTCACTTGGGCGAAATTACCGGACTTTCGTCGAAAATTCTCGCCTTCCTCGTCTGCTTGATCGCGACGAGCTTCCCGGCGACCGGCGTCGCGCTTTGGGTTCGCAAGTTGCGCGCTCGCAATAAGAAAGAAGAAACGGAAACCGAAACCGCCGACCAAGAAACGTCGAACGAACAAACGGCTTAACGTCGTTTTCGTTTTCCTCTTTTAAAACGGACGTCCGCTCGTTGAGCCGACGTCCGTTTTTTACGGTCGCGGCGCATTCGCCTCTTGCGCTCCTCAAGAAAACGAGTAAAATAAAGACGAAAAATCGTTCGACGCGCCGCTTTCCCGATTCAACCGGTTCCGCCGCTTCGAACGCTCCGCTTCCGAACATTTTACGCAAGGTTTGCGCTCGCAATGTATTACGTTACGCCGATCGAACCGCAGGTTTACGATTCCGACTTCCAAGGGCACACGAATTTCCTCTCCGTTTCGCTTTGGTTCGACCGCGCTCGCACCGCTCTTTACCGCGAGTTCGAACCGAACCTCAACTTCCGCGAACACGGTCTCGTCATCTTAAAGACCGAAGTTACTTACGTTAAGGAGATTTGGCTCGCGCGTCCGGTCGAAGTTCGCACTTGGACGAGCGTCGTCGGCACGAAGTCGTTCGAGTTGACGCAAGAGGCTTGGCAGGACGGCGAACTTTGCGCGGTCGGCAAAACGATCTTCTGCGGCTTCGACTTCACCGTTCACAAGAGCGAGCCGATTAGCGCCGAATTCCGCGCCGTTCTCGAAAAATACCGCTTTGACCCGACGGCGCAAGAAGCGGAATGACCGCCGCGCTCCGTTCGCCCGTCGACGTCGACGACGCTTCCAAAACGCCGAAAACGCCGTTCCTTTCGGTCGAGCGTCTTTCGTTCGACGTCGGAAAAACGCCGATTTTGCGCGACGTTTCGTTCGACGTCGCTCTCGGGGAACGGGTCGCGCTCGTCGGCTTAAACGGCGTCGGCAAAACGACGGCGCTTCGTTGCGTCGGGCGGCTTCTCGAAAGCTGGCGCGGCGAAATCCGGCTCGACGGCGTTTCGGTTCGTCGTTTTTCTCGGCGCGACTTAGCGAAAAAAATCGCGTTCGTCCGTCAAATTTCCGGCTCGTTCTCCTCTTTTACGGCGCGCCGACTCGTCGAGTTGAGCCGTTTGCCTTACCTGCGCCCGCTCGAACCGCTCGCCGAAACCGACCGCGCCGCCGTCGACGAAGCCCTCGCTCGAACCGGCGCGGAACGCTTCGGCGCCCGAACGCTCGATTCGCTCAGCGGAGGCGAACGCCAAAAAGTCCTAATCGCCGCCGCGTTCGCGCAGGAACCGGAGCTTTTGCTCCTCGACGAGCCGACGACGTTCCTCGATTACCGCAGTCAGGACGAGATTTCCGCGTCGATCTCCGCTTGGATTCGCGACAAAGGCGCCGCCGTTTTGGAAACGACGCACGACCTGAACCGCGCCGCGCTCGACGCCGACCGCGCCGTCGCGTTCGCTCGGGGAAAAGTCGCGTTCGACGGCCCGGCCCGCGAAATTACGACGCCGGAAACGCTCGACGCCGTCTTCGGCGTCTCGTTCCCAACCGTCCCGCACCCGGCGACCGGCGCCCCTATGATCGTCCCCGACGCCGCTTCCCCCGCTCGTTTCTCCTCCGACAACTCGCGATGAAACCCGCCATTCCGTTTGCTCGCGTCAAAACGCCGCTCTTTTTCCTCGCCGCGCTCGCGATCGCGACGCTCGCCGTCTTCGCGCTTTCGCTTCTCGGCAAAACGACCTATTCGCCGGACGTTTGGACGCGCTTTCCGACCGCCGAAACGCCCCTCGCGAAACTCGACGCCGCCGCGAAAATTTTTTGGGGAGAACGCCTCCCGAAAACCGTCCTCGCCGCGCTCGCCGGAGCCGCGCTCGCGCTCGCCGGGCTGACGATGCAAACGCTTTTCCGCAACGATTTGGCGACGCCGTACACCCTCGGAATCGCGAGCGGAGCGTCGTTCGGCGCGACCCTGTCGATTCAATTCTCCGGCGCGCTCGCGGCGATCGGTTTGCCTCTTGCGCTCTTCGGCGTCCCGCAGGTGGTTTGGGGTTCGTTCGGCGGCGCCGCGCTCGCGGTCGGGCTTGTTCTCGGACTCTCGCGGCGAGCCGGAACGCCGGAACGCGTCCTATTGGCGGGCGTCGCGACCGGTTTCTTCTTTTCGAGCCTCGTTTTATGCCAGCAGTATCTCGCGAACCCGACGAAAGCGTTCGCGGCGATTCGCTGGACGACCGGCGGCGTCGACCTTTGCGAACCGGGCTACTTGGCGACGACCGGCGGCGTTCTCGCCGTTTCGGCGCTTTACCTTTACCGCCGCTCTCGGGAGCTCGACGCGCTGACGCTCGGCGACGAACGGGCGAAATCGCTCGGAGTCGAGGTCGACCGCCTCCGCGTCGCGCTCTTTCTCTTGTCGAGCGCGTTGGTCGCCGTCGTCGTCGCCTTTTGCGGGCCGATCGGTTTCGTCGGGTTGACCGTTCCGCACGTCGCTCGGCTTTGCGTCGGAGGCGAAACTCGGCGTTTGATTCCGGCGACGCTCGTCGGCGGCGCGCTCTTCCTCGCCGTTTGTTATACGTTTTCACGAATCGTTCTCTTTCCGAGCGTTCTTCCGGTCGGCGTCGTTACAAGCCTGCTCGGCGGCCCGTTTTTCCTTTGGATTTTGCTGCGCGCTCCTCGACGTTGACCCGCCGAAGCGCCGAAAAGTTGAATTTTTCCGCCTTAAAGGAAAATTTTTCGAAAAAAATCGCCGAAAATAAAAAAAATAACTTGCTTTTCGCTTCGACATATAGTAACATAAAGATATGCGGAGGCAAGGCGGCGACGTTTCGACTCGTTTTTCGCTTGAAAGAAATTTTCGACGTCCCAACCGTCGCTTTCCGCTTCGTTTTTTTTGCTCGACTCGATTTTCGCGATTTCGAGCCCACACGTAAATCTTCCAACGTTAAAGGAAACCGCCATGGCGAAAGCTCAACCTGAAAAGAAAGAATACGTTTCTCTCTCCCCGGCCGAACGCGAAGTTATCGCCGTTCTTTGGGACGCCGACCGTCCGATGACGGCCGCGAAAGTCGCCGAGGAATTGGAAAAGAAAACCGGCTGGCGCTTGAGCACGACGCGCACCTTCCTGAAACGCCTCGAAACCAAAGGCGCGCTTGAAATCCGCAAACTCCCCGCCGAACGCGGCGCCGTCTACGTTCCGATTCTCAGCGAAGAAGACGTCCGCGTCGCCGAAGCCGAATCGACGTTGAAAAAATATTTTAACGGCACTCTTTGCGGCTTGATGAGCTGCTTCGTCGAACGCAAGCGCGTTTCCGACGCCGAGCTTCGTCAACTTCGCGACATTATTGAGCAACAACTCGACGGCAAACCGGCGAAACCGGCCAAAACCGGCTGCAAAAAACGCAAGTAATATCGGGCCTCGCCTTTCGAAATCGCGAAAACGAGTTCGCGGTCGACTTCGCGTCGCGCCGCGAATCTCGCTTTTTCGTTCCTCGAACGCCGAAGGTTCGCCGTTCGCTTGACGGTCTCCCGTTCCTAAACTCTTCGACCGACGGTTTCGCCAGGGCGCGACGCCGAGACGGTATTTTTTTGCTCTCAAAGTATTACAACAATTAACACTACGTTTTCGACGAATCCGCCGCGTCGGTTTCGTTGAGTCCGGTCGACGCCGCGTCGCTTGAAAGCGCCGTTCGACGTTTTGTTCGCCTCCTTACAATATTACGACGCGAGGCTTCCGATGATCGAGTTTTTCTGTTATTTAGCGTCGCAAACACTGCGCGGAGCTCTTTACATCGTCTTTATGCTGACGTTGCAACGTCTTCTGCGCAAACGACTTTCGCCGCGCGTTCGAGCGATTTTATGGGCGCCGCTCCTGCTCGTTCTTTTCGCGCCGAACCTTTGCGTCGTTCGCGTTCCCGTTTCGCAACCGATCGAAACGACGGTCGTCGACGCGCTCGAACAAACCCGCGCCGCGTTGTCGCTTAACGTCTCCTCGCTCGGTCGAGTCGGCGATCTTGAATGCGTCTACGTAGACGCGTCGACGCTCGAAACCGGACCGTTCGAAACGATCGCGCCGCCGTTCGCCGACGTCGGCGGAGTCGAGCGGATTCTTCGCGAGATTCGCGAATCGCAACACGAGTCGTTTTCTAACGACGAGTCGTCGGTTTCCAACGCGGAAACGCCGCCCTTCGCCTCCGTCGAATCGCCCGAAACGACCGACGAGCCGTTCGCGTCGAGCGTTCTCGAACCGCCGGTCGCCGCGCCTTTGACGCCGCCTGAAACGCTCGCCGAAGCCAAGGATTCTCTCCGACTTAACGCCGATCTCGTCGTCCTGCCCGAACGCGTCGCGCCGCCCGTTTCGTCCCCGGCCCGACTTAACGAAGCGCTCGCCGAAATCAAAGCCGACGCGTTTGAACGTTTCGCCGAGGAGCCGCGTCCGACCGACGCTCGCTCCGGTTGGCTCGCGTTTTTCCAAGGAACGGCCGTCGTCGCCGTCGCGATTTGGGCGCTCGGCCTGTTCGTCGCGTTCGCTTACCTCGCCCGTTCGGCGCGAGTTTGCCGACGTTGGATTCGTCTCTCGGCGCCGGTCGAAGACGCGGACGTTTTAGCGCTTTACCTCCGATGCGCCGACTCGCTCGAAATCGCGTCTCCTCCGCGTTTGGCGACGACGACCGACCTTTCGTCCCCGGCGATTCTCGGTTTGCGGCGCCCCGTCGTTCTCGTTCCTTGCGAGTACGTCGACGCGTTCTCGGAAGAGCGGTTGGCGCACGTTTTGCTCCACGAGCTCGGCCACTTCAAGCGCGGCGACGCGGCGACCGGATTCGTCGCGTTCGTCGTTCTCGCGGCGCATTGGTTCAACCCGCTCTTTTGGTTGGCGGCCCGTTCGTTCCACGCGACCCGCGAAGAGGCCTGCGACGCGCTCGCGCTCGGCTCTCCGGCGCTGCGAACGCCGAACTCCGCCGCCGAGTACGCCCGCACGCTTTGCGAAATCGCCGGTCGCCGTCCGCTCGTCGAGCAAGCG
>JAFYQR010000097.1 GCA_017559825.1 Thermoguttaceae bacterium | reverse complement strand
GATTCGACGGCGACGCGGCGAACGGCGACGGCGGTTCCCTTTTCTCGACCGGCTATTTCGAAATTCGCGACGCCGAGTTCGCGAACGCCTCCGCGACGAACGGCGGCGCGATCGCCGTCGAGAACGAGCCGACCGGTTCGATCTCTTGGATTTTGGCGACGTCCTTTGAAAATTGCTCCGCGAGCGTCGGCGGCGCGTTTTCGCTCGACGGTTCCCTTTCCGGCGCGGAGCTCCGTTTCGTCGGTTGCGAAGCGACGTCGGGCGGCGGGGCCGTTTCGAACGCCGGAACGCTCGTCCTTTCGGGCGCCGATTTCGACGCTTGCGTCGCGACGAGCGACGGCGGCGCGCTCCTCAACTGGAGCGGCGCGAACTTGACGCTCGCCGACGCGACCGTTTCGAACGCCGTTTCGAAAAGCGAATCGGGGGGCGGCCTCGCGAACTACGGTTTGGCCGATCTTTCCGGCGTTTCGTTCGTCGGCTGCGAAGCGGCGCTCTTCGGCGGCGCGGTCGTCAACGGCGGAACGCTCGCCGTCCGCGACTCGCTCTTCGTCGAGAACACGGCGAAAAACGGAGGCGCCGTCTCGAACGCCGGTTCCGGCGACGCGACCTTTGAAAACTCGACCTTTTGGGCGAACCGCGCGACGCAAAACGGCGGCGCGGCGCACAGCGTCGGCAAAACGGCGTTCAAAAACGCGCATATCGCTAAAAACGTCGCGTCGACCGCGTCGAGCGCCGCGATTTACCGCAATCCGGCGTCCGAATACGAACCGACCGTCGACGCGAAATCGACGGTCGTCGACAACGTCGCCGCGTCGAACGCTTCGACGCCAACCTTCGCCGACTCGATTCTTTTCTTCGACGCGGCGACGAACGCCCCGCTCGCCGGCGTTCCGCTCGATTTCGGCGACGCCGCGGTCAACGGCGCCGAGGCGACGCGAACCGTTTCGATTTTGAACGCCGGCGCGGAAACGGTCGCCTTCTCGAAGCTCGCGATTTCCGGCGTCGACGCCGCGACGCTTCTTTACGAGTTCCGACGCGCCGACGGTTCGCCGCTCGACCCGACCGCGTTCGAGCTCGCGCCCGGCGAAGTCGTTTACGCGACGCTGACGTTCTCCCCGACGAAGCTCGGCGCCAAATATTTCGCGTTCGACTGGACGGCGCGAACGGACGGCGGCTCGGCCGAAACGGCGCGGCTTACGGCGAGCGTTCGAGTCGAAAAACAAGCGGCGACGACCGTTTCCGGCGCTTCGTCGATTCAGCTGAACGTTTCGACGGAAGAAACGTTCGGTTTCGCGCTCAAAACGAAGCCGACCTCGAACGTCGTCGTTTACTTGGCCGCGCCGGACGGCGTTTCGCTTTCGACCGACGTTCTCGTTTTCACTCCGGCGAATTACAACGTCGCGCAATCGATCGACGTTTCGCTCGACGCGAACTTTTTCGCCGACGGCGGCTCGCTCGGCGACGCGATCGTTATCGAGCCGAAAATTTTGTCGTCCGAAACGACGTTCCTCGGCGCGACGGTCGCGAACCTTTCGCTTCCGGTCGGCGCTCGGCTGACGTTCGTCGACGGCTCGGTCGTCGATTTGAGCGCGGTCGCTCCCGCGGCGACGACCGTTTGGGACCTCGACGGCGACGGTTCGTTCGAAACGCGAACGCAAAACGGCAAGCCGACTTGGATTTCGTCCGCCGACGTTAAAACGCCCGCGAATTTCGTCGCTTATCAAACGGTCGGCGCGGACGGCCAACGGAAAACCGGACGCGCCGAGGTCTTGCGCGTCGACGCGGCCCCGGTCGTCTCGGCGGAAACGACCGTCTTTTCGGCGCTTCCGGGCGTCGTTCGCGTTTCGCTGACGAGTCCCGACGTCGCGATCGCTCGTTGGCGGCTCGATTGGGGGGACGGTCGCCCGGCGGACGTTTTGGACGAAACGGCGACCTCCGCGGTCTTCGGCCATATTTACGACGCCGACGGCGAGTACGACGTTCGCGCCGAGTTGATCGACGCCGACGGACGCGGAACCGGCGTTTGGGCGTTCGTCGGAACGATCGTCGTTTCCGGCGTCTCCGCGTCGTCGGCCGTCTTCGAAGAAGCCGCCGAAAGGTCCGAAACCGCCGATTTTACCGACTTCGCCGACTCGCTCGAAACGGACGTCGTCGCGCTCTCGTCGGCGTTTCTCGACGCGGAAGCCGAGCGCCGTCGGAGCGTTTTCGCCGAGCTCGACGAGCTTTTCGACCGTTAATCGCCGCTAACGTCGCCGCGCTTCGCCGATTTTAACGTCGCGGCGCGCGGTCGCGTTCGCTCTTTCCCTCCGTAAAAAAAGGCGAAGCGCCCCGATTCGAGCGTTTCGCCTTTTTCGTTTTTCGTTCGTCGAACGGCGTTCGGTCAGTTCGCTTTTCGCGAGCGAATCTTCAGTTCTCGCGCTTGAACGTCGTAAAAGTAGACGTCGCCTTCCGGCAGCTTCGGCAACACGATTTGGTTCGCCTTGATAATCTTCGCCATGAACTCTTCCTCGGAATTCGGATAGCGGCCCTCGCTCGCTTGGAAGAGGTTCATCGCCGACGGGATTTGCATTCGGAAAACCGCCATCTCTTGCGCTTTAAAGTACGTCGAAACCGGAACGGTAACGATCGACATAGCTTGTTCGGACGTAACGCCGTACTCGCCCTTTCCGGTTGCGCCGACGTCGGCCTTCTTTTCGACGTACTCGGGCTCGGCGTCGTTTTTCGCCTCGGCGGTCGCGTCGGCGGCGTTTTCCGCGCTCGCTCCGGCGTCCTTCGTTTCGGCGGTCGCGGTCGTCGTTTCGCCCGGAACCGGCACTTTTTCGGCGGCGCATCCGCAGAACGCGCCGAGCGCCAAGACGGCGGCTCCCAAATTCCAATTTCGCGTTTTTTTCATTCCAACTTCTCCTTAAAAGATTGCGACAAAAGCTCTTAAAACATTGTTTCCAACAATTCCAACAATTTTCATTATACTTTCGCCGACGCGGAGTCAAACCGCGCCTCGCCGTCCGCGCGAACGGTTGAACTCGTACAAAAAGACGCCGACCGAAACGCCAAGATTCAACGAGTCGACGTCCGGACGCATCGGTATCATGACGGAGCGGTCGCACGCGTCGACGAAATCTTGCGTCAACCCGGAATATTCGTTTCCGAAAACAAACGCGGTTCGCTGCGGCCACTCGGCGATTTCCGGAAGAACGGCGGCCTCGTCGTTCAGCACGGTCGCAAAAAAGCGGACGCCCCGACGACGCGCTTCGACGATCTCGGCGAGCAAATTCTCGGCGCGGAAGATCGGCGTTTGGAGGACGCCCCCCATCGACACGCGAAGCGCTCGACGCGAAAACGGATCGCAGCATCGCTCGCCCAAGACGACCGCCTCGGCCCCGAGCGCCGCCGCGCAGCGAAACGCCAGCCCCAAATTGTCCGGTTTCGTCGCGTCCGGCAAAACGACGAACGCTCCGCCGCGCCGGGACAAAAACCGCGCTCCGCTCGTCGTTTCGCTCGCTTCGCCGACTTCGCCCGCTCCGTCGTTTCGCCCGCTTTCGTCGCCGAAAATCGCGTCGAGCCCTTCGAGAAACGTCGGCGTCGGCGAGCGTTTTCCAACCGCTAAAATCCCTTGATGAAACTCGAACCCGACGAGTTCGTTCGCGGCGGCCCGCTCGTCGACGCGGTAAATCGGAACGTCCGCCGGAACGAGCGACAAACATTCGCCGAGCCCGGTCTCCTTCCGCGTCGTCAAAATCGACTCGACCCCGAACCGCGACCGCAGCAGCCGTTCAACGACGAGCGCGCCCTCGGCGACAAAAATCGATTCCCCGCGCAACGTTCGCTCGCGCAGGTTCCGGTAAGGTCGCAATCTCGGATCGTCGAGGTTTTCGACGAGAATTTCTCGCGTCGCGTCGCTCATGTCGTTTCGTTCTCCCATTCGGTTCGATTCGCCCGCTTTTCGTCCTTATTCGATATTCATTAATATCGCCGTTATCGCCGTTTCGTCAAGCGCCCCGTTCCTCGGCGAGCCGCAAATCGACCGCCGCGCCCGCCTCGTCGCCGAGCGCTCGCTTCGCCAAGCCGCGATATCGCAGCGCGACGCCGCACTCCGACTCGACCTCCAACAGCGCGTCGCAAAGTCGGAGCGTCTTCTCCGGCGCGCCTCGCCGGAGCCAAGTTCCGGCGCAATGCGCCCGAGCGAGCGCGAAACTCGGATCGATCAGGTACGCCGTTTCGAAGTCGACCGCCGCCTCGTCGTCTCGTCCGAACGCCGTCTTCGCGACGCCGCGATTATTGAACGCTCCGGCGCAGGCGGCCTCGTCGCCGTTCGCGATCAGCCGATCGCAGTCCTCGATCGCCTCGGCGAAACGGCCGGCCTCGATCAAAACCGAACTCCGCGTTAAGAGCGCGTCGAACGGCGCCGGACGCGACTCGACGAGCCAATTCAACTCGCGCAGCGCCTCGTCGAGTTCGCCGCGAGCGCGGAAAATATCGGCCCGCTCGGCGAACACCTCCTCGAAATCCGGATCGAGCTCTCCGGCGCGGCGCAACGACTCCAACGCGTCGTCGAGACGCCCGAGCCGCCGCTCCGTCAGTCCGCGCCAAAACCAAAGACGAGCGTCGCGCGGAGAAATCGCCGAGGCCCGACGATACGCTCGCTCGGCGTCCTCGAAGCGTCCTTCTTTCGTCGCGACCGCGGCCAAGCGCCGCCAGAAAAACGTCGCTCCGTAAAAATACCCGAAAGCCGCGCCGAGCAAAACGACCGCCGCCGCGAAAGCCCAATTTTCCGTCGTCATAATTCCGCCTCGAAAAGATAAAAAAACGCCTTGAATCGAAAACGCGCCTAAATAAGACGAAATTCGCGTTTTCGCGACGACGTCGAAAAACGTCCCGCCGTCTCCGTTTATTTTACCGAATCGCCGCCGGAAATTAAAGCCGAATCGCCGCGTTTCGCTAAAAAATGTCAAGAAAAGCGGTTCCGAACGTCGATAACTCCGACGCGACGCGTTTTTCTGGCCGCTCGAACGCTCGAACGGCCCGTTGCTTTTCCTCCCCGACAAGCGAACAAACAGACGAAAAAGGCAAGACGATGCAAGACCCGCGCGACGCCGAAATCGCCGAACTCAAAGAACGGATTCGCCTCCTTGAAAAGACGCTGACCGAAGCGCAGCCGCTGATCTCCGTCGGCGAGCTCGCCGGCACGACGACGCACGAGTTCAACAACATTTTGACGCTGACGATCAATTACGCGCGGATGGGGCTGCGTCGTCAAGACGCCGAAACTCGCGAAAAAGCGTTCGCGAAGATTTTGGACGCGTCGCAACGAGCGGCGAAAATCGTCGGCGTCGTCCTAGGCATGGCGCGCAATCGCAAACCGGGGCGCGAGCCGACCGACCTTCGAGCCCTCGTCGAGGACGCGCTTCTTCTCCTCGAACGCGAAGCCCGCAAGTATCGCGTCGCGATCGAAACGCGCTTCGAGCCGGTTCCGCTCGTCTCGGCCGACGGCAACCAAATTCAGCAGGTGCTCGTCAACCTCTTGGTCAACGCGCGGCAAGCGTCGCCGAGCGGCGGCCGGATTCTCGTCAAAATTCGCCGCGCCGACGACCCGAACTTCGTCGAGCTAACCGTTCGCGACTTCGGCTCCGGCATCGCGCCGGAAAAGCTGCCGAAAATCTTCGACGCGTTTTACTCGACGAAAAGCGGCCCGGACGAAACAGGCAAAGGCGGCGCCGGGCTCGGACTCTCGCTCTGCAAGCGGATCGTCGAGGAACACGCCGGAAAAATTCGCGTCGAAAGCTCGCTCGGCAAGGGCTCGGCGTTCGTCGTTCGCCTTCCGGTCGCCGAGGAAGCCTCCGCGGCCGAATAGAGCCGTTCGAATTTCGAAAAAAACGCAAATTTCTCAAAAAGTTTTATTGGAATTTCGGCGCGAATAGATTATACTAGAAGAAAGTTGCGTCTCGGTTTCGAGGCGCGCCGAATCGGATTCGTCGCTTCGCGGCGTCGTGTCGGCGAAACGTTGTCGGCGAGGGCGAGCTTCGCGCCGGCGTCCTTGGAATCCAACGCTCAACGCCAAAAACCCTTGGGAACCGCATCATGTCCAAATTCCTTTGCATCGCTTCGACGTCGATTTCGGCGATCGTTTTCCTCGTCTTTCTTCTCGACCTTATCGCCGGAATCCCGGTCGGCAAAGCGAACGCGACGATGGATATTATTTTCGTTCTCTGCTCGGCGGGCGTCGCCGCGTTGAGCGTTCTCGCGTTGCGCCAACAGAAATAGCGTCGTCGTTTTTTCGTTTCAAACGGTCGTCGTCGCGAACTCGGCGAGCGGCGACCGTCGACGCGCCGTTCTTTTCGTTTTCTTTCTCGTCTTCGATTCCGCGCGATTTATTCTTAGAGATCGTTTCAGAGTTTCTCGTTTTTCCGCGTCGAACAAGCGGCAAGAAAAGAAAAAAGAGTTTCTCCCGTCCATTATTCGCGACCCAGGAAATTCGTCGCTGCGAGACAGGCGAAGACCTAGCGTGCACCTGCACTAGCCGTTGTTGGTCTCGGCCTACGCTAATGGTTGACCACCTGGGGCAAATATTTCGGGAGAAACTCAGTTGTTAGCATTATAGCCCGCGATTTTGCGTTTTTCAAGAGCGCGACGCTTTTTTTTCTCGTTTTTTCTCCAAAAAATCGAGCGTTCGTCGTCCGTTCCGGGCTTTTCCACCCCGCCAAAGCGCCCGTTTTCACCGTTCGACGCAAACCGCCCGAAACGCCGCGTTTCGCCGTTCCCCTCGCTTTCCCCGTTTTAACGTTTAGAGACCGCGCCAAGGGCCCTTGCGGAAACGCTCGTCGTTCGGCGACGACGGATTCGCGAGACGTTCCAAGACGCGTCGCGCGTGTTCGGCGATCATTTCGCGCAACTCCAGCGGCTCGACGACTTCCGCTTCGGCGCCGTATCCGAGAATCCACCACACGATTTCGGTCAGCCCGGCGACGCGAAATTCGAGCTCCGCGCTTCCGTCCGGAAAAATCTGCGTCCGTTGCGATTTATGCCAGCGCACCTCGGCGACGTTGACGCCGACTTTCGGCGAAAACCGAACGACGACGCGATAAATTTTCGCGCCGCGAATGAAACGCCAAGCGTCGCCGAAATACGATTCGAGCGAAAAATTCAAATTCTCGACGTACTTCGCGTCGGACGGCTCGACGCTCGTAAAACGCGAAATCTTGAACGTGCGCGTCTCCCGATGGAGCGCGGAATAACCGACGACGTACCACGCTCGCGAGTAAAAGACCGAGTACGCGCACAAAGTCGTCGTCAACGTCGGAACGCCGGGCCCCTTGTACCGAACGCTCAACGACTTGCGCGTTACGCACGCGTCCAAGACCGTCTCGAAACGCGAGTCGCTCGGATAAGTCGGACGCTCGACGGCGCTTCCTTCGGCGCCGGACGGCGAACTCCCCTCGTCGACCGCGCCGCTCTTCGTCGCGAGACGCGGCCGAGTCGCTTCGACGACGTCGAGCAGCGTCGGAGAAAGAGTCGACGCCAACTTCGCCGCCGCGCTTCGCAGCGCCGCGAAAAGATTTCCGTCGAGCCGGTCGCCCGCCTCTTGGAACAAAACGAGCGTCGCCAACGCTTCGCGCTCGGTGAACTCGATCGGCGGAACGCCGTAATCGCTCGCAAGTTCGAGATTTCCGGTCGTCCGATCGACGACTATCGGAAAGCCCGCGTCGCGCAACGTTTGGACGGAACGTCGAATCGTTCGCTCGTCGACGTCGAGCGCGTTGGCAAAATAGGCGGGCGAACCCGGCGTTTGCGTCATCATTTTCAACAAAGCGATCAACCGAATTGTTTGCGAATTGTTAGCGCTCAAGCGGGCGCCTCCGTTACAGTATACTTCCGCGACGCGCTCTTGTCCAGCGTCGCGCCGCGACGACGACTAAATTTCGTTTTTCCTTTGCTTTTTTGGCCGCGCGGCAAATCGATTCGCGCTATTTCCGTATCAAAAAAAAAAACTGTTCCAAAAATATGCGTAAAAAACGCGACGCCCTCCGCCTTTCGCGCGATAAACGAGCGCCGCGCTCTTCCAAGATCTATTATAACGTCGAACGCTCGCGCGGCGACGGCTTCGTTTTTTCTTACTTTGCCGACGACTCAATCGCGGCGGCGCGGCGGCGTCCGCTTCGTTTCGTTCGGACGGCGCCCCTCCTTCGCAGCGAGATAACGCGGGTTGTCCGACTGCCCCGTTAATTCGTACAGAAATCGGCTTGGAATCGTCGGCCTCGCCTTGCCCCATTTCGTGCGAGCGAGCGCCATCGTCAGCGTCAACCGTCGTTGCGCGCGGGTAACGCCGACGTAGCAGAGCCGCCGCTCCTCTTCGATCGCCGTTTCGGTCAGCGTTTCGATCGAGCGTTGGTGCGGAAGAATCCCCTCCTCCATGCCGACCATGTAAACCTCTTTAAATTCAAGGCCTTTCGCCGCGTGGTACGTCGAAAGCAACACCGCGTCGCTTTGCGATTTTTTGTCCTGTTGCGAGCTGAAATCGGGCCCGCCGAGCGCCGCGTCGTCGAGGAACGCCCCGAGCGAACCGCCCGGATTCTCCTTCAAAAACGCCGCCGCCGCGTCGACGACTTCGCCGACCGAGTCCGTCCGCGCTTTCCGCTCCGCTTCGTCCGGATAGAGACGGTCGATCTCCTCCTGATACTTGACCGCTTCGAGAAACTTCGCGAGCCCTTCGGCGCTGAACTCGCGCTTGAGTTTGCGCCCCTCGGCGACGATCAAATCGCAATACCGTTTCGTCGCTTCCCGCGACCTTGCGTCGAGCGTTTCCATGAAGGCGTCGTCTTTCGTCGCGATTTCCCAAATCGGCTTCCCTTCGGCGACGGCGCGCTCGCGCATTTTGCCGATCGTCGTCGAGCCGATCCCGCGAGGCGGCGAGTTGATCGTTCTCAAGAGCGCGACGTCGTCCTGCGGTCGCAAAATCGCCTTCAAATACGAAACGACGTCCTTCACCTCCTTGCGGTCGAAGAACGACTGCCCGCCGACGACGACGTAAGGAATCTTCGCCGAACGCAACTCCATTTCGACGGCGCGAGTCTGCTCGTTCGTGCGGAAAAGAATCGCGAAATCGCGGGGCCGCAACCGCGCTTCCTCCATTCGAACTCGAATCGAAAGCGCGACGCGTTTCGCCTCTTCCTCCGCGTCCTTGCACTGCAAAATCCTCGGCGTCTCTCCCTGAACTGTCGAGCGCAGTCGCTTCTCGTGCCGCGTCGAATTGAACGCGACGAGCGTGTTCGCCCAACGCAAAATCTGCGCCGTCGAGCGGTAATTTTCCTCGAGCCGCACGATTTTCGCGTCCGGCCAGTCGCGCTTAAAATTAAGAATGTGCTTTACTTCCGCGCCGCGCCAAGCGTAAATCGCCTGATCGTCGTCGCCGACGACGCAAAGATTCCGATGCGGAAGCGCGAGCCCCTTCACGACGCGGTACTGGCACATATTGGTGTCTTGGTACTCGTCGACGAGGAGGTGATCGAAACGCGCGGCCTCCTCGGCCAAGGCGTCCGGATGAAGGCGAAACAAGTCCTCCGTCAGCAGCAAAATGTCGTCGAAGTCGACCGCGCCGAGGTTTTTGAGCCGCGCTTGATATTTCGAGTACGAGACGGCGCAAAGATAGTCTTTCGAATCGGTCGCAATTTCAAGCGCTTTCTCGGGACGAACGCCGGCGGTTTTCCAATCGCCGACCGCCTTCAAAAAGTCGGCCGGCCGGAGCGCCGCGCTCGAAATCTTCACTTCGCGGAGAATCTGGCGCGCCAACGACTCTTGATCGCCGCGGTCGTAAATCGAGAACTGCGTCGGAAAGCCGAGTCGATAAATCTGCCGCCGCAAAATCCGAACGCAAAGGGAATGAAACGTCGAAATTTCCGGTTTTTTTTTGTCGATTCGTTTCGGCAAAAGGCTCGAAATTCGCTCCTGCATTTCGCGGGCCGCTTTGTTGGTGAACGTAACGGCGAGGATGCGATCCGGCGCGACGCCGCTCTTGATCAGCCGAGCGATTCGGTACGTAACGACGCGAGTTTTGCCGGTTCCGGCGCCCGCGAGAACGAGAAGCGGCCCGGAAAGCGTTTCGACGGCGGCCGTCTGCGCGGCGTTGAGCGACATATTTCGCCTTTCTTCCAAAATGTTCGTCGAAATTAATTAACAACGGAGAAAAACGCCTTGACGCGCCGCTCGGCGTCAACCGCGCTCGTACTCTTCGCGAGCGTCGCGCAGAATCTTGCGGACGAGAAAATCGACGTCGACGCCGTCCGCTTGCGCCAGATAGTTGAGCGCGACTCGCTCGCGCAGCGCCGGAAGCGCCGCTCGCTCGACGTCGTCCGCCGAAACCGCCGTCCGACCCGCGAACGCCGCGAACGCTTTCGCGCCCAAAATCAGCGCTTGGCTCGCTCGCGGTCCCGCGCCTCGCTCGACGTACTGCTGCGTCGCTTCGATCGACGTTTTCGTCTGCGGACGCGTTTTCCGAACGATATTGACCGCGTGTTCGACGACGCGACGCGGCGCCGGGATTCGACGAATCAACCCTTGGAACGCGAGCAGCTCGTCGCGACGAATCGTCGGCGGCTCCGGTTTCGGCTCTTCGCCGGTCGTCCGCAAAACCGTTTCGACCTCGTCGGCGGCCTTCGGGTAGTCGATTTTGACGCTAAAAAGAAAACGGTCGAGCTGCGCGTCCGGGAGCGGGTACGTTCCTTCGCTTTCGAACGGGTTTTGCGTCGCGACGACGAAGAACGGCGCGTCGAGTTCGTATCGGCGCCCGGCGACGGTAACTTGGCGTTCCTGCGTCGCTTCGAGGAGCGCGGCTTGCGTTTTCGGCGGCGTTCGGTTGATTTCGTCGGCGAGAACGACGTTCGCGAAGATCGGGCCCGGCGCGAACGCGAAGGAGCGCGTCCCAGTCGCCGGGTCTTCCTGCAGGACGTCGAAGCCCAAAATATCGGACGGCGTCAAGTCCGGCGTAAATTGGATTCGGCGAAACTTCAAGTCGAGCGCGGCGGCGATCGAACGGGCGATCTTCGTCTTGCCGAGCCCCGGAACGCCGACGAGAAGAATATGTCCGCCCGCGAAAATTCCGGCCAAAACCTCTTCCAAAACCGCGCGTCGACCAACGATTTCCCGCTCGAGCCGCGTCAAAAACCTCTCTTTAAACTCGCCGAACCGCGCCAACAATTCGACGTCGTTCGTCGCGAGCGCGCCGTCGACTCCGTCGTTGATTTTCGTCGTTTCGTCGAATCGTTCGCTCATCGTCGCCTCCGTTTTCGCTTAACAATCGCCCGTTTCAATCATTTCGCGCGTTTTATTCGTCGCGCCGGTCTCGCTAATAACCGTTATCGACCGAAAGAAGCGCGAACGTCGACGCCGACGCCGATTTTTCGCGCGAGCTCGCCGCTTTCGCGCCGTTCGATTCCGCAAAAAGTCGCCAAAACGCCCGATTTTTCCAACTTCGCTCGCGCCGTTCGACGCAAAAAAACCGAGCGAACTCGGCTCGCGTCGAACTCGCTCGGTTTTTCAAACGTCGGAATCGAGACGCCGACTCGTCGCGACTCGGCGTCTTTCGGTTCCCGGGCTTAAATCCCGACGACTATTTTTTACCGCCTTGCGCCGGTTTCGGGTTGCGTTCGCGGATGATTTCCTCTTGAACGTTCGCCGGAACGCGTTTGTACTTGAGGAATTCCATCGAGAAAACGCCTTGACCTTGCGTCATGCCGCGCAGGGTCGAGGAGTAACCGAACGTTTCGGCCAACGGAACTTCGCCGACGATGCGGCAGTTCGAACCGGTCGTTTCGGTCGACGAGACGACGCCGCGACGGCTCGAGAGGTCGCCGACGACGCCCCCTTGGAAGTTTTCCGGGCATTCGATGTCGATCTTCATGATCGGCTCGAGAAGCGCCGGTTTCGTTTTCGGGAAGTTCTCGCGCAACGACGTTTGGGCGCAGATGCGGAACGCCAAGTCGCTCGAGTCGACCGCGTGGAACGAACCGTCGTTGACGACGATCTTCAGGTCGACGACCGGGTAACCGGCGATCGGGCCTTTTTCCAGCGAGCTTTCGTATCCCTTCTTAATAGCCGGGATGTAGTTCGACGGAATGACGCCGCCGGTGATTTCGTCTTGGAAGACAAAGGTTTCTTCCGCGTTCGCTTCTTCTTCCGGAATCGGCGACATGATACCGCAAATATGCGCGAATTGACCGGAACCGCCGGATTGCTTCTTGTGCTTCGTGTCGAATTCGATCGCTTGCGTCGGCGCTTCGCGATAGTTGACTTTCGGCGCGGACGTTTCGACTTCGACCTTGTATTCGCGGCGGATGCGTTCGATGTAAACGTCGAGGTGGAGTTCGCCCATCCCGGCGATAAGGGTTTCGCCGCTTTCCGGGTCGGTCTTGACCGTCAAGGTCGGGTCTTCTTTGCGGAAGCGATAAAGCGCTTTGCCGAGTTTGTCGGTGTCGCGCGTTTCGCAAGCCTTAATCGCGACTTGGATAACCGGTTCCGGAATAAAGATCGATTCGAGCGCGCAGTAGTTCGCCGTTTCGCAGTACGTTTCGCCGGACGAACCTTCGATGCCGATGACCGCGACGATGTCGCCGGCGCCGGCCGATTCGAGTTCGACGCGTTGTTCGGCGTGCATGCGGAAGATGCGGCTGACGCGTTCTTTGTGGCCGGTGCGTTGGTTGACGTAGGTTTCGCCCTTCTTGAGCGTCCCTTCGTAAATGCGCATAAAGGTGAGCGTCCCGTACGGGTCTTCGACCGTTTTGAACGCCATCGCGATCAGCGGACGGTCGTTCGCCGGTTGAAGAACGAATTTTTCTTCTTCGCCGGTTTCTTTGTTGACGCGGAAAGCGGAGCCTTCGCGGTCAAGCGGCGACGGGAGGTAACGGGAGATCGCGTCGAGCAGGAGTTGAACGCCCTTGTTGCGGTACGCGGTGCCCATGAAGACCGGCGTGAGTTGGCGCGCTTGCGTCGCTTTTTTAACGACTTCGTAAATCAAGTCGAGCGAAACTTCGCGTTCTTCGAGGAGCGCTTCCATCATCTCGTCGCTGTACATCGAGAGCGTTTCGAGCATGTTTTGGCGCGATTCTTGGTATTCGTCGACGAGTTCGGCCGGAATATCTTCTTCGCGAACTTTTTCGCCTTGCGGGCCGTCGAAGTAATAGGCGCGACCGGTGACGAGGTCGACGACGCCTTCGAAGTTTTGCTCGGCGCCGATCGGAATTTGCATCATGACCGCTTCGCAGTCGAGTTTTTCGTGCAGTTGTTGAACGACGCGACGCGGGTTGGCGCCGACGCGGTCCATTTTGTTGATGAACGCCAAGCGCGGAACGCCGTAGCGTTTCATTTGACGATCGATCGTGAGCGATTGCGCTTGAACGCCGCCGACCGAGCAGAGAACCAAAACGGCGCCGTCCAAAACGCGGAGGCAGCGTTCGACTTCGACCGTGAAGTCGACGTGGCCGGGAGTGTCGATCAAGTTGATCGTCGTGTCGCCCCATTCGACGCGGGTCGCGGCGCTGGCGATCGTGATGCCGCGCTCTTGCTCGAGGTCCATGCTGTCCATCGTCGCGCCGCCGTCGTGAACTTCGCCGATTTTGTGCGTGCGACCGGTGTAAAAGAGAATGCGCTCGCTAAGAGTCGTCTTTCCGGAGTCGATGTGAGCGGAAATACCAATGTTGCGCCAATTTTTTAATTCAGACATTGTTGCAGCGTCCTGTCGCGTCGACAAAAATGCGTAAAGCGGGTTTGACGTGAAGGTGTATCGAGCGATAACCGTGGGAATACGCGGCGTTCGCGCCGCGCGGAGCGTTTCAAGTCGCGTCGACGCTAAAGTAAAATCGACGACTTGACGCTAAGGAACCGAAGCCGCCTCTCGACGGCGTTCGTTCAAAACATTGATTCCTAAAACGTTAATCGAATCCTACGAGGCGCGGAAGTTTGTTTCGCGTCGCAGCGTTCGTCGGGGGTCCAATCCCGAGAAACGCCGTTCGTTTTTCCGTCGACTCCGGCGAAGGAGACGCTAGGCGAGACGAACGAGCCGAATCGAGCGCTTTGGAGTCGTCATTATAGCCGAAATTTCCGGCTCGACAAGGGCGCGAACGCTCTTTTTCGCCTAAAAGAGCCCGATTTTTCAAGAAAACGCCCAAAATTTTCGGAAAAATCGCGACTCGCCGCCGACTTTTCCCACACAATTCCCGCCCTTTCCAGACGTCTGTGAACAAAATTTTCCGCAAAAATTAAACGTTTCGAAGAATCCTCGCGAAAAATCGCTCTGGACGCCGCGCTCGACAATCGTTAAAATCGCCGCGACCGCGTTTGTCGACCGTCGACGAACGCGCCCGAAATCCGTCGCACCTCCCGCAACGCGAAAGAAAACGCTCATGAACGCCGCGAAAAAACGCCTCGTTTGGCTCGGACACAACGCTTTCCTCTTCGAATTTAACGGCGCTCGCTTCCTCGTCGACCCGTTTTTGCCGCCGAATCTTTCGCCGCTCAAACCGGAGGAGATCGCCGCCGATTACGTTCTCGTCTCGCACGGACACGCCGACCACTGCGCCGACGCCGCGACGGTCGCTCGGAAAAACGACGCGCCGATCGTCGCCGTCGCCGAAGTCGCCGACTATTTCGCCGAGCAAAAGCTCCGCGTCGAGCCGACGAACGTCGGAGGCGCCGTTTACGTCCCGATTTCGTCCGACGCAAGCGTTCCGAAAGCGCAAATTTTGACCGTCGCCGCGCCGCACTCGTCGACTTGCCCGAACGGCGCGCCCGGCGGAACGTCGCTCGGCTTCGTCCTTTCTTTCTCGCAAAACGGGAAAGCTCTCGCCCCGAACGACCTCGACGAGATCAAACCGCTCCGCGAAACGCTCGCCGACGCCGACGCGTTTTCGATTTACTTCGCTTGCGACTCCGGTTATTTCGGCGACATGAGCTGGATCGGCTCCCTTGGAATCGACGTCGCCGTCCTTCCGATCGGCGACCGCTACGGGATGGGGCCCGCCGCGTCGCTCGACGCCGTTCGCGCGCTCCGCCCGAAATACGTCGTCCCGTCGCACTACAACACTTGGCCGCCGATCGCGCAAAACGCCGAACGCTGGCGCGCCGCCGTCGAGAAATGGGCCGCTCCGGCGCAACCGCTCGTCGCGAAAATCGGCGTTCCGCTCGAAGCCGACGAAAACGGCGATTGGCGTTGAACCGTCGCAAGATCGTCCGGTCAAAGGCCGCTTTTGAAAAGAAACAACAACGTTACGTTATTCAAAAAATCAAACAAAGATTAACGTCGCGTTAAAAAGAAAATCAAAAACGGAGCCGCAGCGCTCGCCGCTTCCCTTTAAATTTATTCCCGAAACCGAACCCGAAACCGCGAATAAAATGATACGCGCTCAGAACTTAACGAAAATTTACGGACGTTTCATCGCGACCGAAAACGTCTCGTTCCAAATCGCGAAAGGCGAAATCGCCTGCTTCCTCGGCCCGAACGGCGCCGGAAAAAGCACGACGATGAAGATGCTGACCGGCTTTCTCGCGCCGACGTCGGGCGTCGCGACGATCGCCGGGTTCGACATGGCGACCGAGCGCGTCGAAGGGGCGCGCCGTCTCGGGTATCTCCCGGAGAACGGCCCCCTTTACCCGGACATGACGCCGGAGTCGCTGTTGCGTTTCTTCGCCGAAGCGCGCGGCGTTCCGAAAAACGAGCGGAAAAACCGAATCGATAAAGTCGTCGATCTCTGCAACTTAGCGTCGGTCTTCCGCCGCCCCATCGGCCGACTTTCGCGCGGTTACCGCCAACGCGTCGGGATGGCGCAGGCGCTCCTGCACGAGCCGGACGCCCTTATTCTCGACGAGCCGACCGCCGGGCTCGACCCGAACCAAATTCAAGCGGTGCGCGACGCGATCAAGAAAATCGGCGCGACGAAAACGATTCTCCTCTCGACGCACATCTTGCAGGAAGTGCGCGCCGTCGCCTCCCGCGTCGTTTTCGTCTCCGACGGCCGCGTCGTTTTCGACGGCCCGACCGCCGACTTCGGCTCGACCGTCGACGATTTCGACCGCCGCTTCCGCGAGTTGACGAGCAAGCCGCAAAAACGTTATCTCGATTAACATCAAAAACTTACAACCGTCGTTGTTTCCGTTTTCCCCGTTTCCCTCGCCCCCAAAGCCGTTCGCAGTCGCCCGATGTTCGCAGTATTCAAACGCAACTTTTTCGCTTACTTCCTGAACCCGACCGGATACGTTTTCATCTGCGTTTTCGTCCTGTTAAACTCCGTCGCGGCGTTCCTTCCGGACGAGTTCGTCAACTCGAACCTCGCGAATTTGGCGCAGCTGAACCTTTGGTTTCCGCTGATCGCGCTCGTCTTCGTTCCGGCGGTCGCGATGAGCGTTTGGGCCGACGAGCGCCGTTTCGGGACGGACGAACTCCTAACGACTTTGCCCTTAACGCCGCGACAAATCGTCGTCGGCAAATACCTTGCGGCGGGAGGCGTTTACACCGTTTCGCTCCTTTTTTCGCTCGTTTCAAATTACTGCATTCTCGAATTTTTAGGCGAACCGGACCGCGGGCTTTTCCTTTCGACTTACCTCGGCTATTGGCTCGTCGGGCTCGGAATGACGGCGATCGCGACGGTCGTTTCGTACCTAACTCCGCAACTGACGGTCGCTTATATCCTCGGCGCGTTGTTTAACGTTCCGCTCCTCGCGCTCCAATGGGCGGACGCGCTTCCGTTTTCGAACGCGACCGCGTCGGCGCTCCGGTCGTTCGGTCTCGCGGCGTTTTTCGAACCGTTCGGACGCGGCGTCGCGACGCTTTCGGGCGTCCTTTACTTCCTCGCGCTTCCGACGCTCGCCGTTTGCGTTTGCGTTATCCTCTTGAAACGTCGGACTTGGCCCGCTCGTTCTGAACGTCGGCTCGCCCTCCGCGCCGTTTGGCGACTCGCCGCCGGGTTCGTTCTCGCCGTCTCGCTCGTCGGAATCGTCCGCGACCGCGACGTCCGCGTCGACTGCACCGAAGAGCGGCTCGGCTCCCTTTCGCCGGAAACGCTCGCCCTCCTCGACCGCGACTTCGCGCCGTATCCGGTCGTTGTCGAAGCGCGGTTGAGCCCTCAGGTTCCGCAGGAATACGTCCAAACGAAGTTGAACGTTGTCAACGTTTTAAACGAACTCAAAAACCGCTCGAAATCGCCGGTTTTCCTCGATATTCAAGAGACGCTCCCGAACTCGGAGGAAGCGCGCCGTCTCGAACGCCAATACGACATTCGTCCGAAAAAGGTCGTTTTCAACTCGCGGGGGCAATTCCGGGAAGACTCGATCTTTATGTCGATCGTCTTCCGCTGCGGCCCGAAAACGCTCGCGATTCCGTTCCTTAACCGCGGTCTTTCGGTCGAATACGAACTCGTCTCCGCGTTAATGAACGTCGCCAATCCGCCGAAAAAACGGATCGGAATCGTCGCGACCGACGCCGGCGTCCTCGGGCGATACGACGATTTCGGGCGCGAAATTCAGCGACCTTGGCCGCTCGTCGACGAGTTGAGCAAGCAGTATTACGTCGAATCGGTCGACCTGCGCGCTCCGCTCCCGGTCGGTCGATACGACGCGCTCCTCGCCGTCCAACCGTCCTCGCTCTCGCCGCCGGAAGCGATCAACTTCATCAACGCCGTCCGAACCGGCCAACCGACCGCGATCTTCGAAGATCCGCGCCCGATTTTCCTCGAATTCCTCCCCGGAACGACGGAACGTCGCAAGACGACGCCGACGAATCCGATCCCGCCGCAAAAAGCGGAGTTGGGCCTCCTTTGGACCGCGCTCGGCGTCCGCTTCGAAAGCGCTCGCGTTCTTTGGAAAAATTACAACCCGTATCCGAAACTCGCCGGTCTTTCGGAAGAGTATCTCTTCGTCGACGCGCGCCCGATTCGCCTTGGCGACGCCGCCGAAACGGAGAAAAACGCCGAAACCGCGTTCGCGCCGTTCAATCCGGACGACCCGACCGCGTCGGCGCTCGAACGCGTCCTTTTCCCGTTCGCCGGAGCCCTCGCGCCCGCCGAAAACGCCGAAACGACGTTCGTTCCGCTCGTTCGAACGGAAGCGGGCGGCTCGTCGTCGGTCGCCGACGTCGTTCCGATGGGGATTCGAACGCAAAGCCGCAAACGGCAAGAAGCTAAAGACGTTTACACGCTCGCCGCGCTGATCTCCGGGCCGGTTCCGGAAGCGTTCCGCTTGCCCGACTCGAAGATCGCCGACCCGAAATTCAACGTCGCGCTGATCGCCGACGTCGACATGGCGACGCCCGGCTTCTTCGCGCTCCGAGAAATGGGCGCCGACCCGCGCGGCGGTCTCTCGTTCGACTTCGACAACATCACTTTCGTCCTCAACGTTATCGACCGATTGGCCGGCGACGACGCGCTCGTCGCGATTCGCAATCGACGCCCGAAACACCGAACGCTGACGGCGATCGAAGAGACGACCCGCCAAATCCGCGACGAAGCGACGATCGCGCAAATCGCTTATATGAAAGAGTTCGAAGAAGAACGCCGCCGCGAGGAAGCGAAACTTCAGCAAACGATTCAAGAGCTGTCGAGCCGCGACGACGGTCAAAAGGAACTCGGGCGCGAAGAGTCGGCGGAGCTTCAATCGGCCGTTGTCGCGACGCAGCAGCGGTTGACGAAAGTTCTCGACGAAAAACAGCGTCTTTTCGACCGCAAAGTCGAAGAGTCGCGACGCGAAGTCGACGAATACGTCCGCCAAACGCAGGGCCGATACAAAGCGTTCGCGGCGATTTTGCCCCCGCTCGCGCCGCTGGCGATCGGAATCGGCGTCTTCCTTTATCGCCGCCGCCAACTCGGCCGTCGTCTCGGCGTTTGATCGCCCAAATTCGCGTCGAAAAAACTTAATCCTAACGCCGCGTCGCGCTCCCTACGGTTCGCGACGCGGCGACTTTTTTGCGCCGCTACAATCGCCACGACTGTTTCATCCGCTTTTTTTCACCGCCAAAGTCAAGTTTTACAAACGTTTTTCCGATAACGTTTACGGGCGAATTTTATCGACGCGCAAGCGGTTCGTCGCCGTTTTTGTGTCCGCCCTTCCCCTCCTCGCGATTCCAATTACTATCGTTTCCTCTTTTGAAAACACAAGGGAAAATTATGGCGACTACTGAAACAACCGTTGAATCTTGGGGCTCGCGCCTCGACTCGTCGATGAAAGGCGTCCTCGCCGGCTTCCTCTTCGTCCTCGCCGCGATCGCGCTCCTCTTTTGGAACGAAGGCCGCACCGTCAACCGCGCCAAGGCGTTGAACGAAGGCGCTTCCGCGGTGATTACCGTCGACGCGGCGAAAGTCGACCCGCAAAACGACGGCAAACTCGTCCATGTCTCCGGCGAAGTCGCGACCGCCGACGTCCTCGAAGACCTGAAATTCGGCGTTTCGGTCAACGCGATCAAGCTGGTTCGCAAAGTCGAGTCGTTCCAATGGAAACAAAACGAACAATCGACGACGAAACGCGGTTCCGGCGGTTCGCAAGAAACCACGACGACTTACACTTACGAAAAAGTTTGGTCCCCGGACTTGATCAATTCGTCGGCGTTTAAAGAAGCCGGACACGAGAACCCGACGACGCGCCCGGTCGAAGGCGCCGAGTTTGTCGCGTCGAACGTTTCGCTCGGCGCGTTCCGTCTTTCCGCCGACCTGATCTCGCGTCTCGGCCCGGCGAAAGCGTTCGTCCCGCCGGTTCCGGAAGCCGCTCCGGCCCCGGTTGAAGCCGCCCCGGTCGCCGCTCCGGCTCCGGTCGAAGCCGCTCCGGTCGCCGCCCCG
>JAFYQR010000096.1 GCA_017559825.1 Thermoguttaceae bacterium | reverse complement strand
GAGCGACTTCGCCGGACTCGGCGTCGGGGGGCGACGCGGGGGAAACGCTCGACGCGACGGCGGTTTCGCGCTCGACGCTTCCGTCGAGCGAGCCGGGGCGCGGCGCCGCTTCGACGATTCGCGTTCCCGGGCGCAAGTTGAGAACGCCGTCGACGACGTAACGCTCGCCGGGTTTAACTCCCGATTTCGCGACGACTTGCGCTCCGTCTTCAGTTTTGCGGCCGAGCTCGACCGTTCGTCGACGCGGAACGTCGTTTTCGTCAACGACCCAAACGAACTGCGAGTTGAGATCGTTGCAAACGGCTTTAACGTCGATTAACGTCGCGTTTTTCACAGGCTCGTCGGACAGCGCGACTTCGCAAACGGCGCCGGGATAAATCGAGTAATCGGGGTTCGGAATCTCGCCTCGGAGCGCGACGACGCCGGTCGAGCGGTCGATCGCGTTGTCGACGTAATCGACGACGCCGCGGCGCGAGTAAACGTCTTCGTCGTCGACGCCGGGGAAACGGGCCTCAAAATCGATGTAATCGGGCAAGTTTTCCGCTTGCAACGCTTCGCGAAGCGAAAGTTTCGAGTAGCCCTTTTCGTCGTAACGCTCGCCGAGGCGAGATTTTAACGCGTCGCGGCGCCGGCGTTGAAATTCGAGAAACTCCCGGTCGGTCGCGTAAAAATAAACGAGCATCGGATCCATCGCGACGATCGTCGCCAAGACCGGCGGGTTGAGAGCGGAACCGTCGAGAAACGTTCCGATCGGGTAAAAAGGGCGGCTGATTTGACCGCGGCAGGGCGCCCGAACGACCGTGCGTTCAAGCTGTTTTTGCGCGGCGGCGAGACGAGCGCGAGCCTTCGCGGACTCGGCGTTCGCGGCGCGCCAAGCGGTTTGGCTTTCTTCGAGCGTCTCTTCGGTAACGACGCCGGCGACCGATTTGTCGTCGCGAAGCCGCAAATTGCGTTGGTGCGCCGCTTTAGCGCGAGCTTCCCGAGCGAGCGCGGCCGCGAGCTCCGCCTTCGCCGCGTCGAGCTCGTTTTGATAATCGAACGCTTCGACGCGAAAAAGAACGTCGCCCGCTTCGACGAGCGCGCCCGGTTGAAACTCGATCGATTCGAGGAAACCGCGAACTCGCGGAACGATTTCGACCGGATCGACTTCGGTGAAACCGCGAAATCGGCGTTTGGTTTCGACGTCGCCGGTCGTCGCGACGGCGGTGCGAGCCGGAACGGCGGGCGGCGCGGCGGTTTGCGGAGACGCGGGAACGACGGGACGTTTCGCCGTTCGAGAGACGGCGGGCGAACGGGGCGTTTCGTCGACGCTCGGCTCGGAAACGGGCGAGGTTGTTTCCGGAGCGGGCGCGGCGACCGGCGGTTCCGGAGAACGGGCGCGACGGGAAAAAACGCGGGAAAAAGCGGCGATTCCGAGCGCCGACGCGAGAACGAGAAGGGCGAGCGCGACGCGGCGCGGGAACGGTTTCATAACGGCGACTCCGACGGACGAGCGAACGTCGCGCCGACCGTTCGACCGTCGAAAAGCGGCGCGACGACGTTAAAAAATAACGTCGAAACGGAAACGACGGCGAGCGAGCGCAAATAATCGACGACGCTCGGGAAAAATTTTGCGCGAGTCAAGAAAGCGCGACGGCGGCGCAAAAGAGGAAAAGAAGGAAAACGACGCCGAAAAAACGACTTTTGATTTTCAGAAAATTGAAACGTTTTCGTCGGTTTTCAAAAATCGCCCGACGCCGGCGAGTTCGGCGTTTTGGATTTTAGGACGATTGGGACGACGATCGGTTCGCGCGAATAAAAACGACGGCGCCGAAATTTTGCGCGGGCGAGTTTTCGGCGTCGTCGTTCGCGACTCTTGGCGCGTCGCTAAAATTTCAAGCGAACGACGTTCGGCGAATTTTGAGCGGCGCGTTACCAAAACTTCAAGCGGTCGACCGCTTTTTGGAACGAATTTTTCGATTTTTCCGGTTTTTCCGGCGCTTCGCTCGGCGCGTTCGGCGCTCTGCGTCGCGATTCGAGAAGCGGCGAGTCGTCCGGAATCTGCTCGGCGAGCGCGCGGGGCCAGTAACCGTCGAAAAATTGGAGCAAATCGAGCGTTCGATCTTGCGCGACGCGATATTCGGCGACTCCGACGAGCCGCGTCAGCGCCTTTTGCTCCGCGCCGGCGAAGGCGAGCTTGAAAAGCTTAACTTCGTCGAGCCAAACGGTTCCGGCGCCGAGCAGGTCGAAGCGCAGGGACGTTTCGGAAAGCCCGTCGAGCGGAAGACTTTCGAACAAAATGACGTCGCGAACCCAAACGACGCCGTCGACCGGCTCCGTCTCCGCTCCAGCGCGTCGCGCTCGTTCGAGAATCGTCGGGCCGACGAGAACTTGGCGCGAGTAAAGCTCGCCGTTTAGCCGTCCGGTCAGGCAGACTCGAAGCGGAAGTTCGGTCGCGTCGATCGGAACGCCGAAGCAAATTTGCGCGCAAAGTCGTCCGGTCGTCGGCGCTTCGAACGGTCGGCCGACGACTCCGCCGGAACCGCCGTTCGACGAAAGGCGCAAACTCGCGCGGCCCTGGCGAGCGATCGTCGAATCGAGCGAAACGTCGACGTCGCTCGGGCCGAAAGCGCGCCAACCCGGGATCGCGTCGGATGCGCCGGG
>JAFYQR010000002.1 GCA_017559825.1 Thermoguttaceae bacterium | reverse complement strand
GCCGTCGCGTCAACCGCCGTCGTTAATTTAACCGCGTTCGTCGATTTTTATTCAGCGCCGTTTTCGATTTTTCGGAAGCGGCGTTTTTTTTTCAAAAAAATTTTTCACGTCGACAATTTCGTCCGTTTTTAACGCCGACGCAATCTCTGCCGAATTTGCAAACGCTCGGGAAAAACGCGGTCGCGCGGAAACAACCGACGGCGCGGCAAAAAATTTTGCGAAAAAAGCGCCGACGACGAAAAAAAAGAAGCGCTCGGGCGCGAGCGTTTGCCGAAAAAGAGGTAACGACTAAAAGCCGCGCCGTTTGGAGACGCGGCTCGTCCGTCGCAAAGAGCGAAACGGGGCAAAATTTCCGCATTTTTGCAAAAATTATTGAACCCTTTTTCGCAGATTTACGATATACCTTTCAGCGCCGACGTCGGGACTTCGCTTCACGACGGCGCGACGATTCCCCCGCTCGACGAGCGGAAGCCGAGTCGTCGTCGCGTCGACGGTCGAGTCGGCGGCGTTTTCCGTTTCCTTCGCCGAATTTTCGCGCCGCGAACGTTCGTTTGGGAAGGAAAAACGCGAAACGTCGGTTTGCCGACGCGTCGCGCAACGACGAGATACCGACGATTTTCACGTTTTTTCGCTCGCCTCCTTCGTCGAGTCGCTCTTCGCGAGCGTTTTCGAGCGAAAAACGTCGAACGTCGGCGACAAAAAAAGTTTCATTAACCGCAACCACACGAAAATCCGAGATCACGCAAACGTATTGTTCGATCGGACGGCGAGCGAGCCCGTCGCGTCGTTTCAAGTCGTTCGTTCGCCGCAGGACGCGCGACGAACGCCTCGACGCTCGGCCCCGGTCGCGACGAACGACGAGCGTCGGTTGGAGAACAAGCGTTCCAAACGATCGACACAAGATCTTGGCAGGAGGAAAAGGCATGCGACGTTTGTTCGTACCGGTGTTTTTCGGCTTAGTTATCGCTCTCGGCGTTTCGAGCGCTCAAGCCGGCAACCAAGAAGAAGCCAACAAAATCGCGCAACGTTTGACGCAACAATACCCGCAATACAACATTGAAGTCGCCTACCAAGAAGGCAAAGTTCGCCTTCGCGGCGAAGTCGGTTCGGAAGCCGAAAAAGCGGAAATCGCGAACTTCGTTCGTCGCATTCCGAAAGTTCGCTCCGTCTCCGAAACGATGACGGTTTCGAACTACGTTCAAGCCGCTCCGGCGACGCAATACGCCGAACCGTTCGGCGGCATCCGTTCCGTCCAAGCGTTGACTCCGGCGACCCCGGCCCTTCCGGCGACCCCGGTCGCTCCGGCCGCCGCCCCGGCCGCTTCGGTTGAATACGAATACGCGGGCGCTCCGATCGGCGTCCCGGCTGAAGCGACGGTCGTCGGCGCTCCGGGCGCGGTTCGTTCGCCGAGCGACTTCTTCGCTCCGCAAGGCGCCGCCACGGTCGCCGCGCAAAACGGTCAACCGAATCTCCCGAACTACGCTTGGCCGAGCTACGCCGACTACCCGAACTACTCGCAAGTCGCGTATCCGAAACAATACGCCGCGAACGCGTTCCCGTACATCGGCCCGTTCTATCCGTACCCGCAAGTCCCGATGGGTTGGCGCAAGGTTACGATGGAATGGCACGACGGCTACTGGTGGCTCGACTTCAACGACGGCTCGCAAAAAGGCCCGTTCTCGCCGCTCTTCCGTCAACCGTCGTCGTACCGCAAGTAGTTTGACCGGTCGAGCGAACGCCTAACCGCTTTCGCTCCCGTCGAACCTCGACTTTGACGAAGCGTCGGCTCGGACTTTCCGCAACGGAACGTTCGAGCCGACGCTTTTTAACGCCCGTCCCCGCCCGCTCGACGCGCCGCCGTCTCCGTTTCGACGTTCCGACGCGCCGTTTTAAGGAACCTAACATGCCGATTTACGAATACAAATGCCAACGCTGCGACGCGGTCTTCGAAGCGCTCGTCTTCGCCTCGTCGAAACCGACCTGCCCGGAATGCGGAACCGAGGAAATTTCCCGTTTAATGAGCGCGCCCGCCTCGCCCCGTTCCGACGCGCCGTCAACTCCGTGCGGCTCCGACTGCGGCGCTCCGCGCTCGTGCTGCGCCGGCGGCTGCTGCCCTCACGCCCATTAATCGCCGCCGAGCAAACGTCCTATCGTATTAATAACCAAAACGCCGCCGCGAGTCGACTCGAAGCGGCGTTTTTCGTCGACTCGTTCGGCGAGCGTCGTTAAGAAGCGCAAACCAAACAAAAAGCGCAAACAACGCGATTCGCGCAATTTAAGCAATTTCAATCGGAAACGCGAGCGTCTCGTCGAGCGATTTCGCCCCGAGCAAAACCGCCAAAAAGCGGTCGACGCCGAGCGCGCAACCGGAGCAAGCCGGAAGTCCCGCCTCCATCGCCTGCAAAAGACGCGATTCGCGCGGCAATTCGCCGGAACCGTCGCGGCGCCGTTCTTCGCTCGTCTCGGCGATTCTCGTTCGCAAAACGTTCGCGTCGAGCAATTCGTTATAACCGTTCGCTAATTCGATTCCCTCGACAAAAAGTTCGAAGCGTTCGGTAACGTCGAACGATTTTCCGGTTCGAGCGTCGATTTCCCGCCGAGTTCGCGCCAGTTGCGACTGCGACGCCGGATAATCGTAAACGATCGTCGCCGCGTCGCCGCCAAGCGTCGGCTGAACAATTTCCGCGAAAATCAAGTCGAGCCAATCGTCTTTCGTCGCTCCGTCTTCGCCGCTCTCCCCATTTTCACCGCCGACGAAGGACTCCGGATACGCGATTCTTTCCCGATCCGCAAACTCGCGCAACTCGCCGGAAGTCGTCCAATGCGGATGAATTCCCGTTTTTTCCTCGAAGACGTCCGCGAACGTCCGCTCGACTACCGGTCGCGTCGCCCAACGCTTCGCTTCGAGTCCGGTTTCGGCGAAAAAATCGGTCGCGACGCCGAGCGCCAACTCGCCGAGCAACCGCCGTCCCGCCCGATAATCGTCGCCGCGGCGGTACCATTCGAGCATCGAAAACTCGACGTTGTGCCAAGTTCCGCGGTCGCCTCGACGACAAGCGGGCGCGATCTGATAAATCGCGTCCATTCCGGCGGCGACGAGTCTTTTCATCGCAAACTCCGGCGACGTTTGGAGATAAAACGTCGTCGCTTGCTTCCGCGAGGTTTCGGCGTCGGCGAAACGGCGAGCGGCGAATCCGTCTTTTTCGCTCCAACAAAAGGGAACGCGAACGGAAATCGGCTCGACAAAGCGGTCGACGACGGAATCGCGCGACAAAAAAGGCGTCGTCGTCTCGACAAACCCCAAACCGTCAAAAAACCGTCGAATCGTTCGATAAAGAACGGCGCGGCGGCGCAAATTTTCGAGCGGCGCGATCGGTCGCCAAGCGTTTTCGTTCGTCGTCGTTTCCATTTCAATCTTCCCTTTCTTCGCAACCTGTCCAATCTCGCTTGCCGCGCTTGACGTTTTATTCAAACCATCCCTCTCAAAGCGCCTAATTTTCCTTGCGCGCGGTTCTATTATTTTATCCAACGAATCAAAATAAGCAAGACGGGCAATTACGGTAAAAGAGCCCCAGGACGTTTGCTTAAAAGCCGAGATCGCGGCTCGTAAGAATCGCCGAAAACGCCTGCGCGGTTAAAGAAATAAAACGCGCAAATTTTAACGAAAAAACGTCGCTCGAGCCGTTGTTTTCGACGCGAGCGACGTTCGGCAAACTTCGCGATTTCCCGCCGTCCGCCTATTCAGCCTATTTTCACTATTTTAAATTTCTTTTTTCCAAAGACCGTGAATATTGCAGTACGTTCGCACGAGCGCGGGCCCTTCTTCGACGCAAAATTCGGCGATCGGGCGGTCGCCGGGCTTCAGTTCGACGCGTTTCGTTCGATTCCCCTGCGACGATTCGATCCATTCGATATAGTGTTCATGTTCGGACGGATGCTCTACGGAACCGATTTGCACTTCGATTCGCTTGCCGTTTCGCTTCACGCTCGGGACGTGTTTTTCACCGCTCTCCGAATCGTCGGCCTTCGCCTTTTCGAGCGCCATTTCTTGCCCGCAGCAAACGAGTCGTCCGTCTCCGTCGCGCAACACTTCGACGATTTTACCGCAAATTTCGCAAACGTAAATTTCCGTTTCTTTCATTGATTACCGCCGCCTTTCTAAATTTTCGACGTTTTTCGATTTCAACAACGTTTATTAAACGAGTCGGCCAAGCGGCTCGTTTCCGCTATTTTACCCGATTTAACAAACGCGTCCGAAACGTTGAAAATTTCGCGGCGCGTGCTTACTTTTAGCAGGTAGAATTTCTTCGTTTGAGTTAAAGTCGCGGCAAACGCTGAAAAAAAATTGAGTTTTTCTCCGAAAAAGCCGATACATTCTTTGCGCGACGTTCCGCAAAATCGGCATTTTTATTTTATTCCAACATTTCGTCGCCTCCTTTTCCTTATCGCTCGTTTTTCCGAAAATCGTTCCTATGTCCCGCCCGACTCCTTCGCCGCCCGCGTTCGACGCCGTTCGCTCGATTTCGTCCGAAGCCGAGCGGCGCCCGTTGTCGCAATACATGCGCGTCGACGAAATCGGCGACGACGGCGGTTGGACGATTTTCGATTCGGGCGACGCGTCGAACGTCGCGAAACCGCGCTTGGATCTTTCAGTTCTCAAGCGAATCAAGAATTTTTTATCCGAAGAGGACGAGTCCGCTTGCGACGGCGCTTTTTTCGGCGACGAAACGCTCGTCGATTCAAACGAGCCGCGCGTCGACTACCCGTTTTACGACGCGACGCCTTCTCTCGCCGAAATCGCCGAAATCACTGAAATCACAGAAGACGACGAAGTCGACGAAGCTGACGAAGACGACGAAGCTGACGAAGCTGACAAAGACGACGAAGTCGACGAAGCTGACGAAGCTGACAAAGACGACGAAGTCGACGAAGACGACGAAGACGACGAAACTACTAAAGTCGTCGAGACCGCAGAAACCGGTCCGTTTGTCGTCGATTTTACCGAAACGCTCGCCGACTTTGCGCCTCGAACCGCGGTCGCGCTCGCCCCCAAGCCGACGCAACCTCGCTCGCGTCGCCGCTCAAAACGTTTGCAACCGCTCGCGCTAAACGCGGAGTCGGTCGAAAAAACGTCGACGCCGCAAACGCCGCTCGTCGACAACGCGCTTCCTCGCTCCGCCGAAGTCGAAAACGACGTTTGGCAATCGACGGAAACGACGATCGCGCCCGCGCCGTCCGCTTATATTAGCGAATCAACCGAAATCCTCCAACTCGCCGAAAACGTCTCGTCCGCCCAAACCGTCGTCGCAGTCGCTTGTTCGTTCGAAACGTCGGCGTCGGAGGCTCCTTCGTCGCCCGCCGCGGCGTCTCGTCCGAGCGTCGATTTTGACGAAAACGTCCGTTCGACGCGTTCTTCGGAACGACGTTTGCCGATTTTTCAGCGTTTCGTCAAACTCGTCGCCCGGAACGCCCGTCCCGACGTCGCGCCGAATCTTGCCTCAAACGACGGAGAAACGCCGGAAAAAACAAGCTCCGCCGATTTCGGAGCAAACGTCGCCTTCGTTGCGGCGGCGTTCGCTCCGCCGACCGAGAGCGCGCCGTTTTTCGCCGACGCGTCAAACGCCGCCCCATTTTCCCATTTTTAGCGATTTTTCGCCTAATTTGCCTATTTCGCCATGTTTTACGCGTTTCTTGCCTTTTTTCTCGTCGCGTTTGTCGTCAGTTTGACGGTTTGCCGCTTGATTCGTCGTTTCGCGCCCGCGCTCGGTTTAATCGACAAACCCGGCGAGCGAAAAATTCACCAAAATCCGATCCCGACCGGCGGCGGACTCGGCGTTTGGCTCGGCGCGACGACGCCGTTTCTCGCGCTGACGGCGGCGGCGCTCGGCCTCGGCGACCTAACCGAAACCGGCTCGGTCGATCCGGCGACGTCGACGATTTGGGGCGTTCCGCTTTCCCGTTTCCCGGAGTTTTTTGCGACGCATATCGGCGGGGTCGGTCTGCAGCTCGGCCGTCTTTGGACGCTTCTCGGGCTCGGCTCGCTCCTCGTTCTCCTTGGAACGCTCGACGACCGTTTCAATCTCGATTGGAAACCGCGCTTGGCCGTCGAGTTTTTGATCGCGATCGTCGCCGTCGCTTGCGGTTGGCGAGCGACGATTTTTCTCGATTTGCCGATAATAACGGCGACCGTCAGCGTTTTTTGGATCGTCGGGCTGGTCAACTCGTTCAACATGCTCGACAATATGGACGCGCTTTCGGGGGGCGTCGCGACGATTTGCGCCCTGTTTTTGGCGGCGATCGCGTTTTGTTTCGCGCCGAACCCAACCTCGGGCGAGCCGCAGCTCTTTTTGGGCGGTTTTTTGACGACGCTCGCCGGGGCGCTCCTCGGCTTTTTGACGCTGAACCGCCCTCCGGCGAAGCTCTTCATGGGCGACGGCGGCGCGTATTTCGTCGGCTTTTTGCTCGCTACGACGACGCTTTCGCTCACGTTCGTCGGCGAAAACGCCCCGCCCTGCGCGATTTTGGCGCCCCTTTGCGTTCTCGCGGTTCCGCTGTACGACTTTTTTAGCGTCGTTACGATTCGTTTGAAAAACGGAGCGAGTCCGTTCGTCGGCGACAAAAACCATTATTCGCACCGTTTGGTCGCGCTCGGCCTCTCGAAGCCGCAAGCGGTCGCGACGATTTATCTAACGACCGCCGTTTGCGCCTGCGGAGCGTTCTTCCTGTACCGCGCCGACTGGCCGACGGCGCTCCTCGCGACGACGCAAACATTCCTTATTTTAACGCTCGTGGCGATTTTGGAGTTCGCCGCTCGCAAGAAAATCCGCGAAGAAGAGGCCGCCCTGCGAGACGCCCAAGCCCAAACGACGCCGGAAACGCTCGAATCGGCGCCCGACGACGCGTCAAAATAGCGATTTCACCCAAAGCGCGCAAATCCGTCAAACGCGTTTCAAACGGCGCGAACGCGGCGCTTTAGTCAAAACAGGCAAAACGGATAAAACGGTCGTAAGCGTCGCGCCGAAAGAAGGAAAAATACGGCGTTCGCTCGGGAAAAAAATTTTGAAAAAAGCCGCCGAGAAAGCGCGGAAAAGGAGTTCGCCCCCTTGTAAAAAAGAAAAAGGACGATATACTAAATGTTCAAGCGCGTCTGTTTATCGAGAAGACGCGTATCGCGGGCGGTTCGCCGGTTTCGACGGCGCGACCGTCGTTTTGTCGCAAAGCGGAAATCGCCGAGCTCGAACCGTTCGTAACACCGCGTTCAGGCGTTTGGAGAAAACCATCATGACCATTGACAAAAGCTTAAAAGTTAAAAAAGGCGTCGCGCGCTCGCGCAACGTTTTGACGAGAGTCGAACGCATTGAAAAAATGCAATCCATGGATCGTTGGACCGAAGAAACCTCCCCGTTCAACCTTCCGAAAATTCGCGTTTACAAAGTCGTTCTGAAGAAGAAAAAGAAGGTCAAGGACGCGGACGACGCTCCGGCCAAGGGCAAGAAATAAGAAGCTCGTTCTTCTCAACGCGCCGTTTTTCGGGACGGCCGTTTGACGCTCGCAACGCAAAAATCGCTCGAATTTCGTCGTTTCGATTTTCGAGCGATTTTTTACGTTCGCGCCGAAACTTTTCGACGCGAGCTTTTCGTTTCGCCGTTTTTAGACGTTCTTTTCGTTAGCGGCTTCGTCCGCCGCTCGCCGCCGAGCGAACGCTTCGGCGATCGGCGTCAGCTTCTCGTCCAAACGGTCGCGATGCTTCTTCTTAAAATCGCATTCCCAAATCCGAACGACGAGATACCCGAGTTCTTGCAGCCGTTCGGTCGCGGCGCGGTCTCGCCGTTGATTCCGTTCGATTTTCGCTCGCCAATAATCGGCGTTGTCCTTCGGTTTCGTGTTGCGGCAATCATGCCCGTGCCAAAAACAGCCGTCGACGAACACCGCGACGCGCAGCTTCGGAAAGACGAAGTCCGGCCGCCCGAAAATCTTCGAGTTGCGTCGCCAACCGGTAATTTTGCGCTCCTTGAACTCGGCGATCAATTTCAGTTCGGTCGACGCGTTCCCTGTCGAGCGCACGCGGCTCATGATTTGCGAACGTTTCTCGACGGTAAAAACGTCGTGTTTCGCGTTTCCTTCCTCTTTTGTCTCGTCTTCGCGCGCCGCGTTAATCGAGCCGTCTTGTCTGTTTTCGCCATTCTTACTCAAAACAACCCTCCGGAAATCGTCTTCTCCGCCGCGTCCGCCTTCCCCGACTCGAAAACGAGGGGCAAAAACCGATCCAAAACGCGCTCGATCAGGTCGACCGGCGCCGCGTTTCCCGCCTGCTTGCGGATCTGCGCGTCGGAAACGACGATTTTAAACGAATCGGGAAACCCTTGCAAGCGCAACATTTCGCGCGGAGTCAAGCGTCGCTCTCCGTCGACGAGAAGATAGTTGTAACTCGCTCCGGCACGAAGCGCGCAGCTATACGGATACGACGAAATGTTCCCCGACTTGTTCTCGTGCCAAATCGCCGGAGAATATTGCGACGCGTGCGCCTCTTTGCGACGCTTAACAATTTCCGGCGACGCAAAGTGTTTTTTGTCGATCAATTCCCGCGGCTCCAACACGTCGGCGAGCGTCTTTCCGTCCGTTTTCGGCTTCGGCCAAGCGATTTCAAACGGTTCAAGCGAGCCGACGATCGCGACTCGCTCCCGTTTTTGCGGAAGGCCGCAATCGAGCGCGTTCATCACCCGCCAATCGACGCGGTACCCCAATTCGTCCTGCAAAATCCGCAAAATCGTCTCGAACGTGCGTCCGCCGTCGTGCGTCGTGAGCTGACGAACGTTCTCCAAGACGAAAGCGCGAGGCCGTTTATCGTGTAAAATTCGGGCGATTTGAAAAAATAGCGAACCTTTCGTTTCGTCGGCGAACCCTTTGCGAAGCCCAATAATCGAAAACGCTTGGCACGGGAAACCGGCGAAAAGCACGTCGAAATCGGGAATCGCCTCGGACGGCAATTCCGCGACGTCGCCGAACGGACGCTCGCCGAAATTCGCCTCGTAACTCGTTTGAGCGGGCGGATCGAAGTCGCAGCTCAACGCGCAAACGCCGTCGCGCCGCATCTTAGCGAGCGTTCGCTCCGCCGCGAACCGAAAGCCGCCGATTCCGCAAAAGAGGTCGAAAAAGCGAATCGGACGCCCGGCGGTCGGGTCGACGAGGCCGCTCGGCGTTTCGGCGAGCCCTTCGTCGACGGCGGTTTTCGAGTTCGGCGACGACTTCGTTTCGCTCCGTCGAGGCGCTCGCGACCGCCCGATCGTCGCCGCTTTCTTATTCTCGCCCGTTTCGCTATTTTCGCCGTTTTTACCTTCTTGCGCGTCGTCGGCGCTCGGATCGTAGTTCGCCGCGATTTCGGCCGACTTTTCCGCCCATTTTTTCGCGTCGAGCGCCGTTTTTTGCAACGCCGCGTCAAGTTCCTTTGCCGCGCCCTCCGAAACGACGGCCTCTGAAGCCTCCGGCGAGTTCGCCTTCCCCGCGTCTTCCAACTCGTCGCCGCTCTCGCCGCCGTCCGACGGGACGGACGGCTCCAAGCCCTTCGCAACGCCGACCGACACGACGCGTTCCGGCGAGTCGAACGTTTCCGCGTCCTCCAAAACGGCGGCGCTCTCGGCGCTTTCCGGCAAATTGAACCGCCTCGCGTCCTCCGCCGCGCCGACGGGTTCGGCCAATTCCGGCGAGTCGAACGGCTTCGGCGTTTTTTCGACGGCTGCGCGTCCGAAAACGCGTTCCGCGCCGGGACGACCGACGAGCCCGAACAGCTCGTCGAACGGCGCCGACAACGCGACCGCCAACTTAAAGGCGACTTCGACCGACGCGACGCTCGAATCCTCCTCCAACGCCCGCAACAAACGCTCCGAAACGCCGACGCGCTCCGCCAACGTTTCGACCGTTAAGCCCATTCGCTCTCGAAATTCTTTCACGCGATTCATCGCCGCCGTCCCCGTTTCCCCAAACCGCCCGTTTTAACGTCTCGACGCAACTCGTCGAGCGGTCGTTTCCCGACGCTCGCGTTTCGAGCGCCGCTTATTTTTCCCATATCCCCCGTTTTAAGACGTTAAAACGAGTTTCCCTCGTCGCCGCACGCACGTTTCCGCCGCTTCCGGCTCGCCGAGCGTCGACGCCACCGGATAATTTGGCGAAAACCGACGCGACGTCCTCCGCCAACAGCAGTCGGCGCCGCTCTTGGCCGCGACGCGACGACGGTTCCAAGAGCCGACGACTCCGCTCGACGCCGACGAGCGCGTCCCGACGCCTTTCCTCAAACGCCGCCGATTCCGTCGAGCTCGGCGAAAACCGACGCGACGTCCTCCGCCAGCAATCGTCGGCAACGCTCTTGGCCGCGACGCGACGACGTTTCCAAGAGCCGACGCGCTCGCTCGGCGTCCGTTCGGGCTCCGTCGAGGTCGCCTTGCG
>JAFYQR010000095.1 GCA_017559825.1 Thermoguttaceae bacterium | reverse complement strand
CAAAACGCCGCGCGCCAACTTAAATGTTCGCTCAGCCAACCGCCGACGAGGCCGCAAAAGATCACGCTCAAATAGACCGCCGTCTGGTGAATCGACAACGCTAAAGACCGCGTTTCCTTGTGATACGACGCGATAAGACTCGTCGAGGCCGGGCCGTAAAACGCCTCCGCGACGACCAAACCGACGCTGTTGAAGAGAATCAACGCCGGAACGCTCCACGAGCAGCCGGTCAAAAGCGTCGCCGCGCTCCAACAGAAGAGGCAACCGATTAAAAGCTTGCGCTTGTTCGCTTTGTCGCCGACGAAACCGGCCAACGGCACGACCAACGCCATCAGCGCGAACATGATCGTTCGCGTCATATAGAGCGTTTGGTCGCTTAAGTGAAACTGCGATTTAATCGACGTCGCGACGACGCCGTAAATCGCGCGATCCGATTGGTGGAAAAAGTACGCCAAAAAAAGAAGCGCGAGCAACTCCCAACGATAAAACGACGAAATCGGTTTCGCCGGACGCGGAACGTCCGGAACGCGCTTTTCGCTCGACGACGAACGCGGCATTTTCCTCTCCTTGAACGAGTTAAAATCAACAAGTTTTGTCGAGAAAACGCCGCGCGGCCGACGGCGTCGCTCGAATTGCAAACGCCGCCTCCGAAACGCTTCGAAGCCGCGAGTTAGAGGCGGTCGTTAATTTTCGTCGTTCCAAACGGCGCGGAGCCGTTCGGCCGCCGTTTCCGGCGAAATCGGATTGACGTCGACGCCGCTTCCCTGCTCGTACCCAGCTTTTTTCGCCAAACTCGGCAAAATCAACCAACGCGGTCGGAAAAGCCCGACGCCCTCGGCGAGCGGCCCGTCGAGACGGCTCGGAGCGTTGCGGAAAACAACGTTGTGCGATAATTCCGTCGTCGCGCTCGCGTCGAAACGACGACGAGCGCGTTCGAGAGCGGCGACCAAATCGCGAGCGAGTCGCGCGAGCTCCGAAACGACCGCGTCGTCGGCGTCTTCGAACGAACCGTCGAAACGGCTCCAAATCGCGACTTCCATCGGGAAACGACTCGCGAACGGGCAAAGCGCGACGAACCGCTCCGTCTCGGCGACGATTCGCGAACCGTCGGCCAACTCGGCTTGAAGAAGCGCGTCCCAAAAGCCGAGTTCCTCGCCGCGCGCCTTGCGGCCCCGTTCGTAACGGATCAAGCGTTCGACCTCGACGCGAACGTCCGGCGGCAGGAAGTTCGTCGCGGTCAGCTGGCAGTGCGAGTGTCCCTGCGACGCGCCGGCGTCGGAACCGACGTTCTTGAAAATAAAGGAGTAAGCGTATTTGCCTGCGTCGCGCAACGCCCGCAAACGACGGCGAAACGTCAAAAACGCCGTCTCGATTTCCGCGTCGGAAAAGTCGCTCCAGCCGCGAGCGTGCCGATCGCAGTCGACGATCACCTCGTGTTTGCCGAGTCCGGTCGCCGTTTGAAAGAGCGCGCCCGCTTCGAGCGCCGCCGCGCCGTCGTCGTCGAACGCCGCCGACGGTTTCTCGTCCGCCGCGCCTCGGACGACGTCCGCCGGACGGAACATCGGAAATTTGTTCTCGAAGACGCGCACGTTCCAACGCAGCCCGTCGACTTCGTCGTCCGTCTCGGCTTCGCGAAACTCGGTTTCGCCGTTTTCGAGTCGCGACGCGATAAGGCTAACGCGCGGCGTCATCGACTCCGAACCGGGACAAAACGGACAAAAAGAGTCCGGCCCGTCGACCGTCGCGTTCGCGACGCTCTTTTCGGTCGTTTCCAAATTCGTCGGACGAGCGCCGCGTCCCTCGGCGATCAGCGCCCAACGTCCGGTCGCGGGATCGAGTCGAAATTCGGAGCCGGTCGCGTCGACCGCGGCGCCCCGTCCGCCGTTCAAAACGTTCTCCATCGTTTGTAGTCGCAAGCGTTCCGTCGAACGCCGCCCAATCTTTCTCGTTAAAAAATCGTCGTAAACTTAATAGAACGAAGCGCGCCGACGCTCGTTGTCCAAGCGTCGACACGGAGTCGCCGAGCTCGCGAAGGGACGACACGCTCGCGCCGTCGCGAACGAACGGTCAAGCCGAAAACGCTAAACCGTTTCGTTCGCGAACGTTCGGAACGCTCGTTCTTTCCGCCTCGCGCTTACGGCGACTAGCGGGTAACGGTGTGGTAAACTTGGCCAAGACCCGGAACTTGAATCTTGTAACGGCCTTGTTCGTCTTGGACGTTCCACGGAGTCCCGTCCCAATCGTACGACGACGGCGCGTACGATTTTTCGCTCTTCATCGCGTCTTCCCAGGTAATCTTGGCGCCGGTGTAGCACGCTTCGCGAGCCATGATCCCCATCATCGTGGACTTGGCCATGTATTCGCCGTTGTTGATCGTGTCGATCTTGCCGCGAATCGATTTGTACATTTCGACGTGTTCGAGCGTGTACATATCGGACGGGACTTTCTTTTGTTGGTAAATAACTTTGCCGTCGAGGTCGGTGATGCGCGCGCCGCCGAGGACGGTCGCGAAGCCCTTCGTGCCGGCGAAGTGCGCGTTATTTTCGCCCCAGCAGCCGTTTTGTTGACGGCAGAGGGAGTAGAACGTCGTTCCGTTCGCATATTCGAAGACGGCGGCCATCGAGTCGTAAATGTCGCCGTTGGCCGGTTGTTCGACGCGTTGCATGCGAGCGCCGAGACCGTAGCAGGAGACCGGAGCGGCGTCGTTCATCGCCCAAAGCGCTTTGTCGAGCGTGTGGACGTGTTGTTCGACGTTGAAGTCGCCGGAAAGCCAAGCGTAGTTGTACCAGTTGCGGACTTGGTACATCATTTCGGTGTCGCCTTCTTGACGCGGACGCTTCCAGAGTTGGGAGGTCAGGTAGGTCAAGCGACCGGAGGTAACGTCGCCGATGGCGCCGTCGAGGATGCGTTCCATCATGTCTTTGACGTTGAGGTCGTAACGCCAGCAGAGACCGGAAACGAGGGTGAGGCCCTTTTTCTTCGCGATTTCGGTCGATTCGAGAACCGAGCGAATGCCGGCGGCGTCGGTCGCGACCGGTTTTTCGGCGAAGGCGTGTTTGTCGTTGTCGACGGCGTAACGGAGCGAACGAGCGCGAAAGGCCGGGGTTTCGCAGAGGAGCGCGACGTCGGCTTTGTCGATCGCTTGTTTGTAAGCGTCGAGGCCCCAGAAGACGCCGTCTTTCAGGTCGACGCGACCTTCAAATTGCGCTTCGAGACCTTCGGCGGCGCTTTTGGCGTTCGCTTCGAACGCGTCGGCGATCGCGACGATTTTAACGTTCGGGTCGGCGTTGAGGGTGTTCGCCGCCGCGCCGCGACCGCGACCGCCGCAACCGACCAAAGCGACCTTCAAAACGCCGTCGGTTTCCGCCGCGTGAACTTTCGGAAGACCGGTCGCCAAGACCGCGCCGCCGATCGCGCTAGCTTTCAGGAAATTGCGTCGAGAAAAATTGCTCATCTGATTCTCCTTAATTATTTCGGATAAAACGGCGCCTTGCGACGCGCGAAAAATCGAAACGGGCCGACTCGTTAAAACCGAGCCCGCTAAAATATCGTCAAAAACGTTCCATTCGGCGAAGCGCCCGACGCTTTCCGTCGCCGGTCGCTTCGATTATTTCCTCAGTTCGGCGCTTCCCCGCGCCAATCAGCGTTTGACCGAGTGGTAAACGAGCCCGATTCCCGGGACGGCGACCTTGTAACGCCCGTTCGCGTCCGGCGCGTTGCGCGGCGTTCCGTCCCAAACATACTCGCTCGGGCCGAACGTTTCGTCGCTGTTCCAGACTTCGTCCCAAGCAACGCGTTTGCCGGTGTAGCAGGCGGTTCGGGCCATGATCCCCATCGCGGTCGCTTTGGCCATATAGTCGCCGTTGTTGATCGTGTCGATCTCGCCGCGAATCGACTTAAACATTTCGCGGTGTTCGAGTTCGTACATATCGGACTCGACCTTTTCTTGGCGGTAAACGACGTTGCCGTTCAGGTCGGTAATGCAAGCGTCGCGCAGGACGGCGGCGTGTCCCTTGGTTCCGGTGAAGTACGCTTCGTTTTCGCTCCAGCATCCGTCTTGTTGACGGCAGAACGTGTGAAGCGTCGTTCCGTTCGGGTACTCGAAGACCATCGCGGCGGCGTCGTAAATGTCGCCGTATTCCGGTTGTTCGACGCGTTGCATACGCCCGCCGAGCGCGTAGCAGGAAGCCGGCGGAACGTCGCGCATCGCCCAGAGGCCCTTGTCGAGCGTGTGGACGTGTTGGCTGAGCATAAAGTCGCCGGAGCAGCCCGCGAAGTTGTACCAGTTGCGAACTTGATACATCAGCTCCGTGTCGCCCTCTTGGCGCGGGCGCGTCCATAGTTTCCCGGCCAAGTAGTTCAAGCGCGCCGACGTGATTTCGCCGATTTCGCCGTCGTGAATGCGCTTCATCATCTCTTGGACGTTCAGGTCGTAACGCCAGCAGAGGCCGGAAACGAGCGTAAGGCCCTTTTCCTTCGCGATTTTCGCCGACTCGACGACCGAGCGGACGCCCGGCGCGTCGATAGCGTTCGGCTTTTCGGCGAAGACGTGCTTACCTTGCTCGACGGCGTAACGCATCGAGCGCGGACGGAACGCCGCGACTTCGCAGAGCAAGACGACGTCGACGCGGTCGACGACTTCTTTATAAGCGTCGAGGCCCCAGAAGACGCCGTCTTTCAAGTCGAAACGCCCCGCGAATTCCTCGTTGGCGACGAAACTTTCGACGGCGGCTTTGGCGTTCGCCTCGAACGCGTCGGCCAGCGCGACGACCTTCGTGTTCGGATCGGCGCTCAGCGCGTTGAGAAGCGCGCCGCGACCGCGACCGCCGCACCCGACGAGGCCGATTTTCAGCTCGTTCCGCTCCGCCGCGTGAACGGCGCCCCACGTCAAGCCGGTGAAAACCGTTCCGGCGATCGTTCGAGAATTCAAAATCACGTTGCGAGTAAGTTTCGAGGCCATCGTCGTCGTTCCGCGTTAAAGTGTGAGGCGGTTTCGCGAGTCAGTCGCTAAAACCGTTAAAATCGTAAAAGTCGCCGCTTCGCCACAGAAATCGGGACTCGTCGACTACCGTTATACCAGCGACCGCCGCCCTTATCAAGAGCGCGAACCGAAATTTTTCCGTTTTTTTGCCGATAATCTTCTTTTTTTATCGAAAAACAACCGTTTCGCCCCATTTCCTCGCCAATTCGCCTATTTTCCCTATCGTTTGCCGCTCCGCCGAGTCGTTTCTCGCGGCGCGTCTTGAAAAACTCAAAATAAAAAATTATTTATTTCTCGCCGTTAAGCGATAAAACCGTTTCGCTTTTCCTATTTTGTTCGATTCTTTCGCGGAGAGCCGAGCCCGCTCGCGCTCAAACGCCCCTTATTTTACGACGTTTCAAAGCGTTGCGTCTCAAAAACGAGGCAAACGACTCGACTTCCCGCCGTCGCGCGCCCGCCGCCGCTTTTTTTTCGACGGCGCGAGAAAACGCTTGACTAAAAGGAAATCGGAGATTATACTTAGAACAGAACTTAAGCGAGAGGAGCCGGCGTGTTACATAAAGCGACGCAACCCCCGAAATCCGGCTTTGATTTTTAAACGGTTTTCGTTCTCGACGCTCTTTCCCGCTCGTTTTTTATTATCTATAGCGATTTTTACCGTTTCTTACGTTCTTTGAAGCCGACGCGTCCCTTTGCGGTCGCGACGCGGTTTCGCCGATAATACTTTATTCCTGTAATTTGTTAAAAGGACAAAAACATGACCTCTCAACGCAACGCTCGCCCGGGGTTCACCCTCGTCGAACTGTTGGTCGTTATCGCGATCATCGGTATTTTGATCGGTTTGCTTCTTCCGGCGGTTCAAGCCGCTCGCGAAGCCGCCCGTCGCATGCAATGCACGAACAACCTGAAACAACTCGGGTTGGCCGTCCAAAACTACCACGACGCGAACAACGCTCTCCCGGCCGCCCGCTCGATGCTCGGGATGAGCACCAACGCGCACAACACCAACGAAGCCAGCGGCGCGACCGCTCGCGGCCCGTTCGCGGCGCAAGTTCACCTCCTTCCGTACGTCGAACAAAACGCCGTTTACACCGAACTCATTTCCTACACGCAAACGAACCGCTCGCCGCGCCTGCACCATCCTTGGTCGGGCGACTTCACCGTCGACTATCCGGCGCTCGCGACCGTTGTTACCGCGTTCCTCTGCCCGTCCGACGGCAACGCGACGCAACCGTCGACCGACGGTCATAAGTCGGGCCGCTGCAACTATATGTCGAGCCGCGGCGACTCGATGTGGAACAACAACCGCCACCCGAACGACGAAGGGGACGCCCGCGCGAAAAACGCTCACCGCGGCGTTTTCCACATCGGAACGTTCCCGAATATGGCCGCCGTTACCGACGGCACGAGCAACACGGTCGCTTGGTCCGAATGCGTCAGCGCGATCGGCGGCGCCGGTCGTCAAATCAAAGGGAATATGATCGGCGGTCTTAGCTCGATGTACGACGGCAACTCGAAACCGGGCCCGTGCCTCGCGATGAAAAACGGCACGGAACTTAGCCAAGACGGAACCGCCAGCCAATGGCGCGGCCAACGTTGGGCCGACGGTCAAGTCATGATCAGCGGCTTCACCACCACGCTCCCGCCGAACGCTCCGGTTTGCTCCTACGGCGGCGACAACGTTTGGGGCGCCGCGACCGCGCAAGCGAACCACTCCGGCGGCGTCAACGCGGCGATGCTCGACGGCTCCGTCCGCTTCGTCAGCGAAACGATCGACTGCGGCGACGCTTACGCCAACGCCGTTTCGAGCGGCAAATCCCCGTACGGCGTCTGGGGCGCGATGGGCTCCATCAACGGCGGCGAAACGACCTCGATGTAAATCGTCGATAAAATCGATACGATCGTCGCGACCTCTTTAACGGTCGCGACCGCGCCGGCGACGCGTCGAAAAACGCGTCGCCGGTATTTTTTTTATTTCTCCGCCCCGTTTTCCTTAAATGCGCGCGAAAAAAACGTTTCCGTCCGTTACAAAACGAAAACATCTACCAAACCGAGCGTCATATTTTTATCGTTATTATCCTTAAACCAGGAGTTTCTAACGCGTTTTTCCGTTCTTTTCGTTAAAAAGCAAGGAATCGCGCTAAAGAGAGCCTTGACAAAACAGACCGTCGGTATATAAATATACAAATGTCTTTTGCGCGTTCTTTAAAGGACTCTCGGTTCCCGTTCCATTCTACGTTCGTTTTTTTTATTCGTAAAAACGAAACAAAAGCCGCGGAGCCTTTAAACGCTTTTCAAAAGACGCCGACAATTTTGAATACGTTATATACTTTGGAGACCTCTCATGTCCGCCCAACGTAAAAGCCAAGGCTTCACCCTCGTCGAACTGTTGGTCGTCATCGCGATCATCGGTATTCTCATCGGTTTGCTTCTCCCGGCCGTCCAAGCCGCTCGCGAAGCCGCCCGTCGTATGCAATGCACGAACAACCTGAAACAACTCGGGTTGGCCGTCCAAAACTACCACGACGCGAACAACGCCCTCCCGGCCGCCCGCTCCGGTCTCGGGAACAGCACGTACAAATCGGACGGTTACGGCGGTCCGTGGAGCGTCCAAACCCACCTCCTCCCGTACGTCGAACAAGGCGCGGTCTACCAAGAAATCATTTCGTACACCGACCCGAACCGCAGCCCGCGGCTCGATCACCCGTGGTCCGGCGACTTCACCGTCGACTATCCGGCTCTCGCGACGACGATCACCGCGTTCCTCTGCCCGTCCGACGGCAACGCGACGCAACCGTCGACCGACGGCCACAAATCCGGTCGCTGCAACTACATGTCGAGCCGCGGCGACTCGATGTGGAATAACAACCGCCACCCGAATTCGGAAAGCTCCGCTCCGGCGAAAACCGCGCACCGCGGCGTCTTCCACATTCAACCGTCCTTCCCGTCGATGGCGGCCGTTACCGACGGCACCTCGAACACCGTCGCTTGGTCCGAATGCGTTAGCGCGATCGGCGGCGCCGGGCGTCAACTCAAAGGGAACATGATCGGCGGTCTTACCTCGATGTACGACGGCAACTCGCGACCGGGTCCGTGCCTCGCGATGAAAAACGGCACCGAACTCAGCCAAGACGGCACCGCCAGCCAATGGCGCGGCCAACGTTGGGCCGACGGTCAAGTCATGATCAGCGGTTTCAACACCGT
>JAFYQR010000094.1 GCA_017559825.1 Thermoguttaceae bacterium | reverse complement strand
GGTCGGGGTATTGTCGCCTTCGACGGCGAAGTCGTCGATTTCGTAAACGACTTCCCCTTCGGCGTCGAGGATCGCGACGTAATAGGAGGTCGCGCCTTCGACTTGCGTCCACTTGACCGTCGCGGTCGGTTGCGACGCGGCTTGGAGGTCGACGAGAACCAAGCTCGGCGCTACGGTAAGAGCGCTGCCGACCGCGAAGATTTCGGTCGTCTTGCCTTCGGATTTGCCGTAGGCGTTGGCGACTTCGACTTTGACGCAATATTTGCCGTTGAAGTTGAGCTCGCCGGTCGTGCAAGTCGCTTCCGCGACGGTTTGGGTTTCGACTTCGACGAGGGTCGGTTCTTCGCCTTCGACTTCGGATTCGACGACTTCGTAAACCGTAACGACGTAACCGGAAACGGCTTCGTATTCGTTTTCGGTTTCGACGACGACGGCGTCCCAAGTCAGCGTAACGGTCGGGTTTGCGGACTTGTTGAGGACGTGCAGCAGGTTGTCCGTCGGGGTCGGAACGTTCGGGTTCGCGAATTCGATTTCGGCGCTAAAGCTTTCGCCCGCGTTGTTCTTCGCGACGACGCGGTATTTGTACGACGCGCCGAGCTCGAGTTTGTCGGTCGTCCAGCTTTCCGCGCCGGCCGGGAGTTGCCCCTCGTGCGCGGGCGCCCAGAAGCCGTCTTCGCCGAGTTTTTCGACGCGGTAGCCGTCGAAAGCGTATTTGTCCGCCGTCCAGGTCAGCGTAACGGTTTGGTCGACCGGAACGAGCGTTCCCGCGACGACGACCGGAGCCGCCGGCGCCGCGATCGTTTCGAACTCGACGGTTCGCCATTCGGAATCGCCGTAGCGGTTGGTCGCGCAGACTTGATATTTGTAGGTTTTGCCGTATTGGAGACCGAACGTATGGGTCGTAACGTTCGCGTCGACGGTTCCGGCGTCCGTCCACGTTTCGCCGCCGTCGGTCGAGTAGCGGAATTTATAGCCTTCTTCGCCGAAGACGTTGCCCCAGGTCAGCGTCGCTTCGTTCGTTTTAAACTTCGTCGGCTCGTCTTCCAGCAAATCGCCGCTGAAGGCGAAGTCCGCCGGAGCGGCCGGAGCGACTTGCGGAGCGGCGATTTCAAGCGCGTAATCGACCGCCGATTTCGCGCCTTCGTCGACGTTGTAAACGCGAACGTAGTAGTCGCCCGCCGGGAGACCTTCGAGCGAAAACGTCTTCGACGTCGTGATTTCGGAGTCGTTGGCGAGTTCGTTTCCGGCGGCGTCGAAGAGCGAGAACGCAAGGTTCGCGTTCGCGACGTTGCGCGCGAAGCTCATTTTAACGTAGTGTTCGGCGGTCGAGTCGGCCGGCGTCGAGAATTTGAAGTAGTCCATTTCTTGATGGAGCTCGGTCGACGCGTTGATCGTCTTCGCCCCGCAAGCGCCGAGGTCGGTCGCGGTTGCGAGCGCGTCGTTGTCTTCGTATTGGTCCGGCTCGACGTTCGGAGGGGTGATCGTCAAGGTATAGGCGGTTTCGTATTCGTGGTCGGAATACTCGCCGTTGTTAGCCTGCTCGACGCCAATGTAGTACGTTCCCGCCGCAATTCCTTCAAGAGAAATCGATTTCGTGTCGGCGCGACCGGCGCTCCCGTAGAGTTTGAGGTTTCCGTCGGCGTCGTAAAGCTTGAGTTGCAGGTTAATCGACGTGTCGGCCGTCGGTTTGAACCACGCGCCGTCGAGAACGATCGAATGCTTGTTAGTGCCGTCGATGATAAATTCGACTTTGTAATAGTCTTTGTTAAGATGAGCGCCGGCGATCGCTTCGACCGTCGTCGTTTCGGTCAACGTTCCAAGGTCGTTCGCGGTTTCGAGCGTGTCGTTCGATTCGGTTTCGAAGACGTTTTCCGTCGTCGCGTTCGAGACGGCGAACGCGGTCAGGTCGACGACCGGCGTTTCGTCGGTTTGAGCCGGAGCGATTTCGGCGCTCGCGGCGACCGCTTCGAGATTGTCGAGCGGCGTAACGCTCAAAAGAGCGCGATTTTCCAAGGTTTCAAAACGCAGGTTGCGCGGAGCGTTCTCTTTTTTATCGAGAGCTTTGCGCAGCGGGGAAGCGTAACGGGAAGCGTCGAAAAATTTCATGTCTATGTCTCCGGAATAATTTATTGAGTTGGGCGCCGCCCGGTCGACAAATCGACGGGAGCGCGAATCGCGACGTTGCGGCTGATTTCCGTACGCCAAATAGCCGCGTTCGCGCGGCGCGACGCTTTAAGTCTACCTGTTGCGCTTTCAAATTGCAAGATAAAAATCCTCGATTGAGGCGATTTTTTTATAAAATAGAAAAAAAATGGCGACAACGTCGATTATAGCGAATAATTGGCGCCGGCGGGGTTCGAAACGAGAGAAAAAATCGAACGGGAAACGTTTAGCTTAAAACGAGACAAGATTCAAAACGACGAGCGTCGCTCCCGAATTGCCGTCGGGCGACGCTCGCCGCGCGTCGCGTCAATACGAGAACTTCGCTTCAAACGATTGAACGCTCGGGGTAACCGGACGCCCGCTCGAGTCGGCGAAGGCGGCGCCCGCTTTTTCGGTCGTAACGCCCATGAACATCGAACTTTGCATCCCGTCGATCTTGATCGTTCCGTCCGCGTTCATCGTAACGACCGCGTGAACCGGGTCGTTGAAGATAACCGTGTGGCTCATGTTGCCGTATTTCTTCGTCAGCTCTTCCGGGTAGAGGTTGTGGCGAACGTTCAGCCACTCGTGCGTCGTCGAGTTGACGTCGAAATAAACGACGCCGTTCAAAACGCGAACGAAGTCGCGGTGGTGGTGCCCGTTGCAGCAGAGACGAACGCGGCCCGGATTCTTCGCGTTCGCGCCGTCGATAATTTCGCGAACTTCGCGCCAGTTGGCGACGCCGCCGCGCTCGCGCTCGAAACTTTGATGAATGAACGTCGCGCAGGGGAACGGCGACGTCGCGAGCGTTTCGGCGAACCAAGCGAGCTGTTCCGGAGGAATAATCGAGATCGCGGAACCTTTGTATTTGAAGTAGTTGCCGTTCGAATAGTGCGTAAAGGTTCCGTCGTCGTCGCGAAAGTAGTTGCCGTCCAACACGACGAAACGGAAGCCGTCGCGGTCGAAGTAATAGTAGGCTTTGTCGAGCTTGTACGCCGCCAGCGTTTCCTCGAACGAACAGCCGTCGAAGTCGTGGTTGCCGCAGGTATGGTAGCCGGGGATTTCGAAATTTTCGTAACTTTCGACGAAATCGCGGTCGTTCTTCGGGTTGTGGCAGAAGTCGCCGCAGTGAATCATAAACGAACATTTTTCGCGAACGGCGCGCTCTTGGATTTCCTTCAAGCGTCGCGGCGCTTCGGAGTAAAACGAACTCGGACAGTGGTGAATATCGGAAAAAAGGCTGAATTTAACGGTCGCGTTCGACGGCGTTTCCGGCGCGGTTTCGGCTTGCGCCGTTCGACCGAGCGTCGCGGCGGCGAGCGCGGTTCCGGCGCCGACCGTCAGGAAACGACGGCGGTTCAAATCGGGGTGGCGTCGCATATTAATAGCGTCTCCTTGCGAAAAAGAGCGAATGTTGGCGGGTGCGGAAATAAAAGGAAACGAAAAAACTCGACGCGCCGAAAGAGCGAGAACTCAAACGGCGCGTCGAGCGTTGGTTAGCGCGTCAGTCTTCGATAATCAGACGAATGCCGACGTTGTGCGCTTTTTGCCAAGGGAGGTAGCCTTGACGGAACGAAGACCCCGCGACTTTCGGACGGTCGGCCCAGGAGCCGCCGCGCGCCGTCTTGCGGTTTTTCGCGTCGAGAGCGTTGCGCCCGTCGCCGTCGACGTAAGGATACGCGGCGTAGTCGGAGCGCGTCCACTCGGCGACGTTCCCGATCATATCGCTAAGGCCCCAAGCGTTCGGCGCGTATTGGGCGACGTAGTCGACCGTGAACCATTTGTCGGCGAAGCGGTCGTCGCGGAGCGGGAAGACGCTGTTTTCCGGATAATCGCGGCGAAGGTGAATCGTCGCGCCGCTTTCCCACGTCGTGTAGAGCTTGCGGCGTTCGGCCCCGGCGAGGTTCGCGAACTTCGAGAAGTCGGCGTCGAACGTTCCGAAGTAGAACTTCGAGGCGCTCCCCGCGCGAGCGGCCCATTCCCATTGCGCTTCGGTCGGAAGAGCGGCTTTGACGCCCTTTTCCTCGTTCAGCCATTCGACGAACTTTTGCGCTTCGTTCCAAGAGACGCGGGCGACCGGTTGGTTCGCGTGGTTGGCGATGTAACCCGGGACAATGTGGTCTTTCCCGTGTTCCTCGATGTAGCGCGTGTCGTGTTCCGGATCGAAAGCGGCGTATTGCGCGTTCGTGATTTCCGTTTTGCTCATCCAGAACGGTTTCTTGATTTCGACGACCGAGCGCGGGTTTTCGTCGGCGTACCCGTCGAGCGCGCCCATGACGAACTTCCCGGCCGGAATGCGGACGAAGTCGATTTTAACGCCGTCGGCGAGTTCGACCGTTTTGACCGGAGCGCCGCCGTTGAGCGCGGCTTCTTGCATCGCTTTCGCGGTCGCTTCGTCGAACGCCCAATCGTCGCCGAGTTTGTCGGTCGGCGCTTCGTATTTCGGCGGTTTGACGAATTCCGGCGCCGGTTTTTCTTGCATTTCTTTCAGCAGGCGATCGTATTCGTTTTCGACGTCGACCGCGGCGGAGTCGGCGTAAAGCGCGGAAAGTTCGAGGCGGCGTTTCGCTTCCGGTTCGTTCCCCCACTTGCCGCGCCAAGGAGCGTTGAAGTCGATCCAGTTGACGAGAAGGCGTCGCGCTTCGTCGTCGAGTTCGACGTTGTAGTGGCCCTTTTCGAGCATTTGAACGAGTTCGCTCGTCGAGGCGTGGTACTCGTACGGCGGGAGAACGTCCATATCGGTTTCCGGGCCCGGACGGCGGACGAACGGGTGAATCGCGTGATACGCTTTCGACGCGTCGGCGAAGCTCGGGCGGTCGTCTTTCGAACCGTCGTGGCAGCCGATGCAGAACTTCTTAACGACGCGGTGGTAAAGGTCGAGTTCGAACGTCAGCGAGCGGGCCGGGCCGAAGTATTCTTGGATTTCGCTCGGTTCGCGGCGCGACGCTTCGGTCAGGATGGACGGGGTCGCGTCGAGTTGCGATTCGTGGCAGCCGTTGCAACTAACGTTTTCGCCCGGCATCCCGACGAACCAACTGCGGAAGAGCTGAATCGCGGCGCCGTCTTTGTCGACCGGAAGAATCGCGAGCGGCGTGTTCGCCGGAATCTTGAAGAACGCGCTGCCGTCCTTTTCGACCGGAACGTACCCGAGGAGGCGTTTGACGTCCCAACTGCTTTGGACGCCGACCGACTCGTGGCCGCCGGTGCGCAGGTAGGCGAAGTGGTAGGCGAAAATTTTCAGTCCGGCGATTTCGCCGCGCGGAACGTCTTTCGCGCCGAAACCGTTGTAAACGTCGGTGATGAAGACGGTCGCTTCTTTTTCGCCTTCGACGACGCGGTTCGGGAGGGTCGGCGGAAGGTCGCGTTCGACGAGCGGCGTCGGGAAGAAGTAGCCTTCTTTTTCGACGACGGAAATCGGCGTCATGTTGTCGAACACATCGACGAGGTAAAGACCGTACGTGCCGGGCGCGCCGTCGATTTCGCAGTTGACGATAATATAGTTTTCACAGAGCGGATACGGGAAAACGAAGTTATATTTCAAGCCGGTCGACTGCATGTCGAGGACGTTCCCTTCGACGTCGCGACCGTAACCCGGGATTTCGCAAACGAAACCGGTTTTTTCGGTCGGGAAGATTCGCGGGTGAACGTCGAGCTGGGTGTTTTCCGGGCCCCATTCCTTCGACGGCGGGTCGAAGCGGAACGGATATTTGCGGGCGATCGTCGGGTCGATGATGAGAAGACGACCGACGTCGCCGCGACCGTGGTGGCCGGAGCCGACGCCGACGATTTTCGACGAATCCGGGAATTCGCGAGCGTGTTTGAACGCGGTCGGGAAGAGCGAGCCGGAGCCGTAAAGTTCCGCTTGGTTCGTGCCGTCCGGGTTCATGTGGAACAAGATGCGGCTGTAATAGTGCATAATGTCGCTATATTCCCAACGCAAATACATAATACGCCCGTTTTTGAGCGGCGTCGGGTGCCAGTCGGAGTCTTGTTCGAAGGTGAGTTGGCGCGTTTTCTTCGTTTCCGGGTCGATGGAGTAGATGTTCGCCATCGGGTCGGAGCCGTTGATGCAGGGGAGCCCTTGCTTGCCGGCGTTCGAGCAGGCGATCACTTGCCCTTCCGGCGTGTAGCAGGAGTCGAAGAAATCGACGTCCGGTTGGTCGGTCGGCGAGAGCGTTTTAAGGTTTTTCCCTTCCGCGTCGATTTCGAAGATCGCCCAACGTTTGTTGTCGTCGGAAACGGCGGTGAACATGACGCGGTTCCCGTCCCAGTGGAGTTCCGGTTCGAGAATCGGCGAGCCGTTCGCCGGTTTGTAAATCGGCGTGAACGTCGGTTTTTCGGAGCGCAAATCGGAGAGAATCCCGAGTTCGCAGTTCCATCCGCCCTTCGAAACTTTGTCGATCGTCATGAAGTTGTCGCCGACCGCCGGAAGACGGTTCGAGCGAACGACGACGAGTTCGAGATCGTCGAGCGCCGGGTTCGCGAGAAGCGCTTCGCGGCGGAACGCGGCGAACTTCGCTTCCCAAGCGGCGTCTTTCGGCTCCGCTTTTTCGAGTTCCGCGAGTTCCGCGAGGTATTTTTCGCCGTTCGGGTAATCGTCGGCAAACTGCGAGATCATATCGTCGATCGCGCGGCGAACCGATTCGATCGTGTTGACGGGGCGGTCGTTGTCGTTCCCCGGGAACGGACGCTGCGCCGAAACGGGCGCGACCGTGCCGAGAACGAGGAGAACCGCGAGCGCAAACGCGCCGAGAGAGCGTTTCATCGAAGTTGTCCTTTTATTTTAATTAATAACGTGGAGGGAAGCGCGGGCGGGCGCCGACGTTAAAATGGAGAAAACGCGCTGTTTATTGGAAATGCGCGGACTTTGCGAACGGCGGTCGCCGAACGAGCGCCGTTGTTCCGTCGAGTATACCACAGAGCGCCGGGAATGTAAAGAATTGTTTTCGTTTGGGGGCGTTTTTTTAAGAAAACGAACGGAAAGCGCGCTCGCCGCCTTGCGCGTCGTTTCGCTTGGCGTATAATATGGGGGAAATGGGAGAGTTGGGCGTTTTCGAGCGTTCCGTCTCCGCGTTGCGTTTCGTTGGGAGGATTCAGGACGATTAGGTAGAATAGCGGGATTGTCGCGATTGGGAGAGGCGCGCGGCGAAAAGTTGTCGGAAAACGCTAAATTTTTCAAAAATATCCTTGTAAAATCGACGTTTTCCGGTTAATCTATTAAAATAGCCGGGAGAAGGAGCGTTCGAGCCGTTCCGTCGCGTCCCGGCGGCGAACCCTAAACGCCGACGCGCGCTTTCGAACGCGCCGAGCCGTCGCCCAGCGCGGCGGGCTTTGTCGGCGCGCCGCGATAGGAAGAACTTGACAGAGGAATAAAAATGAAAGTAAATTGCATTTCGCAACTTCGCTCGTCCAATTCGGCGCTCGCCGTCGCGCTGAAAACGCTTATGTGCGCGCTTTTGTTTGTCGCGTTGACGACCCCGACGGCGTGGAATCCGGCTTCCGGCGCGTTCGCCGCTCATAATAATCGCAATAAT
>JAFYQR010000093.1 GCA_017559825.1 Thermoguttaceae bacterium | reverse complement strand
GTTATATTGTTGCGGATAAGGTTGAGCCGCGTTATATTGCTGTTGCGGATAGGGCTGAGCCGCCACGTTATATTGTTGCGGATAAGGTTGAGCCGCGTTATATTGCTGTTGCGGATAGGGCTGAGCCGCCACGTTATATTGTTGCGGATAAGGTTGAGCCGCGTTATATTGCTGTTGCGGATAGGGCTGAGCCGCCGCGTTATATTGTTGCGGATAAGGCTGAGCCGCGTTACCCTGCTGTTGCGGATAAGGTTGCGACGCTTGGCTCTCTTGCGCTACCGTCGGTTTTTCAATAGACGCGTCCGCCGCAACAACCTCCGTCGTCTCTTTATTACCACCGGCGTCCGCAAAATTCTCTTTATTCTCCAACTCCGCGTTACATTTATTACAAATTAAAGCGTTTGCCTCAATTACACTTCCGCACTTAGTACAAACTCGTTCCATACCTTGCCCCATTATTCCATTACGATAAAAGTCCTTGAAACGTTCGACTTCGTTTCGACGTATCCTAAGCCCTTTAACTGTTGGTTTTACTTTTAAAGAAAACGCGTTTTAATTCTTCCGAACGACAATCCGCGTTTTCTTTTCCATTTTTTCCCATTACGCTAATACTATCAAAAAAAAAAAATAGTCAAGGAACGCCGAGAAAAAAGAAGTCGCAATTTTAGCGGTTCGTAACGCTAATTGAAAACACGGCGAAAAAAGAGAAAAAACGCGCCGACCAAGAAAGAAAAAGCGGCGATTTCAAGAAAACGCGGTAAAAAAACGGCTCGCCTTCGCCAAAATCGCGGAAACGAACCGTTTTTAAGTCGAGACGCGGCGCCGCTAAGTCGTTAACGCGTCTCGTTCAAAACCGAACGAACGTTGTCTTAAAGAATCGACCTTCGCGCAGAGCTTTGAAAAACGAACGGGTCGCCCGCCGCGCATTTTTCGCGAATCTTCGCGACGAGGCGCGCTTCGTAGTCCCCTTCCGGGTCGCCCGTTTTTCCGGCTTGGTCGAGAATCGCGACCGCTTCGTCGAAGCGTCCGAGCTCCCGCGCGATTTCCGCTTGGAACGTCGCGTCGTCGGGGGCGATTTCCTTCGTCAACTCGTCGATTCGCTCCAAATTCTTTCGCCAACGTTCTTTATCGGCGTCGCTTTTCCAAAGCGCGGCTTCGTTTTCGGCGCGCGTTCTTTGATCGACGCGGTATCGAACCCGGTCGTTGTAAAGCCGCCAAATTTGCGTTCGGACGGTGAATTCCGGAAGGCCGGTCTCGTTCTTCTCTTCCAAAAAGCGAACCGAATCTTCGAGGTCGATAATATCGAGATACGATTCGGAGGGCCCCAGTTTGGGCGCGTCTGGGTCTTCGCTCGGTTTCAGGTCGCGAACCCAAAAAAGCTCGCCGCACTTCGGACACTTCGAAAAACTCGGAAACGTCGGAAGCATCGGCGCTTCGCGTTTTCTATCGGAGTAATACCGAGCGCCGAGCGAGTTGCCGCTCCAAAGTTGACGCTGATAAACGGTCGCGGCGCAACGCGGGCAAGCCAACCGAAGGGGATCCGCGAACATCATTGTTTTGTCCTCCTCAATCCGAAACAGCTCCACTCGCGTCGTTCGCAACGCGTTCGCCGCAAGTCGAGCAATAAAAAGCCGAAAATATTTTCGCGACGCGAACCGCCGCCTCCCTATTATACGCGTTCGTTTTACAAGCGGCAATGAAAAAACGGGAAAATTTCAACGCCAAGAAACGAAAAACGGCTCGCATCCGCTTAGGAACGGAAACGAACCGCTTTGGTCGTTCGGTCGACTTAACGCGTCGACGTTAAAACGTCATTCGCCGAAGTCGTCGAAGAAGATGCTTTCGCGCTCGACGCCGAGGGAGTCGAGCAAGTCCAGCACCGAGTCGGTCATCACCGGCGGGCCGCAGAGGTAATATTCGCAGTCTTCCGGCGCTTTGTGGTCTTTCAAGTAGTTTTCGTACAAGACCTTATAAATGTAGCCGGTCAACCCCGTCCAGTTGTCTTCCGGACGCGGACGCGACAGCGCCAAGTGGAACGAAAAATTCGGGTACTTTTCTTCCAGCTTCTTGAAGTCTTCGACGTAGAACGCTTCGGCCAACGAACGGGCGTTGTACCAGTACGAAATTCTTTCGCCGCGGTTCAACCCTTCGAGCATCTCGTAAATGTGCGAACGCAACGGAGCCATCCCGGCGCCGCGCCCGATGTAAATCTTTTCGTTCGGCGTGTCGCGGACAAAAAATTCGCCGTAAGGACCGCTCACGGTAACTTTGTCGCCCGGTTTCAGGCTGAAAAGATACGACGACATTTGCCCGGTCGGGATTCCCGGGAACGGCGGCATGCCCGGCTTTTCGGCCGGCGGGATCGCGAGACGAACGTCCAGCATAATAATCCCTTTTTCGCCCGGGTGGTTCGCCATCGAGTAGGCGCGCGTCACCGGGCCGATATCTTCGCTGACGAGATCCCAGAGCTTCGCTCGATCCCAGTGAGCGTGGTATTTTTCCGGAATGTTGAAGTCCGTTTTGTAGTTAATCGTCAGACCGCCCGGACGCTCGATTTGAATATAGCCGCCCGCTTTGAAGTCGACGACTTCGCCCTCCGGAAGGTCGAGGATAAGCTCGGTGATATCCGGCGCGACGAGTTCGTTCGAGCGAACGACGCATTCCCACTTTTTGACCTCGAAAATTTCCGGCGGAATCTCGATCTTCATATCTTGCTTGACCGGAGTTTGGCAGGCCAAACGGACGCCTTCTTTGATTTCCTTGCGCGTCATGTGCGCTTTTTCGGTCGCGAGGATTTCGCCGCCGCCCGAAAGGACGCGCACCTTGCACTGACCGCAGGAACCGCCGCCCCCGCACGCCGCCGGGACGAAAATTTTGCAGTCGGCCAACGTGTTCAGGAGTTTGCCGCCGGACGGAACCGTCAACGTCTTCGACGCGTCGCCGTTAATCTCGATTTGCACCGAGCCGCCGGGCGAAAGAACCGACTTCGCGGAAAGAATGATCGCCACCAACGCGAGAACGATCGCCGTAAACGCGACGACGCCCGCGATAATAATTCCAACGCTGCTCATTGTCAACACACTCCCTTCGGATCACATACCGGAAAACGTCATAAACGCCGTCGCCAGCAATCCGGCGGCCATAAACGCGATCCCCAAACCGCGCAACCCTTTCGGAACGTGGCAATATTCCATTTTTTCGCGAATCCCCGCGAAAATCACGATCGCCAACGCCCAACCGATCCCGGAGAAAAGCCCGTAAAGGCAGCTGTCCGTAAAGTTGTAGTCGCGTTGTTGCATGAAGAGCGAACCGCCCATAATCGCGCAGTTGACCGTAATCAACGGGAGGAAAATCCCCAACGCGTTGTAAAGCGGCGGGAAAAAGCGGTCGAGCGTCATTTCCAAGATCTGAACGATCGCCGCGATCACGCCGATGAACGTGATGAACGCCAAAAAGCTCAAATCGAGCGAAGCGAGCGCGTCGACGCCCGTCCAAGCGAGCGCGCCTTCGCGCAGAACGTAGTTGTAAAGGAGGTTGTTGACCGGGAGCGTGATCGCTTGAACGACCGTAACCGCGATCCCCAACCCAAACGCCGCGCCGACTTTCTTCGACACCGCGAAATACGTGCACATCCCCAAGAAGAGCGACAACGCAAGATTCTGCGTGAAGACTCCTTGCATAAACATCGTAAAAACGTGTTCCATCGTTTATCTTCCTTCGCGAAAGACCCGAAAAGCGGCGCCGCTCGAACGCTCGAAACCTCGAACGCTCCAAGGGCCGACCGCGCTTCGACTCATTCGTCGTCTTGCATCCCCTTGCCGTAAGTTTTGAGAACCCAAATAATGCCGCCGATCAGGAAAAACGCCGCCGGAGCCAGCACCATCAAACCGTTCGGAACGTACCAACCGCCGTTGTTGACCGTCTTAAAGACCGTAATCCCAAAGAGCGTGCCGAAACCGAACAGCTCGCGGAAAAACGCGACGATCATCAACACGACGCCGTAACCGAGGCCGTTCCCGATACCGTCGAGGAGGCTGACCGCCGGGCCGTTCTTGATCGCGAACGCTTCCGCGCGCCCCATCACGATGCAGTTCGTGATGATAAGACCGACGTAAACCGACAGCTGCTTGCTCAAGTCGTAGGAAAACGCCTTCAAAATTTGGTCGACCAAAATCACGAGCGTCGCGATAATCGCCATTTCAACGATCATACGAATCGAGCCCGGGATAATTTTGCGAATCAGCGACACGCCGACGTTCGAAAACGCCGTAACGAAAACGACCGCCAACGTCATCGTCAGCGCGTTTTTCAAGCTCGTCGTAACGGCCAACGCGGAGCAAATGCCGAGGAGTTGAACGAAAACCGGATTGTTCTTAAACAACGGTTCGAGAACGTTTTTTTTCACCGTCGAATTCATCTTTTCACCAATCCTTTCAGTTTTCGTTCGCTTCGGTCGCCGGAGCGTCGCCGCGCAACGTCTTCAAATACGGACCGTAACCGTTCGGGCCGAGCCAAAAATCGACCGTGCCGTTGACGCCGTTGCAGGTGAGCGTCGCGCCGGAAATGCCGTCGACTTCGGTTTCGTCGGCGGCGTAGCCCTTCACGACCTTAACGACCGGAGCGCCGGTTTCGTCGACCGCCGTTTTGCCGGCCCACTTCGACGTCCAAACCGGGTTCGAAATTTCGCCGCCGAGGCCCGGGGTTTCGCCGTGGTCGTAGAAGACGATTCCGGCGACCGTCGTCAAGTCGGCGTTCAGCGACAGGAAACCGTTCATGCGCGACCAAAGCCCGGTTCCGCTAATCGGGAGAACGAGCGTTTTCAGCGCGCTGGTTTTTTCGTCGTTGAAGCGGTAAACGACCGCTTGTTTCGGCGCCGTTTTGATTTTCGCGACGTCTTGTTCCGGCGTCAGCGCGACGACGTTCGTTTTGTCGCTCTCGACTTTGTTCGGGTCGGCGTCCGCGACGACCGCGCCGGTCGCCAAGTCGACGACGACGATTTCCGCCGACTTGAACATTTCGTCGGCTTCCGCTTTCGTCGCCTTGCCGTCGGTCGGAACGAGCCCGGCCGCTTTCAGGACGTTGACTTGTTTGTCGAGAAGTTTGTTTTGTTCTTGCAACCCTTTGAGCGCGACGCTCGAAAAGGAAACGATAATCGCGCAGACGACGCAAACGCCCGTCGCGACGCCAAACGTTTTAAAAATCGATTCGTTATTCATTGTTCCTTTCCTCGCAATCCTTACCGCGCTTCGAGTCGCTTAACGCGACGGCGGATGTTCGCGTTGACGACCATGTAGTCGATCAGCGGAGCGACGCAGTTCCCGAAGAGAATCACCAACATGACGCCTTCCGGATACGCCGGGTTCATCGCGCGAACGACGATCACCAGCGCGCCCATCAGGAAGCCGTAAACGTATTGCCCGACCTTAGTCGCCGCCGCGGTCACCGGGTCGGTCGCCATGAAGACCATCCCGAACGCGAAACCGCCGAGGACGAAGTGCCATTGCGGGCCGAGCGTCGCCGCCGGGAACGCTTCCGTAATCGTCGGGCAAGCCGCGAAGATCGCCGCCAAGCCCATCCCGCCGACGAACATCGACGCCATGATGCGCCACGACGCGACGCCGGCGAGAAGCAGAATCGCCGCGCCGATCAAGCAGGCCAGCGTCGACGTTTCGCCGAGCGAACCCGGAATCGTCCCGAAGAACGCGCTCGACAGCGTGTAACCGGCGTCCGTAACCGCTTGAACGCCTTGACCGGCGTAGGAAAGCGGGGTCGCCTTCGAGACGCCGTCGACCGCCGTCCAGACTTGGTCGCCGCTAATTTGACCGGCGTAAGCGAAGAAGAGGAAAGCGCGAGCGACGAGAGCCGGGTTCATGAAGTTGCGCCCGGTGCCGCCGAAGATTTCCTTCCCAATGACGACGCCGAAGGAAATCGCCAAAACGACTTGCCAAAGCGGAATCGTCGCCGGAACGATTAACGGGAACAAAAAGCCGGTGACGAAGAACCCTTCGTTGACTTCGTGTTTGTTAATCGCCGCGAAGAGAATTTCCCAACCGAGGCCGACGACCATCGTAACGATATAAATCGGCAGGAAGTAGACGAGCCCGTAAAGGAAGCAGCCGACGACGCTCGACGCGTTGAAAATCGCGGGGTAAAAACCGGCGATCCAATTCAAAATCGCGCCGTGCCAGTCGGTCGGGACGGTCGCGCCGGCGTCCGCCAAGCGGTTCGCTTGGAAACCGACGTTGTACATCCCCATCAGCGCGCACGGAAGCAGCGCCAAGACGACCGTAATCATCATCCGCTTGAAGTCGACGCAGTCGCGAACGGCGCACGTTCCGGACGTTTTCGCGTTCGGCGTGAAGAAGAACGTGTCCGCGGCGTCGTAGAGCGGGTAAAGGAACGCGAACGGCTTCCCGGGCGCGAAAAACCGTTTTTCGGTCGCGTCGAGCGCTTTTCTGATAAATTTCATCTCATTCCTCCTCTTTCATCGCCGCGTTCAGAAGCGCGCGGAGCGTTTGGCCGTAGTCGTTTTTCCCGAAGTCGACGAGCGTGAAAAGCGCGAGGTCTTCCTCGTCGAGTTCGAACGCGCCAAGTTTTTCGCATTTTTCCAAATCGCTGATTTCCAACGCTTTAAAGAGGAACGTCGGTTCGAGATCGAGCGGCGAAACCTTGTAGAACGTCGGGTTCGGGAAGACGGCGCGCTTGCCGCCGTGTTCCGCCGTCGTCGGCGCGAACGGCGTTTTCGCCAGCCACTTCGACGCGACCGTGCGGGCCGCCGAGAATTTTTTGAAACCGGGGAGCGCCCAACCGAAGAATTCGCGCGGGTCGCCGTCGCCGATCGCGGAGATTTGGTTGACGTAACGCCCCAAACCGCAAAGGTCTTTTTCGATAGCGCGACCGCAAAGGACGCTTCCGCTGATAACGCGGCTCGGGCCGTCTTTCAGTTCGCCTTCGACGATTTCGTCGAGGCAGGCGCCGACCGGAACGCGGAGCAGACGCGGATTCTTCACCGTCGGCCCGGCCAACGAAACGACGCGTTCGGTCGCGAGCGTTCCCTTAACGAAGAGGGCGCCGACCGCGATCGCGTCTTGATAGCCGATCGACCAAACGACTTTGCCGAGACCGCAGGGGTCGAGCGTCGCGATATGCGTCCCGGTCAGACCGGACGGGTGCGGGCCGGAGAACGCGACCGCTTCGACGTTCGGAACCGCTTCGACGGCGGCGACAAAGTCGGCGGAATACTTCGCGTCGCCGAAGCAGACCCAAAGTTTTTTGCCGCAAATTCGGCTCAAAACGCGCAAACCGTTAAGGAAATCTTCGCTCGCCGCTTCGACGATAGGTTGCGGGTTCGGCGCGTGCGGGTTGGTGTCGCAAACGTTGACGAAAAGCGAAACCGGAACCGCGTCGATTTTCGGGACGCGGCTGAACGGACGCGTTCGGAGCGCCGTCCAAAGCCCGGATTTGACGAGCGTTTCGCGGACTTTCGTCGGGCAAAGCGCGGTCAATTCGTTCGCGTCGAACTTCTCGAACGCGACCGATTCTTTCGCCGCGTCCCCTTCGGCGACGTCGATAATAATCGAGCGGAAAGCGCGTTTTTCGCCGCGGTTGATCGACGCGACGACGCCCGCCGCCGGAGCGACGAACTTGACGCCGGGGTTCTTCTTGTCCTCAAAAAGCGGTTGACCAAGCAAAACTTTTTCGCCGACTTCGACGAGAATCGTCGGCTTCATCCCGACGTAATCGGGCCCCGTTACCGCGACGCGTTTGACGCTTTTCTTTTCGGGCGCGCTCGTTTGATCCGGCGTTCCGGTCATCCGCAGGTCGAGCCCTTTGGTTATTTTGACGTATTTCATCGGCTTGCGACGCCTTTCCTATATAATTTGGGAAGAAAATTCCTCGAACGATTTCGCCGTTAGTCGCCGCGAAGGTCGACGCTCAATAATCAAAGACGCGAACGCCGCAAAACGAACGACTCGCCCGACGACGCAAAACGTCGACGGGCGACGACGAATCGGGTAAGCGCGGCGCAAACTTGACCAAACGACTCGCGAAACCGTTCGGGCAATCGAACGACCGAAACTTACCGTTTATTCCCTTAAGTCTAAACGATATTTCAATATTGTCTAGCAGGAGCCCCGTAAACTTTTACCGTTTCGCGTTTTTTTTACGTTTTTGCCCATATTATCGACGCGATATTTCGCCTATTTCACCAAATCGTCTAAGTTTTCTTTTTTCGCGGCGACCTTCTTACGCGCTTTTTTTCACGTTGTTTCGTCGTTCCCTCATTCTTTGAAACGAGACGTCGAACCCGTCGAGCGCGAATGCAAAATTAGCCAAAGCTAACCGTTCTTCATTTTAACATTAGAAAAAACTAATTTTCTCTTAATTCTCCGTCGCGACGTTCAAACGTTTCCCCTCACAGTTTAAAGAAAAGAAGAAAAATTGGGAAAAAATTCACGAAAAAAACAAGAAAGAGCTTGAAAAACGCGCTCGCAACCGTCATAATAAAGGCGTTCGACGGCGCCCCTTGCGTCGCGCCGCGCTCCGCGTTGTTTTTTGAGCGCCGCGCCCCGACCGCCGCCGTCCCGATATAAAAAACGTTCGAACGATTTATCGAATTTTTAACGGAAAGCGAATTAATTTATGTCGAAACACAGTTTTGCAATGTCGATCGCGACGGCGCTCCTCGCGTTCGTCGGCGCGGTCGCTTCGGCGGCCGAGTACAAAGGCCCGATCGAAATGATTCCGACGAAAGACGGCTCGACCCTTTACGTTTTGAATAAGGACGCTCGCGAAATTGCGGTCGTTTCGGTCGCCGACGCGAAAGTCGAACGCTCGATTCCGGTTCCGGGCGACCCGAACGACATGTGCTTAACCGCCGACGAAAAGACGGTCTACCTCGGTCTCGGCGATTACCAAGGGAAGATTTGCGCGATCGATCTCGCCACCGGAAACGTTCTCGGCGAAGGCGTCGTCGGGCACACGCCGTGCGGGCTCTGCCTCTCGCCGGACGAAAAAACGATTTACGCCTGCTTGCGCTTCGAAGCGAAACTCGCGAAAATTTCGCTCCCGAGTTTCGCCGTCGAAGCGAAATACCCGGCTCTGCACGAACCGTGCGACGCGGTGATCACGCCGGACGGCAAATCGTACTTCGCCGCGAACTTCCTCCCGAACGACCCGTCCGACGGCGCGAACGTCGCCGCCGAAGTTACCGCGCTCGACACGGCGACCGGCGAAACGAAAAACATTCGCCTCCCGAACGGCAGTTCGTCGATGCACCACATTTGCCTCTCTCCGGACGGCAAATACGTTTACACGACCGCCATTTTGGCCCGCTACCAACTCCCGACGACGCAAGTCGAACGCGGTTGGATGAACACGAACGGCTTTAGTATTATCGACGCCGAAAAGCGCGAATTTATCAACACCGTTCTTCTCGACGACGTCGACTCCGGCGCCGCGAACCCGTGGCCGATCGCGACGACCGCCGACGGTTCGAAGATTTGCGTCGGTTTGGCCGGTTCGCACGAGCTTTGCGTCGTCGACTGGACGAAAACGCTCGAAAAATTGCAATCGCTCCCGAAAAACGCCGAGGAAGCGAAAGAACAAGGGCTGCCGAGCGCCGCGACGACCGCCGACCAAGTCCCGCAACACTTGGCGTTCCTCGTCGGGCTCAAAAAGCGCGTTAAACTATTCTCGCGTCAACTGAAAGCGAAGGCGCCCCGTTGCGTCGCGGTTATCGGCGACAAAGCGTATCTCGGGATGTATTACACCGACAACATTGTCGTCGTCAACATGAAAGCCCGCAAGATGAATCCGAAAGAATTCGTCAAACTCGGCCCGACTCCGGAAATGGACGCGGCTCGTCGCGGCGAACTCGCTTGGAACGACGCGACGCTCTGCTTCCAAACGTGGCAAAGTTGCGCCAGCTGCCACCCGGAAGCTCGTTCCGACGCGTTGAACTGGGACCTCCTGAACGACGGCATGGGCAATCCGAAAAACGCTAAAGGCATGCTTCACTCGATTAAGCTTCCGCCGGCGATGTGGCACGGAGTCCGCGACAAAGCGGAAACCGCGATCCGCACCGGATTCAAATTCATCTGCTTCTCGAACCCGCCGGAAGAAACGTATACCGACATCGAAGAGTACGTTAAATCGCTCAAAGCCCTCCCGAGCCCGCGCCTCGTCGACGGCAAGATGAGCGAACGCGCCCTTCGCGGCAAAGCGCTCTTCGAAAGCGAACGTCTCGGTTGCTCCGAATGCCATACCGGCGAATACTTTACGGATCAAAAGATGCACGACGTCGGATCGCGCGCCGAGTACGACCACCAAGCCGAGTTCGACACGCCGACGCTCCTCGAAATTTGGCGCACTCCGCCCTACATGCACGACGGTCGTTACGTTACGCTGGAAGAGGTCTTCCTTGACGGCATGCACGGCGACGTTAAAGGCGACGTCGATTCGCTTTCGGAAGAGGAAGTCGGCGATTTGGTCGAGTATCTGATGTCGCTCTAATCCTTACCTTTTATCGGTTTAACCGCCAAACAAAAAAGCGGCGACGCTTGACACGTCGTCGCTTTTTGTTTTTTCGCTTGTTCGTTCGACGTTATTTCGCCGTTTCATCGACGCGACCGACGTTAATAAAATCTTCGACAACAACGTTTCGAACGTTTTCTTTCCCAGACTCAAACGTAACGCCGGAAATCGCCGGATTATAGTTGACGACGTTTTCAATAATCGAATCGGTCAGCGAGCCGGCGATCAACACCGCGTGTTGCGACGACGAGTGAACGTTGCGGATAACGAAGCCAAACGTATCGCCGACGGGAGTTACGCCGCCCCAAGCCGGGTTCGCGTCTCCAATTCGAATCGTCGCGCGGTCGAGCCCGGACGTCGGCGACGTATCGGTCAGCGAGTCGAGCGTTATTCGATACATCTTGATTCCGGAAGCGTTTAGAAAGCGAACGATTTGGTGCCCGCCGACCGAATATCCGATAACGTCGCGGATCACGACGTCGCGAATATCGTTATCCGCGCTCGGCTCAAACTCCGAAACCTCGGTGGAATCGAAACTTCCGCCATCTTGCGCTTTCGTTCCGATCGCCGTCAACGCGACCAAATCGTCGCCGGTTCGTCCGCGAATCGACTCTATCGTTATATTCCGACAGCCTTTGCGCAAGTCGACGCCGTCTTGGTTGAGCGTCGTTTCGAGTTTGCCGTCGATTTCGCGACGTTCCGTACTGTCGAAACAAATCCGCGCGACCCGTCCGAACTCGCATTTTTCAAGCGAAATCCCCCACAATGGGAGTTTGCGACCGTCAAATTTTCGATTCCGAAATTTTTCACCTTCGCGAACAGAATCCCGATATTGCGCCAATCGCCGGTTTGCGACTCGCCCTCTTTCCCCGCGTCGGTCCCGTAAGTTCTTTCGCCGAGGCGTTTTCCGCTGTCGCCGGTCGCTCGGGGTCGATCGGCTCCTTCGAGGCGAGCGTTCCCGACGCCGACGACGAAAATATTTTCGAGCGGCTCGACTTTCGCGATTCCCGGCCCCGCGTTCGCCGAGCGAATAAAATTGTCGCGGCAATTATCCGACAGTTTTAAAACGCTATTTTCCAAGAGCAACGTCGTATTCGACGGCAACAAAATCGCGCGGTCGAGAAGCCAATGCGTTCGGGGCGAATCCGCGTCCGGACGTCGCGCGGGAATCCGAACGAGTCCGCCGAACTCCGCCGACGCCGCGACGGCCTTTTCAACGCGTTCGGAATCCGTTCCCGTATAAGCGTTTGGGTCGTTCGCCGTCGGTTCGTTCGCGACGCTCGAAACGGCGCCGCCCCCTAAAAACGCGACGCCGATTAATAGCGTCAACATCGTCCTTCGTTTCATCTCTTCCTTCTCCTTTAAACCGAGAAAAAGCGACGCTTAACCCGTTGAAAAACGGCGCGTTCGGAGCCGTCGCAACTCCAAACGCGCCGCTTTAAAATCGCCGCTTAACGCGAAAACGTCAATGTTGCGGCGTCGTAAACATCGGCGAAACCGGCGCTTCCGCTCCGTTCCAGTTCTCGCGCAACCCAATTTTATCCAGTTTCCGCCCCGAAACGTCTTCGAGCCAAGCGCGCAACGCTTTCGAATCGGTCAAAAACGCGTCGACGTTTTCCGGCGTCTCGGTCGTTCGCAACATATTGCCGACAAAAACGTTAAGCCCGTCGCCGTTGCGATTAAAAAGTTCGCCGTTAATCGCGACGTTCCCGGCGATAAAGTTGCGATTCGGGTTCTCAAAAATCTCGTCGAAAAACGGATACGCGTCGACAAACGCTTGTTTCCCAACGTTTTCCGGAAACCGTTCCTTCACAAAGGTTCGATAACGCTCGTCGCTCCAAGGCGAGAAGCTAAACGCCTGTTTGCAATCGACGAAAACGTTGTCAAGAGCAAGGTTATCCTTTCCTCCGTGAATCTGAATCCCGCCGAAATTCCCGCCGGACGAGCGGTAAAAGACGTTGCTGATCATCGCGACGCCGGAAATCGTGTCGTCCAAACGAATTCCGGCTTGTCCGCAGAGCGCGAACGACGAGCCGATATGCCGCCAAAGGTTCTCCTCGATAACGATTCCGCGGAAGGTCGGATCGCAGAAAATATCGATTCCGGACTGATCGCTGTATTCGTAAACGACGGAGTGGACTTCGTTTCGGGCGATATAAATATCGTTCCCGTCGGTGCGCATTCCGTGGTGCGGCGAGTCGCAAATCAAGTTGTTCGTCGCCGCGAGCCCGCAGCCGTTGAACTGCAACGCCGGAGCGTAAACGCGGTCGATTCGGCTGAAATCGCTAATAAAGCAGTTGCTAAGCCAATGGTTGGCGCGCTTTAACGTCGAACGGTCGCCGCCGCGAATCCGAACGCCGGAAGCGCCGAGTTCGCGCAGTCGCGAATCCAAAACCCCGCAATATTCGCCGTTTAGAATCAGCGCGCCGTTCCCGCCGAACTGCTCGATTTTCCCGCCGACAAAGTACGTTTCGCAACAATTATCGAACGCGACCGCCGTTTCGCGCCCGCCCTTTAACTCGATATTTTGCAACAGAACGCGTCGCGAGTTCTTCACGTCGACGAAGCGACCGTCGAAAACGTCGAACTCGACGGAAGCCGCCTTCAACGCGTCGACCGACGACACGGCGTCCGGCGCGTAAAAGTAGAGCAAACCGTTATTTCGGTCGACGTAATACTCGCCCGGCGCGTCCAATTCTTCGAGAACGTTGACGAAATAATAATGAAAACGCCCGTTCGCGTCCGGGTAATCGACGGTCAGCGTCTTGGCGTCGCGGTCGATTTTCTCGACGCGGCGGAAGTTCGCGGCCCATTCCCAAACGTAAAGACCGAACGCCCAAATATCGTCGGCGTCGGCGTTTCCGGAGAGTCGCCAACCGTTCGGGCGGTCGAAGTCGTATCGCAGCGTCGTCGTTTTCTTGCCGTTGACTTCGTCCCCTTGCGAAACGACGTCGCCAAAATCGAGCGCGGCTTCCCCGACGTTCGGCCAACGCGCCAACGTTTGCGATTCCCCGTCGACGTAAAGGGAAGGAATCGGCGCGACCTTTTCGCCGACGCCGTACCCGCGCGTCGCCAATCGACCGCAATCCTTGACGCCGGCGGCCTTTAAGTCGGCGACGAAAATCTTCGACCGCGCCGCTTCTTGGAATCGCGACGCCGCGTCGGCGATCGCTTGCGACGTTTTCGCGCCGTCGCTAAGCGTTTGGAAATGATCGACTTCGACCGCGCCGGTCATAACGGCTTTCGCGCCGGGCGCCGGACGAACGACGACGTCGGAAACGTCGTCGAGCGCCGCGGTTCGGTCGACTCGATAAACGCCGTCCGCAAGTTCAACGACGACGGCGCTTCTGGTTTCCTCATCCGCGTCTTTCGCCCAACGTTGCGCGATTTCGAACGCTTTGGCGAGCGTCGCGACCGGCGTTTCACGCGAACCGTCGGCGGCGTCGTTCCCGTTCGGCGCGACGCAAACCGTCCGTTGCGACGCGGCGTTCAAAACACCTAACACCACTTCATACTGACGTTTAGCTTCTTGCTCAATATTTTGAACGTCGCAGCCGTAAGCAAGTTCGTTGAGTTCTTCCGCGGTTGCTGCTTCGTCGCTAAAACGTTCTTTCAGATCGCTTATCAACCGCCTCGCTTCCGTCGCGACCTCGGCGCCGGCGTATTCGGGCGCCCAAAAGTAACCTAAGTGCCCTTCGATTTCCAGATAACGACTCAATCGCGCGTTCCGCTCCGCTTGCGACTCGGCGTCGTTCACTGTTTTTTCTTCCGTCAAAAACCGTTCCGCTTCCGCGAACGCGAGTTTGGCCGCCTTTTCCTTATCGCCGCCGATAAACGCTTTAATAAGAGCCGTTCGTCGAGCGTTCGCTTTAATTTCCTCCGGAACGTCGAGCGTCAAAATTTTTTCGATTTGCGCCTCGTCGGCGTCGAGATTGACCGCGTTTCCTCCGTCGACAAAGAACGCAAGCGCTTGCGCCGCATCGAGTTCTTCTTTCGGACGCGCGGCGTTGCGCTCGGCGATTTCCCCGGCGGTCAACGGTCGCTTCCAATACTCCAACTTGTCGACGTACATTTGATTTGAACCGACGCCAAACCCAGCGAAACCAACGCTTAACGGTTTATCGAAAACGTCGATCGGCCCGGAATACGACGCGGAACCGACTTTTTCGCCGTCGACGTAAAGCGACATTTCGTCTTTATCGGCGTCGTAAACGGCGACAACGTCTCGCATCACGCCGGGCAGAAAGCCGCGCTCCGAAGTAACGCCGACCGCGCTCTTTTCCTTAACTCGCCCAATTTGGAAGGTTATCCGACCGTCCCGCCAGTTGTAATGCGCGCGAAAACCGTCGTGCCAACCGCTCGCGACAGAAAATAACATTCCGAGCCCGTCGCCGTTTCCGACTTCGTTCCCCGGCGCCGCCAACTTACAACGCAAACCGACGGAAAACGAGCCGGTCGAAAGGTCGGGTTTCGCCCCCTTAACCGCGTCGTCGACAAGGACTTTGCCGACGTCGATCGTCGCGTCTTGCGCTCGAACCGACCGCGCGAAATCGCCGATTCCGACGCCAAGCGTCGCGCCCAAAGCCGCCGCGCTCAACAGCGCCGCCCAATTGTTAACCGCCGATTTAGAGCGAGTTGCGTCGCGTTGTACTTTACGTTTCCCGCGCTCGGTTCGCGGCGTCTTATATTGTTTTAACGCCATTCTCGTTTTCCTTAATTCGTCAACGCTTTTCAAGACTTAATTTAGAGCTTACCGCCGAACGTCCGACGCGACGGCGATTTTCTCGATTATAACCGACGCAACGCGGCGTTTCAAGCGAATTTTCCCGCGTTTTTAAAAGAATTTGAAAAATTTCTGGCGAAGAACCGACGCAAGAAATAAGGAAAACGACGCCGCGACGTCGGTCAAACACGGCTTGTTCGCCGTTTTTAAACCGACGCGCAAACGTCGTTTTCGCAACGCTTTCAAAAACTTGAAAGAGCTAAAACCCGCGTCGAGAAACGCGAGGAACCGTTTCGACGTTCGCCGTCGCCGCGCTCTTGTTTCGGAAAGTTCGCCGTCGCGACGGAGAACGCCGAAATCGTAGGCGACAGCGACACAATGTCGACCAATCGCCGGAGCGCGACGAAAACGGGCGCCGACGCGCAAACGTCGGTAAAATCGCCCGTTCCGTTAAGGAAAACAAAGTCGAACGGCTCGACGTCGGGAACGCGTTGTCGAGGAAACGTTGAAAGTCGGGTTTATCCGCCGCCGCAAGCGTCGACTTTTCAAGCGTTTCAACGTTTCGACTCGCTGTCGCGAAAGGCGGCGAGCCGACGTCGTCGACTTGAAATCGGCAAACGCGTTAAATCGGCGCGGTTTAAATGTTTCCAACGCGTTAGTCGACGGTTCGCCCGGTTTGCCCGACGCGAGCGTCATGAAACGTCAAAACGTTCCGCGACGCTCGCCGTCGAAGCTCGACGCCGCTTAGTTCCCAGCGAAAAAGCGACGTCGCGCCGACAAACCGGTTTTCGCGCGTTCCTTCGCGGCCGCCGCTTCTCTTAATTCCGCGTCTCGAAGCGACTTGCGGAACCAAGTTTCGCGGGTCGTCGCGTCGAAGTCCAGCCGTCCGCCGCTTCCGTCGGCGCGCCGCAAGTCTCCTTAACGGCGCGATTTGCAAGCGTTGTCGCGCTTTCCAACGTTTTTCAACGTTTTCAAACGCCGACGCTCGCGACGAAAACGGCTCGCTCGGCGGTCGGGCCGTCGGCGCGACGAATCGGACGCTCCCTCGACGGAACGCGGACGACGGTCGAACCTAAGGCCGTTCGGAATAAAGGGATATTTCGGACCGAACCGGAATCGACCGCTGCGAACGGCGTTTTCCGGTCGACGCGAAATCGTCGGCAAGTCGCGACGATCGCGGCGACGCTCTCGGACGACGGAGTCGGTTGCAACCGAGTTCCGCCGACGCTCGAACTTCGACGCGACGACGAGCGACGCGAAATGCGGACCGCGCGTCGAACGACGGTCGAATCGCAAGTCGCGCTCGCGTTCGACCGCCGCCCGTCCCGACGCGGGTTTCGACAATAAAGTACCCTTTAAAACCAGCGACGCGCAAAACCGGGAGATTTTACCGAATCCGCGTTCTCTCGCTCAATCGCGCCTTTCCTCTAATCCCCGCAAAGCGTCGACGGCAGCGCTTCGCCAAACCTCCCATTTCACCCGTTTTATCGTTTTGTAATCATCCGGCGTATTTAATACCGTCTTTTTGAGGAAATTCCGCCGCCCCCCTTTTCGAAACAAAAGAAACGCGTATAATGAGAAAAATTTGTTTTGCGCGATCGACGTTTTAACGGTCGTCGCCGCGCCAAACGCCTTTTCGAAGCGCGAACGTGATCGAACGGACGTTTTCTTAACGCGAACGTCTTTCGAACCAACGAAACGCTTCTAAAAACACGAGCGTAAGTTCAACGTAATAGCGAATTTCCTAAAAACGCAAAGGACTTTGCCGAACAATCAAAATTAGCGGAGTCGACCGGCCGCTTTCCGCGCGCTAGTCGATTTCCCAAACGAAGAAGGTGAACATTATGACGATCATGACCAAAGAAGAAAAACAAGCGATCATCGCCGAATACCGCCGCAGCGATTCCGACGTCGGGTCCCCGGAAGTCCAAGTCGCGCTGCTGACGAAAAAAATTAACGCGTTGACCGAACACATGAAAATCCACAAAAAGGACTACTCGACCCGCCGCGGTCTCCTTCAAATGGTTAGCGATCGCCGCAGCCTTCTCGACTATCTGAAACGCGAAGATCAATCGCGTTACGTTACGCTCATCAAACGCCTCGGCATCCGCAAGTAGTCGTTTTTCAAACGTTCGCGGCGTTAGGCGCGTCGCGAACGTTTCTTTGTCGCGAGCGCGCCGCTCCTTTTTCTCTTTTGGGCGTTCGATTATTTTAACGCCGAAATCTTCGAAAAAACGACCGGCCTCTCGCCGCTTTCGGAAACGCTCCCGAGCAATGTAAAACGCGGCGCTCGGCGCGTTGCGACGCGAAACGTTTCCACCGATCGACGACGCGACGTTCGTCGTCCCGTCATTAATATAAAAGAAGAGCGAGTCGTCGCGTTCCCCTCCGACTTGGCCGCTCTCCCTCGAAGAAGTCGACGCGGCTTCTCGCATTCGGCTCGGCGGACGAAGCAGGTTCCGACGAGTTTGGTAGAAAAGAAAAAGGTAAAAACTTGAAAATTAGAGTCGAAAAACAAATTGGCGCCGGTTTATTTTGGATCGAAACGGGCGAACTCGCGAAACAAGCGCACGGCAGCTGCCTCATCGGCTACGACGACGTTTGCGTCCTCTGCGCGACGACGACCGCTCCGAGCAAACCGGGCGCGGACTTCTTCCCGTTGACCTGCGACTACCGCGAACGCGTCGCCGCGGCGGGCAAATTCCCCGGCGGCTTCCTGAAACGCGAAGGTCGCCCGGGCTTGAAAGAAGTTCTCACCGCTCGACTTATCGACCGCCCGATTCGTCCGCTCTTCCCGAAAGGCTTCTACAACGACGTCCAAATTTTCGCCAACGTTTTGGCCAGCGACCAACGCGTCGACCCGGACGTCATCGCGATGAACGGCGCGTCGGCGGCGCTCCAAATTAGCCCGCTTCCGTTCGACGGCCCGCTCGGCTCCGTCCGCTTGGCTTGCGTCGACGACGAATTCATCGTCTTCCCGACGGTCGACCAACTCGAAAACAGCGAACTCGACCTCATCGTCTCCGGGAACATGGACTCCGTCTTGATGATCGAAGGTTTCGCCCGCGAACTGCCGGAACCGAAGATGTTCGAAGCGATCATGACGGCGCACAAGTACATCCGTCAAATCTGCGAGCTCCAACTCGAACTCGTCGAGAAAGTCGCGCCGGAAAAAATGTCGTTCGAGCCGATGAACACGACGCCGATGTACGACGCGCTCATGGAAAAATTCTACGACGAGTTCCGCGCCGCGAAGAAAACCGCCGGCAAACTCGCCCGCGCCGAAGCCTGCGCGCTCGTTAAAGACAAGGCCCGCGCCGAGTTGATCGTCGAAACCGCCGAAGACTCCGACGAACCGAACTTCTTCGCGCCGGAATACTTCGAAGTCGCCTTCAACGATTTCGTCGAACGCGTCGTCCGCGACATTATCCTCTCGAAGGAACGTCTCGACGGTCGCGGCGTTAAGGAAGTCCGCCCGATCGAATGCCGCGTCGACGTCCTGCCGCGCGTTCACGGTTCCGCCCTCTTCTCCCGCGGCGAAACGCAAGCCCTTATCACCGTTACGCTTGGGACGGCGAAAGACGAACAACGCGTCGAAGGTCTCTTCGACGAATACACGAAGCGCTTTATGCTCGACTACAACTTCCCGCCGTACTCGGTCGGCGAATGCAAGCCGTACCGCGGCGTCGGTCGTCGCGAATACGGGCACGGCGCGCTCGCCGAACGCAGCGTCAAGCCGGTTCTTCCGGACGCCGACGAATTCCCGTACACGGTGCGCGTCATCTCCGACATTCTCGAATCGAACGGTTCGAGTTCGATGGCGACCGTCTGCGGCGCGACCCTCGGTTTGATGGCGGCGGGCGTTCCGATTTCAAACCCGGTCGCCGGCATCTCGATCGGTCTCGTCAAAGAAGAAGACGGTCGTTGGATCACGATCACCGACATCATGGGCGACGAAGACCACTACGGCGACATGGACTTCAAAGTCGCCGGGACGCAAAACGGCGTCACGGGTATCCAACTCGACCTCAAGACGAACGGCATTTCGAAGGAAATTGTCGCGCAAACTCTTAAACAAGCCCGCGAAGCGCGCATCGGCATTCTCCGCAAGATGCTCGCCGCCGCGCCGCGTCCGGCCGAAAACATCTCCGAATACGCGCCGCGCCTCCTCCGCACGAAGATCGACCCGGACAAAATCGGGCTCCTCATCGGCCCGGGCGGCAAGACGATTCGCGCGATTCAAGACGCGACCGGCGCTTCGATCGAAATCGACAACGACGGTTCGGTCAACGTCGCTTCGAACGACCAAGCGAGCGCCGAAGCCGCGTTGAAGGAAATTTCCCGCCTCACCGCGACGGTCGAACTCGGCAAAATTTACGAAGGCGTCGTTACGAGCATTCAAAACTTCGGCGCGTTCATCGAAATTCTGCCGGGCCGCGACGGTTTGTGCCACATTAGCGAACTGTCCGACGAATACGTCGACAACATTCAAAACTTCTGCAAACTCGGCGACAAGTTCGACGTGAAGGTCATCGCCATCGACGACCAAAATCGCGTTAAACTTAGCCGTCGCGCCGTTTTGAAAGAACGCGGCGAAACGGATCAAAAGCAAGACTAACGCTTTTGCCCGTTAGCGGAACTTAACGTAAAGCGTCGAACGCGACTCGTTTTTTAGCGGGTTCGCGTTCGACGTTTTTCTTTTCTTGGCGACAAATTTTACCGTCGCATGCGTTTTTTCACGAAAATTCCTCCGTTCTCCGTTGCAAACCGCCGACGTTCCGCGTACAATAAAAGGGCGTTCCGACGTTTCGCCGCCTTCTTTCTCTTCGCCGCCCTTTGACAAAAGCTCCGCCGATGAAACCGCAACCCCTTGCCGACGCGACGCTTACAACGCGTTCTCATTACTTGGATTTTATCCGCGCCGCGACGGTCGTTTTGGTCGTCGTTTATCACGTCTTTTTCGCGCGGAACTTCGTTCTCAATTTCGGCGGGCTCGTTCCAACGAACGGCCCCGGTTTCGCCGACGCGTTCGCGACGGTCGTTTACCCTTGGCTGATGTTTTCGCTCTTTTTGGTCGCCGGAATCTCGGCGCGCCTGTCGCTGAACCGCCGCTCGAACCGCGAATTTTTCCGCGAGCGGACGACGAAACTCCTTGTCCCGTCGACGCTTGGCGTTCTTGTTTTCCATTCTTGGACGCTCGGCGTTCTCACGACGACCTCGCAGCCGGGTCTTGTCGACGCGCCGATTCCGACGCCGATTTTCGCCTTGATTTGCGTTCTCGGCGGACAGGGCCCCCTTTGGTTTGCGCAGCTCCTTTTCTTTTATTCGGCGCTCCTCGTCCTTTTCCGACGACGCGCGCGCAACAACGCAACCCTTGCCGATTCGAGCGTTGCGCAACCCGCCGCCGTCGAATCCTCCCACGCCTCGACGCTCGCTTGGACGCTTTTCTTCGCGGCGGCGACGCTCGGCGTTTGGGGATCGGCGCAAATTTTGAATACGCCGGTGATAACCGTTTACCGCGTTGGGATTTACGGTTTCGCGTTTTGCCTCGGTTACCTCGTTTTTTACCGCCCGAACGTCGAAGCGGCGCTCGTCCGAACCCGTTGGCTTTGGGGCGTTTGCGCAACTTGCTTCGGCCTCCTTTACTTCCGCCGTTTTTTCGGCGAGAATTACGCCGACGCGCCAGTGTTGCGACATTTCACCACCAACGCTTACGCTTGGACGGCGACGCTCGCAATTCTCGCGTTCTCAAAGCGTTACGCCGACCGTCCGACGCGCCTTACCGCCTTCCTCGCGCGAACGAGTTTCGGTCTTTACGTCTTCCATATGTTCTTCGTTTACGCCGCGACGTTGCTTTTCGCCCGCTTTTGCGACGTCCCGGAACCGCTCGAAATCGCGCTCGTCGCCGCCGCGTCCTTCGTCGGTTCCTACGCGACCTACTTCGTCGTCCGCCGCGTTCCCGGTTTGCGTTTCCTCGTTCTCGGGTTGCGCCGCCGCGACGTCGAGCGAAAAATTGGCGAAACCGGCAAAAAATCGAGTTTTTTCGGAAAAAATTAACGAAGGGGCGTTTAACAATTCGCGAAAATCGAGTAAAATAGTGAAAAGCCGCGACGCCGGAACGACCCGAAGCGCGTCGGCAAGCCAACACCTTGCAAGGAGTCTATTCAAATGAAAAAAGTATTCGGTTGGAGCGTCGCGACGGCGGCGTTCGCGTTGATCTTGGGCGCTTCGGCTTTCGACGCCGCGACGGCGCAAGAAGCGAAAAAAGCGAAGAACGTCATCCTGTTCATCGGCGACGGGATGGGCTTTAACTCCGATATTCTCGGAACTTACTGGCGTTACGGCGAATCGGACGCGCAATCGTACCACAAATTCCCGGTCAAGCTCGGCGCGGCGACGTTCTGCGCCACCGACAAATACGATCCGAAAAAGGACGACGGTTATCCGGTCGGCAAAATTTGGGAAGGCCCGGAAAAGGCGATGCACCGTCTCCAAGACAACTGCCCGACGACCGACTCCGCCGCGTCCGGCACCGCGATCAACACCGGCGTTAAAACGCAAAGCGGTCGCATCGGTTTCTCGAAAGACGGCAAAAAACTCGAAAACTTCGCCGATATGAACTACCGCGCCGGTCGCTCGGTCGGCGTCGTTACGAGCGTTCAAATTTCGCACGCCACCCCCGCCGCCACGACCGCGCACAACATCAATCGCGGCAACTACGAAGAAATTTCGAAAGAACAAATCAACGACCTTCCGATCACCGTTCTCTTCGGCGCCGGACACCCCGCTTACAGCCGCGGCAAGAAAATCAACAAGAAGCCGGAAGAGCTGAATTATCAGTTCGTCGGCGGTCGCGAAGTTTGGGAATCCGTCTCTAAAGACAACGGTTACAAGGGTTGGAAGTTCATCGACGAACGCGAAAAGTTCGCCGAACTGGCCAAAAAAACCCCGGATACGAACCCGACCGACCTTCCGAAAAAGATTCTCGGCATTGGTCGCGACAACGACGACATGCTTCCGATCGACGGTTTCGCTAACGACGAATCGTTCGTTCAAGAACGTTATTCGGAAGACGCGATCGCCAACACTCCGACGCTGACCGAAATGACGCTCGGCGCGCTTAACGTTTTGGCGCAAAACGACAAAGGCTTCTACCTGATGGTCGAAGGCGGCGCGATCGACCACGCGAACCACGGTCGCAACGCGCAAAACTCGGCGCTCGAACACGCTTCCTTCTCGAAAGCGATCGACGCCGCGATCGCTTGGGTCGAAAAATATTCGTCCTGGGAAGACACGATTATGATTATTACGGCCGACCACGAAACCGGCTGCATTTGGGGCCCGGGCACGTTCGAAGATATGGACGAAAACGGCAAATTCGATCCGAAAAAAGACGAATTCAACGAATTTGAAGAACTCGAAGAGTCGGATATCGGCGAATGCCCGGAAGTTCAATACCTTTCGGGCGGCCACTCGCAATGGCTCGTTCCGTTCTACGCGAAGGGCCAAGGCGTTGAAAGCGTCAAGGAATTTATTCGCGGTAACGACGAAGAAGCCGGCGATATGTGGGATTTCAGCGGCGATTTCATTTACAACAGCGACGTTTTCAACGTGATGAAAGCGGCGTCCGGCTTGAAATAGTTCCGCAAGTTCAAGCGGCGTATAACTTTGCGTCGCTCGACGTTTAGCGCTTGACGCAAAAATCCGCTCCGATATAATTAACCGTCGGAGCGGATTTTTTTCGCTCGCCTTCCAATCGCGCTCGACGCAACCCCAACGATTTAACGACTTGTAATGCAAACCCCTTGGGCACTTTTAGCGCTCGCGACGCTCGTTCTTCCTTGGACGCTCGTTCGCCGTCGCCGTCCGACGACGCCCCCGCCGCGCGTCGTGTTCCCGGCGATTTCGCTTCTCGCGGCGGCGCAAAAACGTTCGATTCGACGTAAAGAGCGACGAAATTTTATTTTAGCGACGATTCGTTCAATCGCGATTCTTGCGCTCGCGCTAACGTGGGCCGCGCCTTTTTCCCTCCTTTGGTCTCGCCCTTCTTCCAACGCTCCGTCCGTCGCAACCGACGGAATTTCAAAACTTAACGCAACGAACCAACGCGTTGCCGACGGTCGTCTCGACGGTCGCCCAATCCGTCTGCTTGTCGTCGACGGCGCCGATTCCAGCTCCGCCGATTCGAGCGAATCGCCCGCCGCCTTTTACGTCGCCGCCGCGCTCAACCCGAATTTCGACGCGACGCAACCTACTGAAAACCACGATTTTCCAAACGTCGAAATCGTTTCGTCGAGCGAGTTTGCGCTAACGCCGGCGAACGCGCTCGACCTTTTCGACGCGATCTGTTGGGTCGACGTTTCCGCTCCGACCGTCGCGGAGCTCGACAAAATAGAGCGTTTCCTTGCCGCCGACGCCGCGTCTCCGCGAGCGCTAATCGTTTTCGCCGGGCCGCGAACGAATGTTTTGCGCTGGAACGCCGCTTGGCGCCGTTGGCGCCTCGACGTCGGAACGCTCGACGTCGCGTTCAATCCGGCGACCGGCGCGCTTGCCGCCCCGCTCGCAAACGAAACCCGCGAAGCGTTGCAAACCGTTGTGAAAGACGATGTTAAAGAACGCTTATTCGCCGAGTCGTTCGTCGATTTCGAGCGTTCCGGCGTCGATTCGCTTCCAATTTGGCGAGCGTTCCCGCTCGTCGGGCGCGACGCGATTCCCATTCTTCGCGACACGCCGTCGAACGTTCCGACCGCCGCGCGTCTCGCCGCTCCATCCCGCGGCGTCGTTCTTTGGTTTGCGAGCGCCCCGGACGCCGCGACGAGTTCGTTGGCCTTCGCGCCGTCGTTCGTTCCGCTTCTCGACCGCCTCGTCGAGTTCGCGCTCCAAGAATCGCTCGCCGAAACCGCAAGCACAAATTGTTCTCTTCCAACAACTTCCATTTCAATCGCGTCCAATCGCTTCTCGACGAATCTAACGGCTGTTCCGAGCGTTCCGACGTCGCAAGAAAAAGAAAAAACGCGGCAAGCGACCGCGCGAACGCTCTGGTTCGCGACGATCGTTTTACTCGCGTTCGAATGTTGGTTTTCCGCACCAACGCGTTTTTTTCGACGTTTCGATTCGTCGGCAAATCGTTGCAAAATCGGCGTTTAAGCGATCGTCATCGCGCGGTTTTCTCCCAAAGTTTTTCAAGCCGAACGCTCGAAATTTTCATCGCGGTTCCCAACTTTTGCGCAAAGAGCGAAACGCGATATTCTTCGAGCGCCCAACGGAACGATTCGAGTTCCGGGTCGAAAATCCCGGCGTTTTCGTTTCGTTCGAACATTTCGCAATACCTTTCCCAATAAGCGTTTAGTTCCTGCGCGAACGCCGCGTCGGTCGCCGCCCCGCCGTTTTGCCATTTCTCAAAACGCGCCGAAATCGCCTTAAAGTAACGCGGAAACTCCTTCAACCAATTCCAAGGCGTCGTCAAATAAAACCGCGGCTCCGTCAAGCGCGCCAAATGCTTCGCTGCGTCGACCGCGACCACGTTCGCCGCCCCGCCCCGACGCTTTTCAATCGCCAACCGCGCTTCTTGATAATTTTCGAGAAAACGAACGATCCAGCCGGCGACGTCCTGCGTCGCGTACCCGATTCGTTCCCGCCCGCGCTTCGCTAAGTCGTTGTATTCTCCTTCGTTAGCAGGAAGCGACTTAACATCGTCAAGATCGAGGGCCCGCGCCCCGATCGTTTCTGCGAGCGCCGCCGTCAGATCAAAATCGGCGATAGCTCGCGAAAATGTTTGCAATTTATCGAGTTGCGGCAACCAACGCGCTTGCGTCTTTAGGTCGCGGGAGTTGGCCAAGTTGAAAAGCCGAATAACGCCTAACTTCGTGTTGCGAAACGCTTTATCTTTCGAGTCGAAAAGCCGCGTCGCGACCGTTCGCGCTTCCGGCGCGCTCGGCGAAAACGAGTTCGTTAAAAATCGCGGGTCGCAGAGCGCCGGATAGGCCGAAACTGTCAGCGAACCGCGCGAAATCGAAATCGATTCCGGCAACGTTCCGAAGTCCCAAGTCGTTAAACCGTCGCGATTCCATTGCGGATCGACGACGGCGCCGATCGATTTATTCATCTCGACGCCGAGTTGTTCGCGCAGTTCGTCGGCGCGCCGCCCTTCCGCTAAAAGTTCGCCCGCGTCGTCGACGACTTTCACGTTCAAACGCAACTCGAGCGGCGTTCGTTCGAGATCGAAATCGGCGGCGGTCGTTTTTCGCCCGGCCAATCGGCTAACCTCTTGCGCGACAATATCTTCGAGCGAACCTTCGCCGAATGAAATTCGTTTGACAATCTCGCGAGCCGTATCCGGAATCGGAACGATTTCGCGCCGAATTTCCTTCGGAAGCGTCTTCAAAAGCGCAACGACTTTCTGTTCGAGAAGCCCCGGCACCAGCCAGCCAAGCCGTCGCGTTTCAAGTTGACGCAGTCCTTCGAGCGGCACGATCAACGATACGCCGTCGTCTGTTTCTCCCGGGCTAAATCGGTATCGCAAAGGAAGTTGCGACTCGCCGCCAAACGACGCTTCGTCCGGAAACGCCGCCGCGGTCTCGGCGTCGACCGCGCCTTCGCAAAAATCTTCGAGTTTCGCAAACAACGCTTCTCGCTTCTTTTGCGGCGCCCGCTTCCACCACTTTTTTAGCGAAACGGCGTCGTAGACGGTTTCCGGAATCTTCGTATCGTAAAAATCGTAAATCGCGTCGAGCGATTTCACGAAATCGTACTTGCGCAACTTGTCGCGAAGCCGCTCGGCCTCCTCGAACGTATCGCGGTTTCGTTCGAAAAACGTCAGCGAACAGTCGAAATCGCGATTCACCAAAGCTTCGTAAATAAATATTTGACGCGACTTAACGGGGTCGATCGGCCCGAAATTGACGCGACGTTTTGGAATGATCGTCAAACCGTAAAGCGTCGCTCGTTCGTAAGCGTGAACGCAGCCTGTTTCGCGGTTCCAATACGGGTCGCGCCGCGTCCGCTCGAGGAGCCGTCCGCCGATTTCCTCGATCCAATCGGGATTTATGCGCGCGACAGTCCGTAAATACGCTCGCGTCGTCTCCAAGCGCTCGGCGCCGACAACCCACGCGGGTTTCTTTTTCAGCCCGGAACCCGGCCAAAGGACGAACTTTCCGGAGTTCGTCGAGCGGTACTCCGAACCGGTCTCTTCTTTCTGCGCGACGCCGTATAGCAACCCGGTCAAAATCGAACGGTGAATCGCGTCGTAATCGTCCCGCCGCTTTTTAACTTCAAGTTTTTGTTCTTTAACAAGTTGCAACAACTGAACGTAAACGTCCGACCACTCGCGCATTCGATTGAACGAGAGAAAATTCTCTCTACACGCCTTGCGCAATTGGTTGCGCGACGTTTTTTCCTTCAAATTCTGCCAAAAATCCCAAAGTTTTAGATACGACATAAAGTCGCTGTTTTCATCGAGGAACGGCGCGTGCTTTTCGTCCGCTTTTTCCTGTTGTTCGCGCGGTCTTTCCCGAGGGTCTTGAATTTCGAGGGCCCCGGCGATGATCAAAATTTCGCGCAAGGCGTTCTCTTCGTCCGCCGCGAAAATCATCCGTCCGACGCGCGGGTCGATCGGGAGTCGACTCAACTTACGTCCGATTTCGGTCAACTCGTTCTTCTCGTCGACCGCGCCAAGTTCGTAAAGCGTTTTATAACCGTCAATTATGGAAGCGTTGCGCGGCGGGTCGATAAACGGAAATCGTTCGACGGCGCCGAGTTTGAGCGCTTTCGTTTGCAAGATCACCGACGCTAAATTCGTGCGCTGAATTTCCGGCGTCGTGTAGCGCGGCCGCGCCAAGTAGTCTCGCTCGCTAAAAAGTCGGACGCAAACGCCCGGCCCGACGCGCCCGCACCGCCCGGCCCGCTGATCCGCCGACGCTTGCGAAATCGGCTCGACCGGAAGCCGTTGCGTTTTAGATCTTGCCGAATAACGACTTACGCGAGCCGTGCCGGGATCGATTACGTAACGAATCCCAGGCACCGTCAGCGACGATTCGGCGACGTTCGTCGCGACGACGATTTTGCGCCAACTTGTTTTGCCAAAAATCTTCTGCTGCTCGGTCGCCGGAAGCCGCGCGTAAAGAGGCAAAATTTCCGTTTTTCTCCGCGAGTCGTCGCCCGGTATCGCGTGTTTTTTCAACAGTTTAGCGGTTTCGAAAATATCGCGCTCTGTCGGCATAAAAATCAGCATGTCGCCCCGTTCGCGTCGCGCCAACTCGTCGACCGCTTCGAGAAGCGTCGCTTCGAACGCGTCTTCGTCGTCGAGTTCGCGCCGCCGCAACCCGTTGCGTTCGGTTGAGTTGCGATCTCCGAAATCAAAACTATTTTCTTGCTCCCGCTCTTCGCGGCGCAGTTTCCACTCGTCGACCGGGCGGTAGATGATTTCAATCGGATAGGTTCGTCCGGAAATTTCGATAATCGGCGCCGGCTTGCCGTTTGTCGTAAAATGTTCAGCGAAACGTTTTGCGTCAATGGTCGCCGATGTGATAATCAGTTTGAGATCGCGCCGCGTCCGCAGCACGCGCTTCATCATGCCGAGCAAAAAGTCGATGTTGAGCGAGCGTTCGTGCGCCTCGTCGACGATAATAACCTCGTAACGGTTAAAAAATCGGTCGTTTTGCGATTCGGCGAGAAGAATCCCGTCGGTCATCAGCTTGATCAGCGTCTTTTCCGACGTCTCGTCGTTGAAACGCACCTTATACCCAACATGTTGTCCCAACGGCGTTTGCAATTCGTCGGCGACGCGTTGAGCGATGGAACGAGCTGCAAGCCGTCGCGGCTGCGTGTGCCCGATCAAACCGCGAGCGCCTAAACCAAGCTCTAAACAAATTTTAGGTAGTTGCGTCGACTTTCCGCTTCCCGTTTCGCCGCAAACGACGACGACCTGGTTCTCCGCGATCAATTTTTTCAATTCTTCGCGACGTTCCGAAACGGGCAAATTCAAATCGTAAGTAATTCTCGGAAAAGACTTTCGACGACGTTCGACTTTTTCTATCGACGCGTCGCAATCGTCCAAAAGCTCGCGAACCTGCCGTTCCCAACGTCCTAACGGCGCGTCTTCAATCGGCCCAACGCTTTGCAGCTTGGCATTTTGCGTTTCTTCGGCTCGCTCTCGCGCCAACTTTTCGAACTCTTGTTGTAAACGAACGAAACGGCGGCGCAACGGCTCGCGATCTAAAAGGAACACTCGGGCCAACTTACGTTGAACGCGATGCAACGAAACTTGAGAACTCATCGATAACTATTGTCGAATAAACGCCGACGCAAACCAAATAAAAACCGACGTTTGCGTCGACAAACGCCGGTTCGTTCCGTTCTAAAATTGGAATCGACGCCGTAAAACGCCGATTCCCAAGACGCCGCGACAAACGCTAGACGCGCAAAATTCCGTCGCCGTAAACGACGTATTTATAACTTGTTAAATCGTCGACGCCGCACGGGCCGCGCACATGAAACTTGTCCGTGCTGATACCGATTTCGGCGCCGAGCCCAAACTGCCCGCCGTCGTGCAAACGCGAACTGGCGTTAATCATCACCGCCGCGCTGTCGATTTCGGCCGCGAACTTTCTCGAAGCCTTAACATCTTTCGTAACAATAACTTCCGTGTGCCCGGAACTGTGTTCGTTAATGTGTTCGATCGCCTCTTCGATCGAATCGACGACTTTAACGGAAATAATCGCCGCCAAATACTCGCGATAAAAATCGTCCTCGGTCGCCTCCGAAACGGAAACGCTCGGAGCAAGCGAGCGCGTCCGTTCGTCGCCGCGAATCTCGACTCCGTTATCCGCAAGCGCCGCAAGGAGTTGCGGAAGCGCGTCCGCCGCGACGGCCGAGTGAACGACAAGCGACTCGACCGTGTTGCAAGTCCCGAGACGCTGGCACTTCGAGTTGACTAACACTTTCTTTGCAATCTCCAAATCGGCGTCTTTGTCGACGTAAAGGTGGCAATTTCCTGCAAAGTGTTTAATCACCGGCATTTGCGCATTTTCGGCAACGCGTTTTACCAACGCTTCGCCGCCGCGCGGAATCGCGACGTCGACATATTGCGGCATGCGCAGGAACTCGTCGACGGCGTTACGATCCGTCGTGTTCAAAAGTTGCGCCGCGCATTCCGGCAAACCGACTTCCCGCGCCGCGTCGGCGAGAACGCGTCCCAAAATCGTATTCGAATGAAACGCTTCCTTGCCGCCGCGCAAGACGACGGCGTTTCCGCTTTTGACGCAAATGGCGGCGGCGTCGGTCGTTACGTTCGGACGCGATTCGTAAACGAAGAAAACGACGCCGATCGGAGTCCGCACTTTGCGCACTTCCAAACCGTTCGGACGAATCGTCGACTCGATCGTCGCGCCGATAGGATCCGGAAACGCGGCGATTTCTCGCAACGCCGTCGCCATCTCGCTTAACGTCTTCTCCGACAAGGTTAAGCGGTCGATCATCGACGGTTTCAAGCCGTTTTGCCGCGCGGCTTCAAGGTCTTTCGCGTTTTCGGCGAGAATCTCGTCTTTACGCTCTAACAGTTTGTCGGCGCAGAGGTTAATCCACTCGTTTTTCTTGGCGCCGGAAACGGCGGCCAACGCTCGCGAGGCTTTCTTCGCGTCCTTGGCGACGCGCAAACAATATTCGCTAAGATTTTCCATCGTTATCTTCTTTTGTCAAAAGCGGTTAGACTTCAAAACAGCGCGAAATCGCGTCGCGCGCCGCGTCCCGATTTTGCGCGAAAATCCACACAACCGTTTTATTGGAACGACTTACCTCGTCGGCAGTTTTCCTGCGGCGACAAGTTCGTATAGTTTCGGAATCAGGCGCCGCGTCGCTCGCGCCCGGTGGCTGATCGCACGCTTAATCTCCGGCGCTAGCTCGCCGAACGTGCGGTGAAACTCGACGACTTCGAACAACGGATCGTAACCGAACCCATTGTCTCCGCTCGGTTTAAGCAAAATGCGACCGCGGCAATATTCCTCCGCTTCAAACTCGACGACGCCGGTCGGATCGGCGAGAACCATATGACAAACGTAACGCGCGGTTCGCTTTTCGAGCGGAACGTTCGCCAATTTTTCGATTAAAAACTCGTTGTTGCGTTGGTCGGAACGCGGATTCTCGCCGGCGAATCGCGCCGAACGAACGCCGGGCTCGCCGTTCAAAAAGTCGACGCAAATCCCGCTATCTTCCGCGAGAACAAAGGTTTGCAAATGTCGCGCTTGCTCGATCGCTTTCTTGCGCGCGTTTTCGGCGAACGTTTCGCCGTCCTCGACGACGTCGATCGCTTCCGGAAACTCGGCGAGCGTACGCAACGTAACCCCAGTCGGCGCGACGATTTCCGTCGCTTCGATTCCCTTGTGCGCGTTGCCGGTGCCGAAAATTAAATAAGGTCGTTTTGCCATTTTTGAAAATCGCGTCTTATCGACGCGTCCAAGAGTCGCCGACGAAGCGAAAATCGTTCGCAACGTCTTTCTTTGCAAGGGTTAGCGGCGTCCGCTCTTTCGAACGAACGCCGCGCTAAGCGTTAAATCGCCCGAACTATATACGCTAAACGTTTTCAGCGCTTATTTTCCGAGTTCGTCGGCGATTTGCGGCAAATCGTAAACGCCGCGCACGACTTCGCGAATCCCGGTCGAGTGAACGAGAACGGCGCGGGAAACCTCGTCTTCGTAAGTGAAGTTCGCCACGAGAGATTGGATGTTCCCGTCGAAAATTAGTCCGACGACTTCGCCCTTCGTGTTGACGGCGGGGCTCCCGGAGTTGCCGCCGATAATGTCGTTCGTCGTAACAAAGTTGATCGGCGCGTCCATCGGCGCTTTGCCGGCGGCTTCCGCGTCGAGCCACGATTGCGATAAGTCGAACGGATCGGCGAAGTTATGCTCGCGAGCGTGAGCATACGCGCCGCTAACTTTCGTTTCGAACGGGATTTGCGTTCCGTCGTCTTCCGTGTAGCCGGCGGCTTTCCCATAGGACAAACGGAGCGTAAACGTCGCGTCCGGGTAGACTTCCGTTCCGTAAACGGCGAAACGAATCTTCGCAATCTTCGCGTAGGCGACGCGAGACGGCCCGGCGACCTCCGCTTCGTTGTAATCGCGGAGCATGCGAGCGGTTGGCTCGACGGCCAGCGCCAAACGAATCGCCGGATCGTCCGATTTTTGCAATTCTTCCCAGCTCATATCGACAAGAGATTCGCGGAATTCACGATCTTTAAGCCGCGATTTTTGAATGATTTGCGTCGCGCGAGATTTCGGCGAAAGTCCGTCGAAAATCCCGTCGAAGTCGGCTTGCGGAATCACGACGGCGTCGAGCGCGCGCCCGCCGTCGACCGCCTTCGAATATTCGTAAAGCATCGACAGACCGTCGGTCAACATCATCGTTTCAATATCGGCGTCGCCCCCGAAATCGCCGAGAAGACCGTCGCGCGTTCCTTCGAGGGAATCGCCGCGATACGCCGGGAGACGCTCGGCTTCCGGTTTCGCCATTTCGGAAACGTAACGCACGATACTACGCGCTTTAGCCACCGTCGCGCTCGTGAACGCTTCGTTCGCTTCGAGGAGATCGTGAGCGAGGTAACGCCCGCGCCACCCGGCCATAATCGTTTCGACTTGTTTCCACGGATCGTTCGCGGCGTCGATTAAGTTCTTTTCGGCGGCGAGTTTACGCAATTCGTTTTCCGCATCGATCTTCTTTTGCATCAGCGCGACCGTTTGCAAACCGTTCAAAATCCCGCCGCGATTCTTGCGCGAGTTTTGAATGCGGAAGAGCGAAGTCGCGATACGACGGGCGTTTTCGTCGTTTTCGGAGCCAAAAACTTGATACGCTACCTCGCGTCGACGATACTTGTTCATCATGTGCGGGTAGTAAACGTCGCGTTGATATTGCAGGTCGGCGACGGTGTTGAAGCGGTTCGTGCGCGCCGGGTGCCCCGAAACGAAGACAAGGTCGCCTTCCGAAGCGCCGTTATCGCTCCATTTAAGGAAGTGTTCCGTCTTCATCGGCTCGCCGTTTTCGTAAGCGCGAAAGAACGTAACGTCAAGGTTGTAGCGCGGATACTCGAAGTTGTCCGGGTCGCCGCCGAAAAAGCCGACGCTTTCCTCCGGCGCGAAAACGAGTCGCACGTCTTTGATTTCTTTGTAACAATAGAGATGATAAAGTCCTCCTTGGTATAGCGTTACGACTTCGCAGCGCAAGCCTTTTTCGGCGTTGGCATCCGCTTGAATTTTCGCGATCGTTTCCTTGCGAATCGCTTCGGCTTCGGCGGGAGCCGCGTCGGACAGCGCGGCTTCGATTTGCTCCGTTACGTCGACGATCTCTTGCAAAACGATCAAGCCGGGATTCGGGCACTTGATTTCGTCTTCGAGTTTTTCCGCTCTAAAGCCGTTCGCAACATAGTCTTTCTCCGCCGTGCTGATGGCCGCGAGCGTCGAAAGCGCGACGTGATGGTTCGTCATGATAAGACCGTTCGACGACACAAACGAGCCGCTGCCGCCGGAACCGAAGCGAACGCTCGATTTTTGCAGGTTTTCGAGGAACTCCGGAGTCGCGTCAAACCCGTATTTTTCCTTGATTTGGCGCGTCGGCGGATTCGAGAAAAGCCACATGCCTTCGTCGGCGCGAGCGTCGAAAGACGGGAAAAACGAGCCGAGAGCCAAAGCTGCGGCGAGCGCAAAACGTCTCTTCATAAGTCGTGTCCTTTCGGTCGGTTGCGATTCGTTTTCAACCGGCGTTCGCGGTAAAAATTAAATCGCGCGAATAACTAAAAAATCGATAAGCGCGGCGACAAGCGAAAACTCGCTTCCGTCGGCGATATAAATCACAAACGCAACGCGTTGTCGTTCGGTCGTTTAAGCCGTTCTTTTCGCGTTATTTTTTATCGAAGACGTCGGAGCGTTTCGACACGTTCAGCGTTTCCTCGACGCTCGACGGGTCGATTTTACGGCAACACTCGACCAGCTGTTCGGCGAACGTTTGCAACTCGGCGCGCCATTGAAGGACGTCGCCTTCGACCGGCTCGAGCTCGACAAACTCTTCGATCAACAAAATCAAACGGAGCAAATGGCGAAACACGACGCCTTCTTGCTTCTGCAAACGCTTGACGGTTATGTACTTATTAAAGTCGCCTTTGAAGTCGAGAATCAGCTCGCCCGCCGCCCAAACAGGCGCGACGCGCACCGGAACGCCGGGATACTCGAAATCGAAGAGCCGCTTCAACTTCTCCGCGAACGGCAAAACGTAAACGCGCTCCTCGAAGGCGCCGCCGAAACGCCGACGCTTTTCCCACGCCTCGCGCTCTTCTTCCTCTGAGCGCGGAACTAGTTCCTCGACCGAAGCTAACCCGCGTTGCAATAACGTTTTATCCAAACGCGCCGTCGCGAGACGCCCGGCGGGCAGCTCGTCTTGTTTCGGGACGCGAAGCGAACGCGCGACCGCCGTCGGCGTTTCGAGCAAACTCTCGAACGCTTGAATCCGCTCGGCGAGGTCGGCGACGCCCAGCTGTTCGAGCAAAAACGCGCCGTACACTGGATTTACGCCGCGAAGCCGAGTCAGCGTCTTCATCTTTTCGGTCGGGTAGGCGCGGAGCGCTTGGTACGACGCCGCCAACTCCGCCGCGGCCGCCGTTTGTTCGAACGACGGAACCGATTGCGTTTCAGCGGGTTGCGACGCGTTTTCAGCGTTTTTCTCCGCGACCTCCGCCGGTTCGACGACGTCTTGTCCGAAATCGTTAAGTCCCGAAGCGTCGGCGATTTGCGATCCGTTTCCGGAATCGAAGAGGTCGGCGCCGCCAAAAAAGTCGAACGCGTTCGACGCAACCTCTTGCGGCTCGGACGTTTCGATCGCTTCGATTCGCGCTTTTTCTTTCTCGAACGCGTCCGGATCGAAGGAGCCGTCGAAGGCCGGATCGACGAGCGTTTTGTCGTCGAAAATACCGGCGCCAAACGGTTTCGACTTGCGCTCCTTCTCTTTAAGTTCGCGCTGCAATTCGAGTTGCGCTTCGAGCGCGGCGGCGGTCTGCGGGATTCCGTAGGCGACCGGATTCGGTTCCAAACGCGCAAACCCGCCTCGCCAAAGAGTTAAGAGCATTTGATCGAGCGACTTTTTCATCGCGTCCAAACGCTTCGCCCCGGTCAAACGACGCGCGACCAGCGTTCGAATCGGCTTGACGTCCGGACTCGATTCGATCATGTGCGCCAAAAGCCGCCAAGGAAGCGGGCCGCGACTCGTCAACTTACCCGGCGCGGCTTCGCGCAGTTGCTCGAACTGCTTCTCCGACCAATATTGCTCGCGCGGGTTGCGGGTCGGCGCCTTTTTCTTCATCTTTTTCTTGGCTTCGCGGAGTTTAGGGTCTTTGACGTCCTCCGGAATTTGATCGTACTTCTCGCGCCAACGCTCGATACGAACGTCGTCCTCGTGCGCCAAGGCGAAAACGTAACCGCAATCGTCGAACTGCGGACGCCCGGCTCGCCCGAAAATTTGGTGCGCCGAGCTCGATTCGACCAACTTTTTGTCGCCGGGGGGGCCCTTCATCAGCGTCGGCAAAACGACCGAGCGCGCCGGAAGGTTGATACCCGCCGCCAAGGTTTCGGTACAGACGCAAAACGACAGCAACTTCTTTTGGAACAACGTTTCGACGAGCCGTCGATTCTTCGGCAAAACGCCCGCGTGGTGGACGCCGATCCCGCGAAGCAAGAGTTGGCGCAATTTCGGCCCGGCGCCGTTGCGAAGATCGTAATTTTCGAGTTCGTCGGCGATCGCCTTTTGCCGCGCCGCGTCGATAACGTTGCGTCCCTTAACGACTTCGGCGACGTCCCAGCATTCGTCGCGGTTGAAGCAAAAGACGAGCGCGGGCGTCAGGCGTTCGTCCTCGGTTCCGGCGCACATCGACTCGAGGTGCTCCGGTAAAAACTGGTCGCCGATCCAACGGTAAACGAGCGGCGTTTTGCGTTCCGTCGATTGCACCAAATCGAGCTTGCGATTCGCGGTCGTTCGCAGCCACGAGACGAACTCGTAAGCGTTGCCGACCGTCGCGGAAATCAGCAGCGTTCGAATATGCGACGGCAAAAGGCCGAGCGTAAACTCCCAAACGACGCCGCGTTCCGGATCGGCGAACTGGTGAAACTCGTCCATCACGACGACCGAAACGTCGTCGAACGAAAAGGTCGGCGCGTCCGGCTCCGGAGCGACCAACGCGGCGCCGGTTGGAAGATCGGCGCCTGGAAGCGGTCGCGGAATCGGCGTTTTCGGCGCTTCGTTCTCCGTTTTTTTCGCCGTCGGCGCGTCGTCTTCCCAACTCGTCGCCAGCGAAGTTTTCGCGTTCAACGACGCGGCGGTAATTTTCGGACGGCCCTCGGAACTCGCGTCGGACGACGTCGGACTCGCCGTCGGCGCGGAACGCTCGGCGAACTCGGAGAAAACGTTCGACGCTAAAAGACGGTTGAACAAGATTTCGGCGACGACGACGAGAATCTTCGCGTCGACGTTTTCGCGGCGGTTCCCGGTAACGAGCCCGACGTCGGAGCGGTCGAAACCCCAGCGCTCGGCGGCTTCTTGAAGCTCGACGTATTTTTGTTCGGTGAGCGCGATGAGCGGCGTCGTGTAATAGGCGCGTTTCCCTGTTTTTAACGCTTCGTAGAGCCCGGCTTCGGCGACGACGGTCTTCCCCATGCCGGTCGGCGCGCAAACGAGAACGCCCTGTTTCGAATCGAACCAAGCGCAGATCGCCTCCTCCTGAAACGGATAGGGCGCGAACGGAAGCTGATCGAGGTACTGAAGCGCCAATTCATCGCGCGCAATTTCGTGTTCCGGCGTCATGATCGCCTTTCGTGCGAAGATGGATAAAATACGTAAGACGGCGAATCGCCGACGCTCGACGCAACCGCGCAAAGAGCCGACTCGCCATTCCAAGTCGACGACGCCGACGTATTAATTATACGCGTCGACGCGATTTTGTGAAGGGGCCGCGTTCGAAGAGAGGCGTTTTCGCCGCTCGACGCGTAAAGAAGTCGACAAATCCGTTCCGCCTCGCCGCGAAGCCGAAAAGCGCAAGAAAAGCAAAACGACGACTTGCAAGAGCCGCCGTCGATCGCTAAACAATATCCCCGACTGGATTCGAACCAGCGACCTACGGTTTAGGAAACCGTCGCTCTATCCTACTGAGCTACGGGGACGCCGACGCGGACGCCGTCGCTAAACGTCGTAAAACCGCGTCTTAAACGAGGAGCCGAAAGCGACGAACGCAGTTCGCCGACGCCGTTTCGCTCGCTTTCATTGTACGCTCGCGGCGCTCGGCGTCAAGGGGGCCCGACGCGTCGCCGTAAGTCCGCGTCAGTCGCGGTAACCGTTCGGGTACTTCTTTTGCCAGTTGTAGGCGTCGCGGCACATCTCTTCCAAACCGAGCTTCGCCGACCAACCGAGCGCTTCGTTCGCCAGCGTCGGATCGGCGTAACAGGTCGCGACGTCGCCCGGTCGACGAGCGGTCAACTCGTACGGAATCTTCACGCCGTTCACTTTTTCAAACGTCGTTACCAAATCCAACACGCTGTAGCCGGTTCCCGTGCCGAGATTGTAAACGCTAACCCCGGGTTGCGCCTTGCGATACGCGGCGACGTGTCCGAGCGCCAAGTCGACGACGTGAATGTAGTCGCGAACGCCGGTGCCGTCCGGAGTCGGATAGTCCGAGCCGAAAACGCTCAGCTTTTCGCGACGACCGACCGCCACTTGACAAACGAACGGCGCCAAGTTGTTCGGAATCCCCAACGGGTCTTCGCCGATTTCGCCGCTCGCGTGCGCGCCGACCGGATTGAAGTAGCGCAGAAGCGTAACCGACGCTTTTTCGTTCGAACGAGCGAAGTCGCGCAAAATTTGCTCGATCATCAACTTCGTCCAACCGTAAGGGTTCGTGCAGCCGGTCGGCTCCGTTTCCTTCAACGGAACGTTTTGCGACGTCCCATAAACAGTCGCCGAGGAGCTGAAGACGATTTTATTAACGTCGAACTCTTCCATCAACTCGCAGAGAACCAAGGCGGAGTCGATGTTGTTGCGGTAATATTTCAGCGGCTGCGCGACCGACTCGCCGACCGCTTTGTAACCGGCGAAGTGAACGATCGCGTCAAACTTGAATTCCTCAAAGAGCTTGCGCGTCGCGGCTTTATCGCAAACGTCGACTCCACGAAGCGCGATCTTTTTGCCGGTCAATTTCTCAACCCGCTCGATCGACTTCGGCGAGCTGTTGCTAAAATTGTCGGCGACGACGACGTCGGAACCGTCGTTCAAAAATTCAAGCGCGGCGTGCGAACCAATGTAACCGGCGCCGCCCGTGAGCAAAACAGTCGCCATTTCAATTTCCTTTCCATAAAAGCCGTCGCGCGAAAAACGCCTCGACGTCCCAACGCAAGTAGCGGCGCGCCGTTCGTCAACCGCTTTTTTCTATTTTACGTTCGCAAGCTAAACCGTCAAGGGGCGGCGGCGATAAACGCTATTTTGAGCAATAAAAAAGACGCGCCAACCGAAGTTCGCGCGTCTTCTTTTCAAGGGTTCTATTCCAACGTCGTTCAAGCGAACGCGTCGGAATCAATATCACCAGTTGCCGCCGTAGCCGCCGCCGTTGTTGCCGTAACCGCCGCCGCGATTATTGTTGTTGCCGTAACCGCCGCCGTAACCGCCGCCGTTGTTGTTGCCGTAACCGCCGCCGTAGCCGCCGCCGTTGTTGTTGCCGTAACCGCCGCCGTAGCCGCCGCCGGAACTGCCGGTGCTGCCGGAGCTGGAGTTATAGGTAAACATACGGAGGAGTTGGCTGAACATCGGTTGCGGAGCGACCAGAACGTAACGACGGTCGCCGCTGACGCCCGCCGAGGTCGAGAACCCGGCCCCGAGCGAGATATAACTGATGATCGGCATGTGCCCCGGATCCGGCGTCACGTAGCTGATTTGCGGCGCGTCGAGATTTTCGTTTTCGACGGCGTTTTCCGCTTTATAACCGCTAACATATTTAGCCGCTTGATCTTGCGCAACGTTCGAACCGATCGCTTCGGCGCGAGCTTGACGATCTTGGAACGCGGCGACGCGTTGCGAAAGTTCCAGCGCCGAACGCGCTTGGATTTGATTCAGCGCGGCCGCGGCGGTCAGGATTTCTTCCTTGACCTCTTCTTGACGGCGCCCCTGGTCGAGTTGAACGGTAAAACCGACGTCTTGGTCGTCTTTCAGTTCGATAATTTCAACGGCGGAGCGCTCTTTATCCGTGCCGACGTTCGTGCGAATCTTAACCGTAACCTTGTTTTGCGCGACCGTTCCCCAGCTGCGGGAAACCAGGAAATTGTAGTCGCCCGAAAAACCGGCCGGGCAAGTGTAAACGCGGCTGCGAAGGCCTTCGCGGTTCGCTTCGAACGATTTCGACAGGTCGGTCGAAATTTCGGAGAGAACGCCGCCGGCCGCGGTGCGTTTTTGGGCGAACCAGCAAACGGCGCCGGTCGGCTCCTGAACGGCCAGGTCAAGCTCGGCGTCGCCGGCCCATTCGATTTCGACGATCACGTCGCGGAGGCTCGCCGCTTCGAGTTGTTCTTCGAACGCCGCCGCTTCCGCTTCGCGACCTTCGCTCTTCATTTTTTCGATCAGGTCTTGCGCGATTTCTTGACCGGCGAGCTCGACGCCTTCGACGAGTTTGCCGTCCCAAACGATCGACGCGATCCCGAGCGAAACCCATTTCAGAGCTTCTTCGTCGTTCAGCTCTTTCGCAAGCGCCAACCCGCGAACGTACGGTTCCGGACGGGTCGGAGCGACGCGAGCGACGTCGCGGTAAATTTTCAGGGCGCGTTCTTGCGAACCGACCTTTTCAAGGTACGTCGCCAAGCCCATCAGGACGACGGGGTCGCCCGAGAAGTCGGCGACGGAAAGGATCGCCGTTTCGATTTCCGCTTGCGGAGCCTTCGCTTGAATCAGCGCGGCGGCGAGCGCTTCGTACATCCACGGGGAAGCGAAGTCGTTGCGCAACGCGCTTTTAATCAACGCGACGGCGGAAGCCGGTTGGGTTTTCGTCAATTTGACGATTTGTTCCATCGTTTCGAATTCGAACGCTTCGCGAGCCTTGTCGTAGTCGGCGGAACCGACTTTCGGGGCTTTCGTCGCGAAGTAGGCGTCCCATTTCGCGTTCAGATCGACCGGAGCTTGCGCGAGCGTGCCGCGGGCTTCCGATTTTTTCGCGGTCTTCGCAATTTTCGCGGGAACGGCGAAGAGACCGGCGTCGGCCGCGTCTTCCGGCGCGCCTTCGAGGAAGTTGCGCAGAATCGCGTCGTTCGGACCGTCGGCGTTATCGGCTTCGTCGGCTTTCGGCGCGGCGACAGCCGGGACGTTCATCATACCGCCCATCATGCCGCCCATGCCGCCCATCATGCCGCCGCCCATGCCGCCCATCATGCCGCCGCCCATGCCGCCCATCATGCCGCCCATGCCGCCCATCATGCCGCCGCCCATGCCGCCCATCATGCCCATGCCGCCCATGGCGCCGCCTTGGTTCGGTTGCATAATAAGGTCGGCGACGGAGTAGAGTCGCAGGCTCGTCGAAATTTCGGGGTTAGTCTTAATTTCGTCTTGGGTGGTGATGAACAGAGCGTCGTTGACAACGCAGAAGTCGAGCGAGTACGGACGCAGGACGATCTTCAGCGCGTTGCGGAGCGAAACGCCGGTCAGGTTTTCTTGAATCATCAACGACGAAGGCGGTCCGCCGGCGTCGGATTCTTCGATGTTCAGGTTGTCGAACACAACGTTGATGTCCTTGCCTTCTTCGCGGAGTTGACGTTTGACGTCTTCGATCCACGCGGAAAGGGTCAGATCGGATTCTTCGCCGCCTTCGACGTCGACTTTCACGTTAAGCGCTTGTTGAATGCGTTGTTCCGCGTCGGAACCTTGAAGATTCGTCGCGCTGTACTTCTCTTTGCGAACCTTCGTGATATTGTTCCAGATTTCCGGATCCGGATAGGTAATCGGCGGTTCGTCCGAGACCGGGACGTGCGCTCTTTCGACGGACATGAGCGCGTGCAAAAGATTCGTGCGACGCTTCATGCGGAGCGCTTGGTTTTGTTCCCACGCGTCGGTCAAGAGCGCGACGTTCGCGGCTTGCGTCGGGAGCGCGTTGTTCTTCCCGGCGATTTCGGCGGCTTCTTCGGCCGCTTGCGCCGCGAGGACGAACTTGCTCTCTTTAACCAGCGAGTCGAAACGCTTCATGATTTCTTCGACTTTGAGCTGATTCTTTTGATACGCTTTTTGCGCTTTAATCGCGGCGTCGACGATCGCTTGATTTTGCATCGCGGCTTGATCGCGAACCGCTTTTTGTTCTTTCTCGAACGCGATTTGTTCGGCGCAAGCGCCCAAATCGTGCAAGAGAAGCGCGCGGTCGGCGTCGGAAATCCCGGCGAATTGCTTAACGGCGTTGATCGTCAATTTAACGTCTTGGAGCGCGCCGTCCGGGTCTTGACGCGAATCTTTGCGAGCGTTCGACATAACCGCTTGGACGTGCGTCTTCATTTGTTGCGTTTGAACGCGAACGTTCGCCTCGGACGCTTCCAAGAGGTTCGCTTGATTTTCGTTCTTAACGACTTGTTCGGCGCGAGCGAAGAGTTCGTCGACGTCGGCTTTCGTCGCTTCGGCGTCTTCGGTCGAAAGGCTGACTTCGACGAGCTTGGCCAAACGTTGCGCGTCTTCGGCGTTTCCGTCGGCGACGGCTTGTTCGACGAGTTCGATCGTTTCGTCGGTCGCGGCGTTCAAGGCGACTTGACGAGCGGTCAAGAATTCGCGACCCGCGATCGAAAGCGTCGCGCCGGAGTCGGCGGCGGCGTCTTCGACGAGACGATAAAGATATTGGTTGCCAGCGTTCGAGGCGCTCGGAGCAACGCTCCACGCGATTTCGGCTTCGCGACCGTCGGCGACCGTCGCGGGAATCGAAATTTCGACGTTTTCGTCGAGCGCTTCGGTCGTCTTGCCGACGACGTAAGTTTCACGGTCGCTGCGGATCGGCGGAAGCGGGCTCGGATAGACTTCGGCGCCGGCGATCGTCAGCGCGTTTTCTTCCGGCCAGTAAACGGTCGCGGTCGCGGCGCCGGCGAGGCGCTCGCCCGCTTCGTCCGCGGCGGCTTCCTTCTCGACGACGTAACCGCCGGTGCGGTTGGCGAGCGCGCCGAGAACGTCTTCGTTGACCGTCGTCCCGACGCCGAAAGCGTTGACCGGAACGCGAGCGTCGACGAGTTTTTCAACCGTGGCGCCGAAGACTTCTTCGTTGAACGCCGCGCCGGCGCTGACGCCGCGCCCGACGAACACGATCGAACGGTCGGCGTTTTCGTTGAAATCGAACGAATCGGCGGCGACCGTAAACGCTTTTTCAAGGTCGGTGGCGCCGAGCGGAGCGCGAGTCTTCAACGAAGCGACCGCGGCGCCGAGTTCTTTCGAATCGACCGCGACGTACCCGTCGGTCAACGCTTCAACTTCGTTCGAAACGACGAAAAGTTGAACGCGAGCGTTCGACGGAAGATTCGCGACGAGCGATTCGACCGCGGCTTGCGCTTTCGCGCGGACGTCGGAATCCAATTGAGACGCGGAGAAGTCGACCAAGGCCGCGACGTCGACGAATTCCGACGTCGATTCGACGGCGTCCGCTCGAAGCGGAACCAAAAAGCAATTCGCGCCGTCGCTTAACCGATAGGTCTCCATGGAAACTTCAGATTCCGCCCCTTGCGCCGCGCCGCCGACAAACGTCAGCGCGATCGCCGCGGCGGGCAATATTCTGAATAGGCTCTTTTTCATACGCACAGTCCTTCTTCTCCGAAAATCTTTTGAACCGATTGGAATGGAAGCCGAAAAAACGCGATCACGAAACCGTATGCGCTCAGTTTCGCGCTTCCGTTTTCGCTCGTCCAAACATTTTTACGTCCGACGTTTTCCTCGCGACGCGCCGAAACGCGCCGTCGGGTTCCGTCGTCGGGGACGGAAGTCGCGTCGAAACAAACGGTCGTCGACCGTCGACGCGGGAAGAGCGGGCCGCTTCAAACGACGCGCTCTATCCGTTATACCTCGAACGCCCCGCGATTTCAACCGATAATATCGACCGGCGCGCCAAACAAACGTTAAAACGACGCGGCGCGGCCGGAAATATCGAAAAAACCGCTATTTTTGCTCGCCAAAATCGAAACAAGCCGCGCTTTCCGTTTTTTCCTCAAAACGTTCGCGACCGTCAACGTCGACAACGAAGCGCGACGCGGCGAGAGCGTTCCTATTGTCAATTTTACTCTTCTTCGCGCGATTCGCAAGAAAAATTTCCTCTTTTTAAAAATTTTTCGCAAAAATTCGCCTTGCCGCAAAGATTTTTACAATTATAACGGTTGAGCGCGAAACGCCGTCTCGACGAGAAAATCGAGCCGGCTCTCTTGTAAAATCGCCGTCTCGCGACTATAATAAAAGTCGTCGACGCTTTTTAGCCGCTTGCCTCTCGTTTTTTGGAGAACCGTATGAGCGACGCCCCCCTCGATCTCGCCCTCGACGCCGCGACCGCCCGAACGCCTTGGGAACCGACCGCGTCCGGAGCGATACCGTTCGTCCACCTCCACACGCACTCGCATTATTCGCTTCTCGACGGCGTCGGCAAGCTCGAAGCGTTGATCGCTCGGGCGCAAGAGCTCGAAATGCCGGCGCTCGCGCTGACCGACCACGGCAACCTCTACGGGACGCTTGAGTTTTACCAGAAGGCGCTCGACGCCGGAATCAAACCGATTCTCGGCTACGAGGCTTACGTCGCGCCGGGAAGCCGTTTCGAAAAGGGAGAAAAACGTTCGTTCCACCTCACGCTCTTGGCGACGAACCGCAAAGGGTACGAAAACCTTCTCTATCTTTCCTCGATCGCCTACACCGAAGGGTTTTACTACAAGCCGCGCGTCGACCGCGAGATATTGGCGAAGCGAAACGAGGGCTTGATATGCCTCAGCGGCTGTTTGGCGGGCGAGGTCGCTCGGACGCTGGCCAACGGCAACGGCTCGCCTGAGTCTTACGAACGCGCTCGCGCCGCCGCTCGCTGGCACCGCGAAATCTTCGGCGACCGCTACTACCTCGAGCTGCAAGACCACGGCATCGCGGAGCAAAAGATCGCGTTGCAGGGAACGCTGCGCATTGCGAACGAGCTCGGAATCCCGACCGTCATGACGAACGACGTGCACTACGTTCGCCGCGACGACGCCGACGTGCAGGACCTCGTGCTCTGCGTCAACACCGGAAAATTCCGCACCGACCCGAACCGCATGCGGATGGACTCCGACGAGTTTTACCTCAAAAGCGGCGCGGAAATGATGGAGCGAGCGTCCGGTTTCGAGGACGCGGTTTGGCGTTCGCTCGAAATCGCCGACCGTTGCAATCTCGAACTCGAACTCGGCAAACGCTACTTCCCGATTTTCATTCCGCCGGACAACAAAACGCCGGACGACTACCTCCGCGAACTCTGCATTCAGGGTCTCAAGCGACGTTACGCCAACAACCCGAAGCGGATGGTCGACGGCGAGCTTTCCGAAGAGGTCATGGCGCGCCTCAATCGCGAGCTCGGCGTCATCGCGAAGCTCGGTTTCGCGACGTACTTCCTGATCGTTTGGGACTTCGTGCGCGTCGCCGAGGAGCGCGGCGTCCACCGCACCGCCCGCGGTTCCGGCGTCGGCGCGATCGTCTGCTACGCGCTCAACATGTCGCACGTTTGCCCGCTGGAGTTCGACCTCCTCTTCGAACGATTTTTGGACGAAAACCGCATCGAGGCGCCGGATATCGACATCGACTTCGAACAGTCGCGGCGCGGCGAAATTATCGACTACGTCAAGGAACACTACGGGGCCGAAAAGGTCGCGCAGCTCGGCGTTTTCGGCACGATGGCGGCGAAGCTGGCGATTCGCGACGTCGGACGCGCGCTCGGCGTTCCGTTGGCCGACGTCAACGCCGTTACGAAACTCGTCCCGGACGCGCCGAAGATGACGATCAAAAAGGCGTTCGATCAAAGTCCGGAACTCGTCAAACTTTACGAAGAAAACGCCGACGTCCGCGAGCTCATCGACTACGCGAAGCAAACGGAAGGCCTCGCGAGAAGCGCCGGAACGCACGCTTGCGGCGTCGTTATTTCTCAGCGCGCGCTGACCGATTTCGTTCCGGTGCAAAAGCTGACCGGCAAGGACGAACTCGTTACGCAATGGCAGGGCGCCGAGGTCGAAAAGGCGGGGCTCCTGAAAATGGACTTCCTCGGCTTGCGCAACCTCTCGATTCTCGCCGACTCGGTGCGCATTATTAAGGAGACGACCGGCGAAACGGTCGACCCGTACTCGCTTCCGCTCGACGACCCCGACACTTACGCGCTCCTGTGCCGAGGCGAAACGAAGGGCGTTTTCCAGCTTGAAAGCTCCGGGATTCGCGAGCTTTTGATGAACATGCGTCCGGACAACTTTCGCGACATTATCGCCGTTCTCGCGCTCTATCGCCCGGGCCCGCTCGAAGGCGGCATGGTCGACGACTACGTCGCGGTCAAGCACAAACGCAAGGAAGCGGTCTACTTGCACCCGGTGCTCGAGGAAGTCCTCGCCGAAACGAACGGCGTTATGGTCTACCAAGAGCAGATCATGCGCATCTTGAACAAACTTGGGAACGTGCCGCTCTCGAGCGCGTACACCTGCATTAAAGCGATCAGTAAAAAGAAGCACGACAAGATCGCTAAGTTCAACGACGACTTCATTAAGGGAGCGCAGGAAAACGGCCTCACCGCCGAAAAGGGACAAGAGCTTTTCGACCTCATCAAGGTTTTCGCCGGCTACGGCTTCAACAAGTCGCACTCGACCGCGTACGCGAACGTCGCTTACACGACGGCGTATTTGAAAGCGCACTATCCGGCGGCGTTTATGGCGGCGCTCCTTTGCGGCGACATTTCGGCGCGCAACTTCACGAAGCGCGACAAAACCGTCGAGCACGTAGACGACTGCAAACGAATGGGAATCGAAGTCGTTCCGCCGAACGTAAACGCTTGCGACGCTCGTTATAAAGTCGTCGACGGCAAGATTTTGTTCGGTTTGACGGCGGTCAAAGCGTGCGGCGAGGACGCCGTCGCCGAAATCGTTCGCGCTCGCGAGGAAGGCGGCCCGTTCAAAAGCATTTTCGACTTTTACGAACGCGTCGACACGAAAATCGTTGGACGCACGACGGTCGAATCGCTGATCAAATGCGGCGCGTTCGACTGCTTGGGCGCGAAGCGTTCGCAGTTAATGCAAGCGCTCGACAAGGCTTACAAAAACGGCCAAGCGGTCGCCGCCGACCGAGCCCGCGGTCAGCGCAGCTTCTTCGACCTTGAAGAAGAGGCCCCGAAAACGCCCGAAGAGGAACTCGCCGACAATTTGCGCGGTCTCCCCGACGTCGAGGAATGGTCGGCCAAGGAAACCGCGCTCTACGAGAAGGAAACGCTCGGATTTTACGTTACGGCGCACCCGCTCGGCGACTGCCGCGAAATGTTGCAGATGTTCGCCGCGTCGATCGCTAAAGTCCAGCAGTTCCAGAACAAAGCGCGAGCGACGATCGGCGGCGCGCTCTCCGGCGTCGATATTAAAACGTCGAAAAATCCCAAGCCGGGCCGCCCGAGTCAATTCGCGATCTTCCAAATCGAAGACCTCGACGCGTCGATTCGAGCGATCATGTGGGCCGACGCGTTCGCCAAATACGGTCAACACCTAAAGAACGACGCCGTCGTCTTTTTGCGCGGACGCTTGGAGAAAAAAGAGAACGAGAAAAAGGACGGCGACGACGAAAACGAATCGGAAGTCGAAACGACGTTTTTTGTCGACGAGGTTGTCCCGTTCGAAAACGCGGCGACCGAAATGACGCGCGGCGTCGCGATCGTTTTGAAGGAATCGTCGGCGCAAAACGGCGGCGCGAAAACGCTTTACGACATTTTAAAGACGTACCGAATCGGTCGCGACGGGAACGCTCGCGGCGCCGATTTGGAAATTCGCCTTCAAATGAAGGACGGCGCGCTCGCGACGCTGAAGTGTCCGGAATTTAAGCTGAACATGACGAGCGAGATGCGGCTCCGAATCGAGGAGCGTTTCGGCGACGACTCGTTCCAACTTCTCCCGGCGCCGCAAAAACAGGGCGTCGCGGAGGACGATCCCCGCGACCGCTGGCGCCGACGCAAGCAACCGACGTAGAACGATTTACCAAGCCGTCGAACGCGCCGCGTTTTCCCTTGGAATCGCGCGTTTCGGCGGCTTAACTTTTATATTTTAACGCTTTAATAACGAGATTTTGACAATGAATCGCAGAGATTTCCATCGACAAATCGTCGGCGGCGCGCTCGGAGCGCTCGTCGTCGGAGCGACCGGGTTTCCGGCGTTCGCGGACTCGCCGACGCTCAAATACCGCAATCCGAACGGCGTCGCGGCCGACCCGTCCGTTCTGCGCAAGCCGACCGGCGAAGTCGTCAAGTTCGACGGAAAATATTGGCTTTACTACACTTCCGAACGCGGCGACGTCCGCGGTTACGAAGTTCGCTCGACCGTCGACTTCGTCGAGTGGAAAGACGAAGGCGTCGCGTTCGACGCGACCGGAACCTGGGCCCGCGACGCGTTTTGGGCGCCGGAAGGATACGAAATCGACGGCAAGTTTTACCTCTTTTTCAGCGCGCAAAACGCCGACTTTCCTTGGACGACCGCCGAAAAATTCAACATCGGCGTCGCCGTCGCCGACTCGCCGCGCGGGCCGTTCAAGCTCCTCAAAGACGAGCCGATCTTCGACCCCGGCTATCCGATTATCGACGCGAACCTCTTTATCGACGACGACGGGACGCCGTATTTGACGTATTCGCGCTGCTGCTACCAACACGCCGTCGAGAGCGAGCTCGCCGCTAAAGTCCGCGCCGAAGGGAAGTTCAAAGAAATCGAAGAAAGCTGGGTTTACGGCGTCAAACTGACGAAAGACTTCAAAAACGTCGACGGCGATCCGGTCGTTCTGCTCCGTCCGCCGGTCAAACTCGACGACGCGCAAGCCGAATGGGAAAGCCGTTCCGTCGCGTCCGGAGAAGTCAACCGCCGCTGGACGGAAGGCTCGGCGCTCTTTAAGTTAAACGACAAATACTACGTCACGTACTCCGCCAATTTCTTCGGAGGCGACTGGTACGCCGTCGGATACGCGACCGCCGATTCTCCGCTCGGCCCGTATACTAAAGCGGCGAACAACCCGATTTTAGAGAAAAACTCCGACAAAGGCGGAATCGTTCGCGGCACGGGACACGGCAACGTTTTCTTCTCGCCGGACCGCTCCGAAATGTACTACGTTTACCACGCGCGCACCGAAGGGCGCGACCGCAAACTCTTTATCGACCGTATGTTCATCAACTCGAAAGGCGTTCTTACCGTCGACGGCCCGAGCGTCGATCCGCGTCCGATTCCGGGTTTCGTTAAGAAGTAAGAATCGACACGACGCCGCGTCAAAAACAAGCGACGTTTACAATTAGTCGCCAATCAACAAAAAAACGTCGAAACCTTTTCTTCTGCGGGAGTTCGGTTTCGACGTTTTTCATTTTAGCGTTTTAGCGACGCAACGAACCGCGCCGCGCCGCCTTTTAAATTAAACGCTAACGTCGTTTATTTCTTACGGTTGTCGACGACGCGGTTCAGTTTCCCTTCGCTGCGCGGGAGGGAGTTCGGCTCGACGAACGCAATCTTAACGTTAATGCCGATGGTGCGTTGCATCTTCTCGCCGATGGCGCGCTTGAACGCTTCGACGGCGGCGACGTTGTCGCCGAGTTCCGCGAACTTTTCGGCGCTCAACTCGACGCGCGTTTCAATGACGTCGAGCCCGGTCGCGTTCTTCGAAAGGACGATTTGGTAATGGATCAACGTCGGATCGACCGCCAAAAGCGACGCTTCGATTTGGCCCGGGAACACGTTGACGCCGCGAATAATCATCATATCGTCGGAGCGGTGCGAAATACGGCTAATGCGGCGCATCGTACGACCGCAAGCGCATTGTTCGACGACGATCGACGTAATGTCGCGAGTTCGGTAACGAACGAGCGGCGTCCCGCGTTTGCAGAGCGTCGTGAAGACGAGTTCGCCGATTTCGCCGTCCGGAAGCGGTTCGAGCGTTTCCGGGTCGACGATTTCCGGATAAAAGTTGTCTTCAAAGATGTGAACGCCCGCTTGGCAAGCGCATTCGCAACCGACGCCGGGGCCGGAAATTTCGGTCAAACCGTAAATATCGTAAGCCTTAATCCCGGTTTCCGACTCGATGGAGCGGCGCATTTCCTCCGTCCAAGGCTCGGCGCCGAAGACCCCGGCGCGCAACTTCGTTTCCTTCCAGTCGAAACCGACTTTTTTCGCGTGGTCGATCAGGTGGAGGAAGTAGCTCGGCGTGCAGGAGATAACCGTGGCGCCAAAGTCGCGCATCAACATCAGTTGACGCTCGGTGTTCCCGCCGGAAATCGGGACGACGGAGCAGCCGAGCGTTTCGCCGCCGGCGTGCAAGCCCAAACCGCCGGTGAAGAGCCCGTAACCGTAAGCGTTTTGAAGAACGTCCGAGTCGTTAATACCGCAGGCCGCGAGACCGCGAGCGACCGACGCGCTCCAAACGTCGATGTCGCCGCGCGTGTACCCCATCACGATCGGCTTGCCGGTCGTCCCGCTGCTGGCGTGGTAGCGAACGATTTCGTTGCGCGGCGCGGCGAACATGCCGAACGGGTAAGTGTCGCGCAGGTCGGTCTTTTTAACGAACGGCAGCTTGCTAATATCGGCGATCGATTTGATCGAGTCCGGCGAAACGTTGTTCTTTTCCAGCAGATCGCGATACCATTGGACGTTCGCGTAAACGTAACGAAACGTCTCCATAAAGCGTTCGTTTTGGATTTCGCGAAGCATCTTCACAGGAATATAGTCGGGCGCGCTCGTCATCGTATATTGCGACATTTAGTTTACCTCCGTCAACGCGGAATCTAGCGTCGCGACGCGAGTCGCCGCGGCGTCATCGTAAAATATAGGGGAAATCGGACGTCGGGCGTCAAAATATTCGGTTCGCGCCGACACGAACCGCTCCGACGCAAAAAATTTCGTTTCCCGGCGACCAACGTACTATTATAAAAAAAATTCGTCGTCTGTAAAGCGGCCCGACTTTCGTTCTTCCCATCTTAGAGCGTTCTCGCTTCCTCGACGTCTAACGGCGCGGTCGACGGTTTTAACGCCTCGACGCAAACCCCGTATTTTAACGCGCTTCCCCGTCGCGCTCGTTAATTTTAACGTTTTTTTTTGAAAAAATAAAGAAAAAAACAAAAAGAAAGGCGTTTTGCGTTGACGCCGCGCCGTTCCTTCGCTAATAATATAAGAATCGACGACGAAAAAGGTAAAAACTTTAAGTCGTAAAATTGGTTCGTTTTTTTCACTCGTCGAAGACGAAACGCCGCGGCGCCGTCGCTCGACAAAAAAATTAAAAAAAGACGCGTTTTTTTGTCCAAAAGAGAGAAATTTGCTTGCTTTCGGAGAAAAAAGTCGTCATAATAGTTTCGGACGAGAAAAACGAAGCCCGTCGATTTTCGAACCGTTATCCGTTTTAACGTTCGGTTCCGAGGGCGGCGCGTCGCGTTTCATCGTAATTTTCGCCCGAAAATTATTTCGATTCATTCACATAAACTCGTTACTCTTCAAGGACCGCTACAATGGCGAAAGAAAAGAAACCCTGCGCGAAAAAAACTTGCGCTAAGAAAGCCGCCCAACAAGTCGAACCCCAAACCGAAGAAAAAGCGAAGCCGTTGACCAAAACGCAAATCGTCGCGCAACTCGCCGAAAACGTCGGTTTGAGCAAAAAAGACGTCGCCGCCGTCGTCGACAACCTCGGCGCGCTGATCCAAACGAGCCTCGCGGACGCCGGCAGCTTCACGCTTCCGGGGCTCGTCAAAATCGAAAAGCAATGGGTTCCGGAAAAACCGGGCAAAGAGAACGTTCCGGATCCGTTCCATCCGGGCCAAACCACGAACCGTCCGGCCAAACCGGCGCACTGGAAGGTCAAAGTGAAGGCGCTCAAAGCGTTGAAAGACATGGTTTGAGTTCAAGCGCGGCGTTTTCGTCCTTTGCCGACGAGCGCTTCGCCGTTCCTTAACCTCGCGTCAATTCGTTCGGCGACGCGAGGTTTTTTTACGCCGCCCCCGCTTGACGCCGCTCAAAATTTCCGCAAAATAGAGCTAATTTGACGCCGAAGCGCCGTTCGTCCGCGCTCTCCTCCGAGTCGACGCTCGACGCGACGTTTTTCCACATTGACGCTTTTTTAACGCGTTTCCAACTCGGCCTTTAAACGCGAGCGCTCGTTCTTTTCGCGAGCTCGAACGCCTCGCTTTTTAAGCGTCGAAGCGAACGCGCTTCAAGGACTCGCAACATGACTTCGAACGCTTCTTCCGCTTCTCTTTCCCGTCCGCGCCGCGTTTTGTTGAAAATTTCCGGCGAAAGTTTTTGTCCGGAAAACGACCGCGGCGTCTCGATGGATTCGGTCAACCACTTGGCGGCGCAAATCGTCGACGTCGCGCAAAGCGGCGTGCAAATCGCGGTCGTGATGGGCGGCGGCAACATTCTTCGCGGCGCGCAGTTCAAAGCGGCGAACTCGTCGATTCAAGAAGCGACGGCGCACTATATGGGCATGCTCGCGACGGTCATCAACGGTCTCGCGCTCCAAGACGCGATCGAAGCGCAGGGCCAACCGACTCGCCTGATGACGGCGCTCCCGATGGACGTCGTCGCCGAACCGTACATTCGCCGCCGCGCGCAGCGCCACCTCGAAAAGGGGCGCGTCGTCATCTTGGCCGGCGGCACCGGCAGCCCGTTCGTTACGACCGACACCGCCGCCGCTCAACGCGCGCTCGAACTCGAAGCCGACGTCATCCTCAAAGCGACGAAAGTCGACGGCATTTACAGCGAAGACCCGAAAAAGAACCCGAACGCAACGTTCTATTCGGAGCTGACTTACGAAGACGCGATCCGTCAAAACCTCCGCGTGATGGACTCCGAAGCGTTCGCGAAGTGCGCCGAACACAATATGCCGATTATGGTCTTCAACTTCCGCGAACCGGACAACTTCAAGAAAGCCGTCCAAGGCGAACACGTCGGCACGATCGTCCGCGCCGCGCAAAAATAGTCGCCGCCGCGCCTTAAAAACAAACGTCGAAACGGGGAACGCGCTTGCCTAAATCGCGCGTTCCTCCTAAATTCGCCGCAAAAAAAGAAAACGCGCTCGAAGTCTTCCGCTTCGAACGCGTTTTTTACGTCAAAAAACCTCGACGCGCAACCGTTTTCGCTTTAAAAATCAAGCGATAGGCTCGCCCTTGACGTTGTCCCATTTCGACGAGGTCGCCCGCACTTTCGCGACGACGTCGACGAACGCTTCGAGCGCGGCGTCGATTTCCGCGTCGGTCGTGTAACGGCTGAGGCTGAACCGGAAGTTCCCCTGGAGCGCGCCTTCCGGAACCTTCATCGCCGAGAGGACGTGCGACGGTTCGAGCGAACCCGACGTGCAGGCCGACCCGCTCGAAACGCAGACGCCGGCTTCGGACATCAGCATCAAAATCGCTTCGCCCTCCGCGCCGTAAACCGCGACGTTTAACGTGTTCGGCGTGCGCGGCGCGTCCTTGCCGTTGACGACGACCCAAGGAATCCGCGCTTCGATTTCCGCCTGCAAACGGTCGCGCATCCTTTCCATACGAGCCGCGGTCGCTTCGCGGTCTTCCGCTTCGAGGTCGAGCGCTTTGGCAAGCCCGATAATATAGGGAACGTTTTCCGTCCCGGCGCGCCGCCCTCGTTCTTGGTGCCCGCCGATCAGGAACCGCTCGACCGGCGTTCCGCGGCGGACGTAAAGCGCGCCGATTCCCTTCGGAGCGTGAATTTTGTGTCCGCTAAACGACAGCATGTCGACGTTTGCGAACGCGCCGTTCGGTTCGTCGGAGGTCGCCGTTCGACTCAAATTGATCGGCAGTTTCGTAACGCTTTGCGTCGCGTCGCAGTGGAAGACAATTTTTTCGTCGGTTTGCTTCGCCAGCCGCGCCAGTTTCTCGATCGGGAAAATAACGCCGGTCTCGTTGTTCGCGTGCATGATCGAGACGACCGCCGTTTCGCCGGGTCGCAACGCTCGGACGTACTCGCGCAAATCGATTCGCCCTTGCGCGTCGACGCCGATATAATCGACTTCCGCTCCTTCGCGCTCGAGTTGACGGCAAACCTCTAAAACGGCCGGATGCTCGACTTTCGTCGTGACAACGCGGTTGCGTTTCGGGTCGACGCGACGCGCCGCCTTCCAAGCGCCGACGATCGCCGCGTTGTTGCTTTCGGAAGCGCAGGAGGTGAAAATAATTTCGTCCGGATACGCCGCGCCGAGCCGTCGAGCGACGGTCGCTCGCGCTTCGTCGAGTTTGCGCGCCAACGCTTCGGCCGGGGCGTACATCGAGCTGGGGTTCCAATACTCCGTTTCGAAGTAGGGGCGCATCGCGTCGAGAACTTCCGGCGCGACGGCGGTCGTCGCGTTGTTGTCAAGATAAATAAACTTTTTGTCGGTTTGGGCCGTTTCGGTCATATTTTCGCCTCGACTTTCTTTGTTGCGTCGAGCGTCTCCCGTCGCGCGGGCGGCGGGGCCGTTCTTTCCTTTATATTAACCTCGACGTTTTTCAACGTCGGCGCCGGACGCGTTTCCCTCCGCTTCGCTTCCGCCGTCTCCCGACGGTTCGCGGCGAAACGTCCGCTTTTCGATATTATACCCGAAATTTCCCGTTTGGCTAGCGGAGCGGAAAAGAAGCGCGTTCGCCGACGCCGAATCCGAGCGCGACGATTCCGAACAAAACCGCGAAAACGAGAATCGCTCGTCGACGTTCCGCCGTCGCGTCCGTCGACGTCGCGTCGCTTTCCGGCGTTTTTTCGGCGTTCTCCGTTATTTCCTTCAACGCCAACCCTCGAACTTGCTGCGCTTGCGAAGGCGTCGTCGCCCGTTCGATCTCGGCGCGGTAGGCGTCCCCCGCTTCGCCGAGCGGAAGCGTCCCGATAAACTCGATCAGCTTTTTATTCCCGGTCGTTTCGTAACTCCCGGAAGCGCCGTGTTTTGCGACCAGCTCGGCGTGCAGTTTCGCGATTTTCTCGACCGTTTCCGGCGCGGCGTCCCAATATCCTTTGCGAACGGTTTCGAGCATAACGGCGGTCATATCTTGAAGCGCGGCGGGGTTTTGCGTTTCGAACCATTCGCGAATCCCGAGGCCGCAGGCGTCGTCGACGAAAACGGCGGTCGTTTCCTCCCAAACGGACGCGTCGATCGTCTTCGGTTGCGCGACGTTCCAGCCGTAAAGGTTGCGAACGGTCTTCGCGGTCGACGCCGCCGCGCTCGCGCCTTCGCGCTGCAACCCCTTCAAATATTTAGGGTTCCAAAGCGTCGTTCGCAACTCTTCGCGGAGCGCCGACCTCGCCGTTTCGACGCGCGGATTGGTCGGCGACCGTAAATCGTCGAACCAAATTTGCGGGTCGCGTCCGGTTTTCGTGCGAACCGCCGTCGCAAGCGTCGCAAATTCGTAAACGTGGTCGAGTTTCGCCGGCCCCCAAACGTTGGACGACCGCGACTGCAGCATCAGTTCCGTTCCGTCGAGATTGTATTCGAGCAGTCCCTTAACCGGCGTTCCCCAACGACTTGCGTCGCGATAGACTCCGGACATATTCGCGAGATACCGCTCGGCGACTTCCGTTTCGTCGTTCCAAAGGTCGCCCCTTTCGACGAGCCGCATAATCCCGGTTCCGTAGGAGAGCGCGTTCGTCGAACCGAAGACGCGCGCCGTCGCAAGTTCCGCCGCTTCATTGGGTTGCGTTCCGTTTTCTCGAACGAGCCGCTCGGCGATTTTCGCGACGTTTTCCCGGACGAAATTCGGAAACGCGTCGTCTTCCGCCTGCGCCGCCAACCGAACGGCGCGGTCGATCGCCTCGATCTTCGCCCCAAACGCGTCGCGGAACTGCCCGGACGTTTGAACGAGAACGTCGATTCGCGGTCGTCCGAGTTCGCTCGACGGAATCAATTCGAGTTCCGAAGCGTTCCCGCGCGAATCGTATTTTACCCGAACGCCAAGCAAATAAAAGACTTGCGCGACCCCGAGTCCCCGCGTTCGAATCGACTCGCCCCCCCAAAGGACGCAGGCGACGCGACGAGGCCAAGCGCCGCCGTTCGCCGCGCGATGATTTTCGAGAATTTCGTCGGTCAACTTCGCGGCCAACCGCTCCGCTTCCGGCGTCGGCAACTTTTGAACGTCGAGCCCGGCCAAGTTGCGCCCGGTCGGCGCGGCGTCCGGATTGACGAGGAAATCGCCCCCCGTCGACGGCGGAATGAAGCTCCCGCAAAGTCCGTCGACAAATCGGTTAAGTTCCGCGTCGAACGAATCGCGCAACCGTTTCTCGGCGTCGTCTTTCGCAAGCGTCGTTTGCGCCGCCGTTTGCGCGACCTGTTCGTCCGACCAAGGGCGGCCGACAACGTGTAATCCTTCCGTAACGCTCGCGTCCTCGTAACGATGCAGAACCTTTTGCAACGTCTCGATTTGCGCGTCGTCGAAAATGCGTTCGGAGCGTTCGAACTCCGCCCGGAACTCCGCGTCGACAAACGCTCGAAACGCCGGTTCGTCGAGCAAATCGTCGAGCAGATTCGACCGCAAAACCGCCGCGACGAGCGCCGACGCCGTTTCGCTTTTGAGCGCGGAATCGGTCGTTTCCAAATACTCGTGTAACTTAGCGTCGACCGTCTTTAAATCGCCGTATAACTCGCTTTGCGTAAAGGGCGGCGTGAGGTGCGAAATAATCGTCGCCCGCGCCCGCCGCTTCGCGAGGAACGCTTCGCCGATGTTGTTAATACTGTACAAATAAAGGTGCGGTTTGTCGCCGATCAGCGCGTCCGGAAAGCAATTTTCGGTCGTAAACGCCGATTTCCCGGGAGTAAACTCGAGCGAACCGTGCGTTCCAAAATGAACGAGCGCGTCCGACGCGAAACCATGTAGCGCCCAAAAATAAGCCGCCCAATAGAAATGCGGCGGCGCCTTATCGGTTCCGTGAACCGCGTCGAAGTCGTTGTCGTTCTTGGAGTAAGGAGCGTCTTCCAAAACGTCGGTCGACGGTTGCGGAATCAGCGCGACGTTGCCGAATTGCAGACGCGGAACCAAAACGCCGAACTCGTCCCCGACGTCGCGCGTCATATAGTCGCCGGGCGCCGCCCCCCAAACTTCGACGACGCGCCGTCGAACGTCTTCCGTCAAATTATCGTTAAACCACTTCTTATAAACATTTTCCGGAACGAACTCCGGTCGCGCTTCCTCGACAAATTTTTCAAAATCGCCGAGATTCCATTGCCCGACCGTCCGCCCTTCGCGTTCGATTCTAACCCGAAATTCTTCAATTGTTTGCGGGAAATCCGCGCCCAAATCGAACCCTTCGTCGCGAAGCCGCGTCAACGTATTGTAAAGGGACGGAACGACTTCGAGACTCTGCGCCGTCAACGCGCTCCCCCCCGGCGCTTTGTAAAAGAAAATCGCCAACCGCTTCTCCGCGTTCGACTTGCGTCGCAACTCGATCCAACCGGCGCAACGTTCGACGAGCGCGTCGATTCGCTCGGAAAGCGCTCGGCGCGCGACGAATCCGTTTTCGTCGGCGTCTTTCGTCGCGATCGCGGTCGGTTCGACAACGCCGTCGAGTTCCGGAAGCGCCGTCGTCAACGCGTAGTACGAGCCGGTCGCGCCGACCGGTTGCGAACGGTATTCCGCTTCCGAAACGGAGAGACAAACCGCCGACAAAATAGGGCAATTCAACGACTTAAAGACCTCGACCGCCGCGCCGTTCGGGAGCGCTCGACCGCGCGGAAAATAGATCGCCAAATCCGGCTTGACATCGAGTAACAAATCTTTGTTGTTTTTTAAGTTGTGAATCGGGTAAACGTCGAACCCGCGCGCTTCCAACTTCGCGATCAATTCGTCTTGCGGTTCGCGCTCTTCCGCTTTGAACGGTTCGAGAAAATCGCCGAAAAGCGCGATTTTAGGCGCGTTAGGCGGCAAGTTCCGACCGTCGGCGTCGCGTCGCGCTTGAAACGCTTCAAGCGTCTCGTCGATTCGCGGCCCCCAATAAAAATACCCGAACGGCGGCGCTTCCTTCGGCGGCGCGACGTCAAACGCCGGACGCGACGCGGCGCCGTCGGTTGTTTTTTCTTTCTTCGCGTCTTCCGCAACGTCTTCCCAATAAACGATTTTCTCGCCCTTCGAACCGCCGAAATTTTTCATTAAAAACGCCGCGCCGGAACAAACGTTTTCTTCGCAAGGGAACGTTAAATACTTGTAAAACGCCGCCGCCAATTTCGGCGAAACGTTCGTCGCCTCGCGCGACGCGTCGAGCGTCGCTGGAAACGCAAGCGTCGCAACGTTTTGCGCGGAAACTTCGGCAAGTTTTTTCCGCTCCGCGTCGCTCGGCGTCCAACCGATCGCGCGAATCAAAACGACGTCGCGATCCGAAAAGTCGGTCGACGCAAACGCTTCGCGCTTAACGATTTCCGCTTCAAAGTTCGTCCCGACGGTCGTCGAGCGCCAACGCGCGAAATCGGCGTCGCTCCAACCGACGAACGCGACTTTAAACGTTTGGCGCGTTTTCTCTTCGTCGACGGCGTTATCCTCCGTCGCAACCAACGACGTTTCATCCGTTTGCGGCATATCGCCGCTTTGACGACATGACATAAAAAACATCGCGCAAAGTGTCAAAAAAACGACGGTCGCGACGCGTCTCGCGACGCCGTCGACCGCCGTCTTTAAAACTCGACGTTTCAGCAGATTAAAAACGCCGTTCATTCGCTTTCTCCTTCGCTCGCCGCCGCGTTTTCTACATCATATCGCTTTTCTTTGTCCGTCGGCACGTAAACGACTTGGCCGTCCGGCAGGCGGTAAGCGCGCCCGAGCAGTTCGCCCTCGCCGCTCCCGTTTTCGCCGCTCGCTTTGTATCGCTTAAGTTCGCGTCCCTCCTTCACGACCAGCTCCATATCCGGTTTTCCGGGATTTACCACCGCCGTAAAGTCTTCGTTTTCAAAAAGAAGCGGCGACTTCCAATACGTCGCCAACGCGACGATCAGCGCGACGGCGAAGACAATGGCGACGTCGAATAAATTTTCGACTCCCGCGAGGAGCGACTCCGACGGCGCGTCGAACGCTCCGGAACAAAAACGCCCGCGCTTTCTCATCGCTCGCCTCCGTTTTCTTCGTTCGCAACGCTTTTATTTTCAGCGCGTTCCGTCTCGGCGTTTTTTTTCGCGCTCTTCGCCGTTTCGCTCAAACGGTCGAGCGCGAAATTCAGGAAGACGACGTCGCGTCGAAAACGGCGTTTTTGCGTCGTCAAGACGAAAGAGCTTATCAGCGCGACGGTTAGCCCGACGACCGTCGTCGAAAACGCGACGACAAGGTTCGTCGCCAACGTCTCCAAATCGCCCTGCGCGAGGCCGAGGAGCGCCGGGCCCAGCGGAATCAACGTCCCCATTAACCCCAGCGCCGGCCCCGTTTTAACGAGACGGTCGGCCCGTTCGCAACGCTCTTTCATCGCGTTTTGCAACTCCGCGACCGTCTTCTCGACAAACGCTTCGTCGTCAATTTTTTCGGCGAGGGCGGCGAGCGTCGCGAGCGTCCCCGCCTTTTGAGAAGCGCCCGTCGTTTGAAGACGCGTTTGCGCTTCTTGCGCGTCGGCGGCGTTATCGCTTGTCCAAAGCGTTTCCAACTCTCGCCGTTTCAAGAGTTCCGAACGTCGCGCCCAACCTTGACGCAGCGTCGTTCCGACGAGCCAGCAGGCGGCGAAAAGCGCGGCGAGGAGTCCCAATTCGGTCGGAATCAGGAGCGCGGCGGAGATGGTATAAAAAATTTGCGTCAGCGCGGCGGTCATTCTATTTCCTTATTTTACAACGCGTTAACCTTTAAGCGTCCAACGCGTTTTTTCTTTTTCCTCGTTATTTTCGACGCGACTTAACGACGCGCCGTAAGTCTTTTTAGCGCAACGTTTCCGTTTCGTTTCCGGCGATGGTCGCGGCGGCGCGCCAAACGTTCAAATCGACGACGTCGGCGACAAAAGCCGCGCTTCCGTCGGCGTTTAGCGCGATCACGCCGCCAGGGTGAGCGCTCCGCGCGGCAAAAAAGCCGTAATTCGACGCGTAAATGTTGGGGAAACGCGAGTTCGGCGCCAAAAACGCGTTAAAAAGCGTCGAATCGTACTTTCCGACGATCCACCCCTTGCCGACGTCGGTTCGCCACTTCGGCGTTTCGGCAAGCAACGCTTCCAGTTGTTCGTCCGAAGCGTCCCGCATTCGCGCGTATTTCGACGCGTTCGCCGGGGAAAAGTCGGCCATATAAACGCCGCGAGTTAAAGGATTTGCGCGAATTTGCGTCAACGGAACGTCGGTCAAATCCTTCGTTCCGGCGCCGACGAGATACTCGGACATAATCGTCGTGTTGCTCGTCCCGTCCGTAAACGCTTCAAAACCAAGGTTTGACGCGAAATAAAACGCCCCGTCAGACCGTCCGCCGGCGCGTTCCGACTCGGCCCCGGTCGAGAGCGAACTGTTCATTCGGAACGTGTTCCCGGTTCCGCTTCCGACGCAGTAAACGTAATTGTTCGTCGCGTAAACGTCGCCAATATCGTCGGTTACCGTCGCCGGGCCGCCGCCGTCGCTCGGACAGCGCGTTCCCTGAAACGCCGTCCGCGCCGGGACGACGTAAACGTCGTTCAGCTGGACGCTTCGGCTCGAACCGGCGCGATATTTATACAAATCGACGCTTAAATCGACCATATAACGCAAGTTCGTTTGTTCGACGTAAGGCGCCAAATGCGTATGCGGCGACACGCAAGAGTTTGCGCGTTCGGTCAAGCTCGGCAACTTGTCGAAAACCGAATGGTAATTTTGCAGCGCGACGCCCCATTGCTTTTGGTTGTTCATACACTGCATTCGCCGAGCCGCCTCGCGCGCCGCCTGCACCGCCGGAAGGAGAAGTCCGATCAGAATCCCGATAATCGCAATCACGACCAACAGCTCGACCAACGTAAAACCGCGATAAAGCGCAACGCGATTCATTTTCTTCATTTTCTCCATTTTCAAAATTTTGCGCGCCTAGAAACGCCGTCGAAGAAACAAATAAACGCCAATATATTATATAGGCCAACGCTGTTCTTGGAAGCGGGGGCTTTTCTTGCCAACGCTCTGCGTTTACCCGCTTTTCCTAATTTCGCCATTCCAACGTTCGGAATCAAAAAAAACGGCAAAATTCGGCGTTAAATCGTTAAAACCGCTGGAAAATCGGCGACGCTTCCATTATAATCGAAGAACGATCGCCCGACCGCGCCCCGGTCGAAGGCGACGAGCAATTTTTAGCAATTTTCGTTTTACGGAGCGTTTTATGAACGTTTATTTAGGGATCGACGTCGGCACTTCCGGCGTTAAGGTGTTGGCCGTTCGCGCCGACGGAACGATTCTCGCCAGCGGCGTCGGGGAGTACCCGCTTTACGCGCCGCGACCGCTTTGGTCGGAGCAAAACCCGGACGACTGGTGGAACGCAGTCGTTAAGGTAGTCCCGGAAGTCGTTGCAAAAGCGGGCGTTAAGGGAAGCGACGTCAAGGCGATCGGGCTCTCCGGGCAGATGCACGGCTCTGTTTTTCTCGACAAAAACGACAATGTTATCCGTCCGGCGATCCTTTGGAACGACCAACGCACCGCCAAGGAATGCGCCGAAATCGAAGCGGCGGCGGGCGGGCGCGACAAGTTGATCGAGATGGTCGCAAACCCCGCGATGAGCGGCTTTACCGCGCCGAAAATCGTTTGGCTCCGCAACAACGAACCGGAAAACTTCGACCGCGTCGCGAAAGTGTTGCTCCCGAAAGACGAAATTCGCCGCCGTTTGACCGGCGAGTACGCGACGGAAGTTAGCGACGCCAGCGGAACCCTTCTTCTCGACGTCGCGAACCGCCGTTGGTCGAAACCGCTCCTCGACGCGCTCCAACTCGACGAATCGCTCCTGCCGACCGTTTTCGAATCGGAAGACGTTACGGGCAAACTGACGCCGCAAGTCGCGGAACAACTTGGCTTAACGACCGACTGCGTCGTCGTCGGCGGCGCGGGCGACTGCGCGGCGGGCGCGGTCGGCAACGGGATCGTTCGCAGCGGCGTCCTCTCGACTTCGCTCGGCACGAGCGGCGTCGCGTTCGTTCACTCGGACGAAGTGAAATACGACAAACTCGGACGCGTTCACACGTTCTGTCACGCCGTTCGCGGCAAATGGCATATGATGGGCGTTACGCTCTCGGCGGCGGGCTCGCTGCAATGGTTCCGCGACGCGCTCTGCCCGGAACTTTACGAAAAAGCTAAAGCCAACGGCCAAAACGTTTACGAACTCCTGACGGCGGAAGCGGCGGCGACGCCGATCGGCGCGGACGGTCTTTTCTTCCTCCCGTATTTGAGCGGGGAACGGACGCCGCACGCCGACCCGAACGCTCGCGGCTGCTTCGTCGGGCTCACTCTGTCGAGCGACCGCGGCCGAATCGCGCGCTCGATTATGGAAGGCGTCGCTTACTCGTTGCGCGAAGCGATCGACATTTTCCGCGGGCTCGGCGTTCCGGTCGGCGAAATTCGCGCTTCCGGCGGCGGCGCGAAAAGCCCGTTCTGGCGCCAAATTCAAGCGGACGTTTTCGGAAGCAAAACGACGACGCTCAACTCCGAAGAGGGCCCGGCGTTCGGCGTCGCGCTCTTGGCGGCGGTCGGCGGCGGCGAATACGCGAACGTCGTCGAGGCTTGCGACGCGACGATTCGTCAAGTTTCGGAACTCGCGCCTAACCCGGACGCTCAAAAGAAATACGACGCGGCGTTCGCGGTTTACCAACGTCTTTATCACTCGCTGAAAGCGGACTTCGAAGCGATTTCGACGCTCGGCTGACGCGCCGAAACGCCTCTTTTTTCGCTTCTTTACAACGCCGTTCGAGGCCGCCGTTCCCGTCGATTTTTCGACCGCGGGCGACGGTCGCGACGGCGTTTTGTCTAAACGGAACACGTTAACCGCGACAAACTCAAACGTTAAGGAGCAAGAAAAATGAACGCTCCACTGAAAGCGCGGGTTATCGATTCCTTCCCGGCGCCGACGCTCGACGAAATCAAGCGTTTCGAGGCGCGAAACGGCGTCGCCGGAGGAATACGTCGAGTTTCCGCTCGCTTCGAACGGCGGGCTCTTTACCGGCGAATACGCGCTTGTCGGGCCGCCGAGCGACGACCGCGTCGACGCGATCGACCTCCTTTACGCCTTGAACGCGCCGTTCGATTTTTGGGATTTGCAAACGGCGACGCAAGATTGGGAGGCGGATTATCCGAACGGGCGCGGATTTTTGCCGGTCGGACGCGGTCCTTACGGAAACGAATATTGTTTGAAGGTTTCCTGCAAACTGTTCGGCGTTTTCGGCGGCGGTCGTAAAAAAACGGGCGTCGTCGGGTTGCGCGACCGCGAAACGGGAGAAATTTGGAAAATCGCCGATTCTTTCGCCGCGTTTCTCGACAATATTTATCAAAGCGACGGCGAGGAGACGTCGCCCGTTTGCCGAATCGTCGAGGAGGGCCGCGTCGACGGATTGAAGGAGCTTCTTGCGCAAAACGCCGTCGATTTCGCCGAAACAAGTCGAAACGGCTTGCCCTTGCTAACGCTTGCCGCTCGTCGCCGACAACCGGAAATCCGCCGTCTCCTCCTTGAAGCGGGTTGCGACGTCGACCCAAAGAACGTCGACGGAAAGACGCCGCTTCATTTCGCGACGAGCGTCGACGTTATCAATCTCTTAATCGACGCCGGAGCGGACGTCGAAGCGCGTTCGAACGACGGCGCGACGCCTTTGGAGGGTTGGGTGAAGTTTTTACATCAACGTCCCGCGATCGAATTGATCAAACGCGGCGCCCGCTTCGACGGTCTCGACGCGGAGCGGTTGGAGACGAATCCTTACGTCGCGCGATTTATCGAATCTTTGCGCTAATCGCCGTCGCTCTTTTTGCCCGTTCTTACCGCGTCAAGAAATAGAAAAACTCGACGCTTTCCGAGGAAGCGTCGAGTTTTTAACGATTCGACGTTAAACTAAGTCGAGAAAGCGCAAACGCTTAACGCGCGGCGACCGCTTGATTCGAGCGGAGGCTGAGGTTGAACGCCAACGCGGTTTCTTGACCGGCGGTCAGCGTCGCGTGTTGAACGTCTTCGAAAACTTGACCGTCGCGGACGGCGACGACGCGAATTTCGAACGAATAAGTTTCGCCGAACTCAAGGCTCTTCGCCGCGAAGGAGCGGACGGCGCCGGTTTGCTTCGTGCGATAGCCGTTGACGTAAACGACCGCGTCTTCCGGAACGAGCATGTTCAGAACGCCCGCGCCAAGGTTTGCCGGTTCCGGAGTCGGAATCGTTTCCGGAGCGGCGGCCGGAGCGTTAAGTTGCGGAGCCGGAGCGACTTGCGGAACGGCCGGCGTCGTTTCTTGATACGAGCCGAGCGGTTGCGAATCGGTTTGGAGCGTCGGCGTCGGAGAAACCGCGTCGACGCCGCCCGCTTGCGGCAAACCGGTGTTCGCGTCCATCGGGCGCGCTTCGCCCGGAATCATCCCGTCGCCGCAGCAACGCGGAGCGTAGCCGCCGTCGCAGGTCGCTTCGCAGGAAGTCCAGCACGGATCGCACGGGCTCCAGCACGGGTCGCAGACCGTCCAACACGGGTCGCAGACGTAAGCCGGTTGGCAGAAGAGGCTGCAGTTAGAAAGGAGGTTGCGAACGCCGCGAAGAACGTTGCGAACCGGTTGTCCCGGAACATACGACGAACGATAACCGCCCCAAACGACGTAAGGTTCGCACGGATCGCAAACGAACGCGCACGGATCGCAGCAGTCGATCGCCGCCGGAACGCCGCCGCCGTAAACGACGCCGGAGTCGTCGCCGCAAGACGCGCAACCGGAGTAGCTTTCGCTCGCGGCGCTCGAGAAGAACGGAGACGGCGCGGCCATTTCGCCGATCGTCAGCGCTTCTCCGGCGAAAAAGGAACCGTCGTCGACGACGTATTCCGGTTCGGCGCTCTTAAAAAGACCGCCGTCGAAGAGACCGCCGAACGCGAACGCGCTCGGAGCGACCGTCAAAAGCGCCGCCGCCAACGACGCGCGCAACGTCAAACCGATGATTTTCATCTCAAAAACTCCTCTTCCTATGTTGATTAACGTCCGCGGACGCTTTTTTGCTCGTTTTTAAAATTTCCGCGATTTTATCGTTCAAGGATAAAACGGATTCGCCGAAGTCGCGGCAAACGACGCGTCGCCGATTTTACACGACGAAACCGCGTCTCGAACGGCGCGAAGTCAAAGCCGCCGTCATTAAAAATTAACGAAGATCGCGCAAACTTCCCTGCTTCGCTATTTTACCCATATTTTCGCCGAAATTTATTTTTTGAGAAGCCCCAAACCGCCGCTCTTTTCGCCAATTTACCAAAAAACCGACAAAAATTAACGATTATAACGGCGCCGCGCCGACCGTCGAGCCTCGAACGCTCGCTTTTATCCGCCGACGACGCTTCTTCGTCCCTATTATCGCCCGACGCGGGCTCGCGAAACCAAGAAAAGCGCGGCGCGTCTTACATCCGACGCCTTGCGCAAAATCGTTATAACCGCCCCTATTTTCTTCACCAATCCCCCTATTTTAACGTCGCGTTTTCTATCTCCGTCAAAAAAAGGAGAAAAATGCGGAAATCTTCGTTTTTTTGCAAACCGCCCCGCGCCTTTACTCGTCGTCTTTAGTATAATGGGAATGTCGCCGAGCCGCGCCGCCGCTTCGAGCCCTTTCGCTTCGCCGAGCGCCGTCGCCGGTTCGTCCGTTTAAGGAGAAAGAAAAATGACGATAGAATCCAAACCGCGCGAACCCCGTTCCCGGCGTTTCGCGTTTTTTCCCCGTTTGAAGCGTCGAAGCAGTCGGCGTTTCGACGCCCGCGGTCCTCGCTCGCTTCTCAAAGCGACGCTTTTCGGCGCTTTCGTCGGAGCGCTCGCGCTCGGAACGCTTCGCCTTGTTTCGCCGTCCTCCGACGCCGCGCCGCCGTTGCGTCCGCCTCGCTCGGCTCGCCCGGTCAAGCCGATTTCCCCCGGCGGCCCGGTCGCGCCCGACGCCGGAACGCAATCCCGCCTCCCGTTCGCCGGAATCGCGACGAAAACGCCGGAGGAAAAAGCGCGAGACCTCGCCGGTAAGTCGCCGCAAGACCTGCTCGCCGCCGCCCGAAAGTTGGCGAACGAAGGAATGGGAGCCGACGCCGCCGTCCTTTGCGAAGCGGTCGTCGACTCCGCCGAAGCGACGGAACACGAAACGCTCGCCGCGCTTTCGACGCTCCAAACCGCCTTCGGCCCGGCTATTTCGGAAGCGCCCGTCGTTACGGAAGCGGTTTACGAACGAGCGACGAAAGCCCGCCCGAACTCTTGGCGGCTCAAACGAGCGTTCGCCGACTTCCTCCTTAACGGTTCCAATCGCGGCGAAATCGTCGACGGCAAGTTCGTCCGCGTCGCAGGTTGGACGCCGAACTCCGTCGACGGCTCGGCGTTCCTCCGCGCTCGGGCCCTTTACCTCCTGAACGAAGCGTTTGCGCTCGTTCGCGCCGAGCAAGCGACGCTCTTCCCGAACGGCGTCGACGCTCCGATCGACGAGAAAGCCGCGCGGGCGCAAGCCGAAACGCTCGGTTTGCCGCCGGTTGCGACCGCTCCGGAGGTTCGCGGGGGCCAAACGCCGATCGAAGAGGAGTTCCGACGCGCCCTCGGCTATTACTATTACTGCTTTATCAAAGCGCTTACGAAAAGCCCGTCGTACCTCGGCGCCCCGAGCGGACGTTGGCGTCTGCAAGCGAAAACCAACCTCGACGCGCCGCCCGTTTACGACCCCGACGCGGAAAGAGATTATTACAGAGCATCGCGCGGCCAAGGCGCCCCGGTCGACGCCGACGGAAACCCGATTTTCTTCGCGACGCCCAAGTCGTTCGAAGCGGCGCAAAACGACGGCGAACGCGTTCGCTATCTGGAGTCGCAATACCTCGCGGTCTCGACGCCGTCGAGCCGTTTTCACATTCTGTTGCAACTCGGCGAACAAGCGCAGGCAACCTTTGGCGTTCAAACGCTTTCCGACTATTCGCGCTACTTCCCGACCGACCCGAACGCGCCGAACGCCCCGACGTCCGAAACCGGCGTTTGGGCCCTGCATACCCTCGACGATTCGGAAACGATCGCGAAGTTGGCGACCGGAGTCAAACGCTTTAAATTGCCCGATTCCGACAACTGCCTCGCGATTTGGCGCCGCGCCCTCGCGGAAGCGCGGGTTCTCAAAACGCCGTTTCCGAGGCCCGACGCCCAAAGTCAAGCGTTGACGCAAATTGCGCGCGAATACGAAAATCGACGACAATACGACAAGGCCGCCGACGCTTGGCGCGAAATCGTCGACCTTTGGGAGGCCTCGCGTCTCGGCGTCGGCACCAGCGACGAAGCGCGCAAAGCGCTCGAACAAATCGTTAACCCTTGGGGACGCTTCGACTTAGCCGCGTCGAAAATCAACGGCGCCGAAACGGTCGTTTCTTACGTCGCTCGCAACGCCGACGCGGTCGAGTTCGTCGTTCGGGAAATCGACGCGGAGAAACTTCTCGCCGAATTCCGCAACGTCGCGAACTCCAACCCCAACGCTAAAAACGATTTATTCTCGCCGCAAATCGAATTCTTCCTTCAACGACAAGGCGTCGAAAAGATCGCCGAAAAATACCTCGGCGCCGAAGTCGCGCGACGAACGGTCGAAATCGAACCGGAACCGGGCCATTTCAACCGCCGACACGACGTCGCGCTTCCGATCTCTCGCGGCGGTTTGTTTTACGTCGAAGCGGTCGCGAAAAACTCCGAGACGGCCGCCGAGAAATCGACCGCGTTCTTTTGGAAACCGGACGCCGCGATCGTTTCGCGCTCAACCGCCGACGGCGAATACTTTTACGTCGCCGACGCGCTGACCGGCGCCCCGCTCGCGAACGTCGAAACCGAGCTTTTCGTCGTCGAAACAAATTGGAACCGCGACGGGAACCGCCAAACGCGAACCGCTCGCTCCGAAAAGGTTAAAACGGACGAAAACGGTTCTTTCGTCGTCGAGAAAATCCCCGGTTTCAACGCCGAAAACAACGACGGAAGACGTTATTACACGGTATTTACGATCGTCCCGTCCGCGAAGTCGGGCGAGCCGTCGCGTTTCGCTTACCTCTCGTCGCAACGTCTCGACGCGCAACTTCGTCGCGCCGCAAACCTTGCGGACAACGAGTTTGAAGCGCAAGCCCGCGCCTATTTCGTCTCCGACCGCCCGCTTTACCGCCCCGGTCAAAAGGCCGAATTTAAGTTTTGGCTCGGAACGGCGAAATACGACTTGCCGGAAACGCATCTTTGGGCCGGCAAAGAAGTTAAGTACTCGATTACGTCCCCGCGCGGCGACGAAGTGAAAACGGAAACGGTCGTTTTGGACGATTTCGGCGCGTTCGCCGGTTCGTTCGAACTCCCTAAAGACGCTCAACTCGGCGTTTACAACGTTCAAATTCGTTCGACAAACGATCGTCGCTGGTACGGCGGCGGCTCTTTCCGTCTCGAAGAGTACCGCAAACCGGAGTTTGAGGTCGCGGTCGACGCGCCCGCGGAGCCGATCGCGCTCGGCGACAAGATCGAAGCGACGATTTCCGCGAAGTATCTCTTCGGCGCGCCCGTTACCGAAGGCGAAGTTTCGTATAAGGTTACGCGAACGCGTTGCGACGAAACTTGGTACCCGGTTTTGCCTTGGGATTGGTTCTACGGCCCCGGTTACGGCTGGCTCCACAACGACTACGCGTCGTATCCCGGTTGGGCGAAATGGGGTTGGCGGCGTCCGATTCCGACTTGGTTCCCGCGTTCGCCCGGCGTTCCGGAGGTCGTCCTCGAAGGAACGGCGAACCTGAACGCGGAAGGCAAGGCGCAAATCGTTATCGACACGTCGTTTGCGAAGGAACTTTTCCCGAACGACGACCAAAAATACGAGATTACGGCGGAAGTCGTCGACCGTTCGCGACGCGCGATTGTCGGAAGCGGTTCCGTTTACGCAACTCGCGACCCGTTTAAGGTTTGCGTTTGGACGAATCGCGGTTTTTACGACGTCGCGTCCCAAATCGACGCGTCCTTCCAAACGCGCCGCGTCGACGGCAAATCGGTCGCCGGCGAAGCGCTCGTCCGTCTTTACAAAATCGAGTACCGCCCGATCGAAACCGACGCGCAAACCGCTTCGAACAACGGTTTGCCGACGTTGAAACCGGTCGAAACGGAGGTCTTTTCGAAGCGCGTCGCGCCGAACGCCGACGGTTTCGGAACGCTTTCGCTCTCCGCCGCGGAGCCGGGCCAATACCGTCTCTCCTGCGAAGTCGAGACGCCGCAAGGTTTGCGTCGCGAAGGCGCCGTTCTCCTGACCGTCGGCGCGACAACTCGAAGCGCCGAAAAGAAAGCCGACGCGAAAAAAGCGGCGAACGAAAGCGCGTTCCGTTTCGGCGATCTCGAACTAACGCTTGAAAAATCGGAGTTTAAAGTCGGCGAAACGGCGCGCGTTCAAATCGCGTCCGACCGCCCCGACGCGACGGTTCTTCTCTTCGAACGTCCGGAACACGGAATCGCGCCGACGAAACCGCGAATCGTAAAACTTGAAAACGGCGCGGCTTGCGTCGACGTTAAAATCGAAAAGCGCGACCTGCCGAACTTCTTTATCGAAGCCGGAACCGTATCGAACGGCGAGTTTTACAGCGTGTCCCGCGAAATCGTCGTTCCGCCGGAAAATCGCGTCTTAAACGTCGAAGTTCTCCCGTCGAAAGGGACGGTCGCGCCGGGCGAAAAGACGAAAATCGCGATTCGCCTGACCGACCTTGAAGGCCGTCCGATCGTCGGCCAAACCGTTGTTACCGTTTACGATAAGGCGCTCGAACAACTCGCCGGTCGCGGCCCGAACGACGAGGACGTCCGCAAGTTCTTCTGGAATTGGCGTCGTTACGCGCAGTCGCCCGAATTTACGACTAACCTTCGCAAAATTTTCCGAATCCCGGAAGGCGTCGAAATCAATATGCGCGACCTTGGCGTCTTTGGCGGAACTATGTTCGCTTCTTCCAACGCTTTACCAATGAACGGCGATGTGGAAGATTTCGCCGTCGTCGAAGAAGCGGCGATGGAAATGGACGCCGCGCCGATGGCGATGGGGGCCGCGCGCGCGGCCCCGACGATGATGGCGGCGGCTCCCGCTCCCGCAATGGCGGCGGGCGGAATGGTCGGCGGAGCCGTCTTTAAGTCGAGCGCCAACAACGCAATGCGTCGGAGAGAAGCCGTCGCCGACGTCGCTGTCGAAGCGGGCGGCTCTTCCTCGCAAAGCGCGCAAGCGCCGGCGTTCGTAGAAGCGACAACGCGTAAAAATCTCGCCGACTTAGCGTTTTGGGGCGCGAACTTGCTCCCGAACGACGACGGCGTTATCGAGCTGGAAGTCGAGACGCCGGAAAACTTAACGACGTGGAAAGTCGCCGCGTGGTCGGTCGGCGCCGGGTTGCGCGTCGGTTCCGGAACATCGGAATTCGTTTCGCGTAAAGACGTTATCGTCCGTATGCAAAAGCCGCGCTTCCTGACGCAAAACGACGAAGCGGTTCTTTCGGCGATCGTTCACAACTACCTTGATTCCGAAAAAACGGTTCAAGTTTCGCTCGAACTCGACGCGGAAAACGACGATTCGCCGCGACTTACGCTCGTCGAAAACGCCGACGGAGCCGCGCTGAACGCTCCGGGAATCGGAACGAACGCCGCGACGCGAACCGTCGTCGTTCCGGCGTCCGGCGAAGCGCGCGTCGACTGGCTTGTCAAAGCGCAAAACGTCGGCGAAGCGAGGCTTACGATGAAAGCGTTGACCGACGAAGAGTCGGACGCGGTTCAAGAAACGCTCCCGATTTTGGAACGCGGCATGTCGAAGCAAGTCGCCGTATCGGGTATGATCCCCGCCGTCGATGATACTTCGCAAGACGCTAAAACGCCGCGCGAAGCGAAGTTCCGCTTGACCGTTCCGGAAGCGCGACGTCCCGAAACGACGAAATTGACCGTCCGTTTCTCGCCGACGCTCGCCGGGGCGATTTTCGACGCGCTTCCGTATATGATCGAGTACCCTTACGGCTGCAACGAGCAAACGCTAAACCGTTTCCTTCCGTTGGTTATCGCGCAAAAAGCGCTCCTCGATTCCGGCGTCGACTTGGCGTCGCTCAAAGAAAAACGGGCGAACTTGAACGCGCAGGAACTCGGCGACGCCAAGGAACGCGCCGCGCAGTGGGCTCGCAACGCTTCGCACGAAGCGGTTTACGACGTCGACAAAGCGCGCGAACTCGCGCAAATCGGCGTCGACAAACTCGTCGCGGCGCAATGCGACGACGGCGGTTGGGGCTGGTTCTCCGGCGTCGGCGAACGTTCGACGGCGGAAATGACCGCGCTCGTCGTTCGCGGACTCGTTTTGGCGCGCGCCAACGACCAAGCGGTTCCGGAACACGCGCTCCAAAACGGGATCGCTTGGCTCCAAAACTATCAACGCGATGAAGCGCTTAAAATTTTGCGCGGCAAAGTTTGGAGCGACGAACGCAAAGCGAAATCGAACGCTTGGAGCCTTTATAAAAACGGCGCCGACGAAGCGGACGCTTTCGTTTACTACACGTTATCCGAAGCGGGAATCCGTCCGGTTCCGTTCGAGGAAACCTTTGTCAATACGGCGGAGCCGGAAAACGTCGACATTTCCGCGAACCCAGCCGAACTCTTCGCGACGATGAAAGAGTTCCTTTGGGAAGCGCGAACCGAGTTGCAACTCTATCCGCTTTCGATGTTTGCGCTCGCGCTCGACGACGAAACGAAGACGGCGACGCAAGGTCAAACGCCGGAACTCGCCGAATCGCGCGACGTCGCTAAGTCTCGCGTCGAAACGATTTTGCGTCGTTTGTCGCAGTATCGCCAAGTCGACGACGAAAACCAAACGGTTTGGCTTGATTTAGGACGCGTTCCCGGTTGGTATTTTTGGCGTTGGCACGGCTCCGAATTTGAGACGCAAGCCTTTTATTTGAAGCTGTTAAGCCGCGTCGACGTCGAAACGCTCCGCGATCTCGGAATCGCCGACGACGCGCCGCGCCTCGTCAAGTATTTGCTTAACAACCGCAAACACGCGACTTACTGGAATTCGACGCGCGACGCCGCGATCTGCGTCGAAGCGTTCGTCGAATATTTGCGCCAAACCGACGAACTCGCAACCGTTTCGAAAGTCGATGTTTACGTCGACGGCGAACTGCGTAAAACGGTCGAATATTTGCCGGAAACGCTCTTCGAAACGGACGGAACGCTCGTTCTCGACGCGACGCAAATCGCGTCCGGCGACCGCGAAATCGTCTTGCGGACGACCGGAACGAACCCGTTGTATTATAACGCTTACCTCGAATTCTTCACGCTCGAAGACCCGATCGAAAAGGCCGGGCTCGAAGTGAAAGTCGAGCGACGTTATTACAAGCTCGTTCCGAAAAAGGACGCGACGGCGCTCGTCGAAGGCGGACGCGGCCAAGCGGTTTCGCAACGCGTCGAACGTTTCGAAAGAATCGCGCTAAACTCCGGCGCCGCCGTTGCTTCCGGCGATCTTATCGAAGTCGAGTTGACGCTCGAAAGCAAGAACGAGTACGAGTCGATTTTGCTCGAAGATCGCAAGGCCGCCGGATACGAGCCGGTCGAAACGACGAGCGGTTATAACGGCAACAATCTCGGCGCTTACGTCGAATACCGAGACGACCGCGTTTGCTTCTTCGCGTCGCGAATTCCGCAAGGCCGAACGACCGTTTCGTATCGGCTGCGCGCCGAGACGCCGGGGCGTTTCTCCGCGCTCCCGACTCGCGTCGAAGCGATGTACGCGCCGGAACTTAAAGGAAATTCCGACGAGTTCAAGGCGAACGTTCTCGACCGCGAAATCGGCGACGCCAAGTAATTCGTTAGGTTGAGGCGTTAAAAAAGGTCGGGCGCCGTTCGCGACGCTCGACCTTTCTTGTTACGCAAACGTTGTCTTTACGTCGTTTGCATTATTTCTTTTCTTCGTTTTCTTGCGCGTAATACTCGCCGATCGCTTTCATCGTCGCGGTCGGGTAGTCGGTCGCGAAGGAAGCGCACCCGGCGTCGAGAAGCGTCCAATAAGTCGACGCCTTATCGCCGTTCGTCCACGACAACGTTTCGAACGTAACGCCGCGTTTGCGCAACTCGGTTCCGCAGTAACGCAACACGTCGAGCGTCGGTTTCACTTCGCCCTTATCGTCAACGACGACATGGACTTGCAACGCGTCGAGGTCGGCGAAGTTTTCGTCGCGAATTTTGTCGAAACGGTCTTTCAGGTCGTCGGCGGTTCCGTTCCAAGTCGTCGGCATCCAAAGCATCGCCTTCGAACGCGGCGCAACCTTCTTCCAAGCCTTGATTTCGTCGTACTTAGAACTGGCCAAAATGATTTGCGGGTGAACCGCTTCGGTCGCTCTCGCCAAGACCGCGAAGTCGACTTGCTTCACGTCGAAGAAAATCAAGCGGCGCGGGTCTTCTTGCAACGCGGCGATCATCTCGTCTAAGTCGGCCATTTGCTGACCTTTAAACGCTTCGCCCATATACGCGCCGACGTCGAGTTTGCGGCACTCTTCGTAAGTGAAATCTTTGACGCCGAGCTTCTTCACGTCTTCCGGCGCGTCCGGGATGATGCGTTTGAAGTTGTTGTCGTGAAAGGACATAATGACGCCGTCTTTCGTCATGCGAATATCGGCTTCCGGCACGACGTTGATCGCCCACGCGGCGCGGAAGGTTTCGAGCGTCCCTTCCGGCGCTTCGCCGCCCATACCGCGGTGCCCTTGCACGAGGATTTCCGAGAACGGCAAATTTTGCTTAACGTTCCAATCGGCGGGGACTTCCGCGTAATATTCGTCGAGCGCTTGGAACGTAACGTCCGGACGGTCGGCGCCGAAACCGGCGGAACCGGCGTCCATCAGCGCCTTGTGGAACGCGACGTCGGTCGCTAGGTCGGGGCACGTTTTCGTCCGCCACGCCATCGTTTGGAATTCGATTCCGCGAGCGCGAAGCTCGTCGGCGACCTTACGTAAACAAGCGAGCGACGGCTGCGGATTCCCGTCGGCGTCTTTCGTTACGTGAATTTGCAAACGGTTGATTCCCTTAAAGTTATTGGCGCGCAATTTTTCAAAACGCGCTTCGACGTCGGCGTCCTTCATTTTGCCGAGCCCCATCCAAAGCGTCGCGTCGGCGTTCGGGCAAACTTCCGCCCAACGTTCGAGGTGCGCTTCGGCGCCGGACGTCAACGTTACTTGGAACCGCACGTCGTAAACGGCTTTCGCAAGTTGTTCAAAATCGACGTTTTTTACGTCGATCACGATACGGCGTCGATTATTCTTTTTCAACGCGTCGCAAATTTCTTCGATCGAAATGATTTTTTCGCCTTTGAATTGTTCGCCGCGGAAGGAACCGATATCGAGCGCGCGGGCTTCGTCGAACGTTAAGTCCTCGACGCCCTTCGCTTTAAGTTCGGCGGACGCGTTCGGACAAACGCGAGCGAAGTTGCCGTCGTGAAACATCAAAATTCGCCCGTCTTTCGTCGAACGCACGTCGACTTCCGGCGTTCCGCCCATCTCCCAAGTCATTTCAAGAGACGACATACAGTTTTCCGGCGCCAAATCGCCCGCGCCGCGGTGCGCGACGACCGTTACCTTTTCGCGCGGAATGTTGCGCAACGTCCAACGCGCTTCGTCGCCCGACGCAACAAGAGGAAGCGCCGCGAAAAGCGTCGCGACCGTCGCCGCCGCTTTCGAGAATGTTCGTTTCATATAATTCCTTTCGATTACTCGACTTATTAAACTTTAAAAGGCTCGACGCTCGTTTGTTCCGAACGTCGAGCCAACAAAATAACGACGCGTTTTTTCGTCAGCGGCGCGTTTCTTAACGCTCGAAAGCGTCGATTTTACATTGCGACGTCGTCGGTTTCGGTTCCGGCGAGAGGAAGTTCGGAACCGTCGGCGTTGACCTGCATGCCGCCGCGTCCCCAATAATGACGACGCAACGCGTCCAAGGCATTGAAAACGCGGCTCGGCTCGTCCATATGCTTCATTTCGAGAACCGGGTCGCTCACGTCGCTCGTCGTCAGGCGAATCGTGCCGACGCCGCCTTGAAAGTATTTCTGCCAAAGGCTTTGCAAACTTTGAATATCCTTAATTTGCGCGATGTGCAGAGAGTCCGTCTTCTTGTTGAAAATTCCGCGAGTTACCAAAAACGTCGTCGCTTTCGGATTGTCGGCGTCGCAACGAATTTCAAAACGGACGCCGTAAACCGCGACGAGCCAATTCCAAGCGCGCCAAATCCAAAGGAGCGCCGGAATCCCGAGGCAGACGCCCCAAATTGCCAAAATTCTCGCGGGCAAAGCCGATTTCGCCTTTTGCGGCGCGGCGGGTTCGACGGTTTCTTCGACCGGCGCGGGCGTTTCGACGACATCCTCGGTCGGAGCCGCGACGGATGCGTTTAAATCGGCGCCCGACGCGGCGGAAACGTCGTCGGTTTGCGGCGCGAGCGTCTCCTCGGCCGCCACCGGAGCGTCGAGCGAGACTTCTTGCGCAAACGCTTGCGGCGCCGAGAATAACGTCGCGGACGAAACGGGCGTCGGCTCGGCGTTTTCCGCAGTCGGCTTCGTTTCGGAACAGCTAAGCCGCGCGGCCAACGCGATAAAAGCGATCGTAACTATCGTTAAAAAAACGATTTCCGGATAAAACGCTTTGAAAGAGGGACGACCTTCGCGCCAAGGCCCGGCGGGCGCGTTCGCGTTCGTTTTCGCCATTATTCTAATCCTCGTTGGTTAAACGTTGTTCGACAATACGACAAAACGCGGAAACGAACGGCAATCGTCCGAAACGCTCCGCGTTATTATTATACCGACTTCGCGCCGAAAAATCAAACGCGACTCGCAAATTTTTTTCGAAGCGAAACCGCGTCCTCCCCCGGGGGTTCCGCCGTCGCCGCCCATCCCCCCGGGGAGGTTGTTTTACCGCGTAAAAAAACGCTCGTCCATCGACGAGCGTTCCCTCAAACGTTAATTTAACAACGACGAAACGATTTGTCGTCGCGCCGTTCCGCCGACGTTACTTCCAAACGTCGCGCTTTTCGAACGTCGTGTGAAACAGCGACTTAGCGCGTTCGCCGAGCGGTTCTCCGACGAAGTCGCGGTAAAACGCTTGAATTTCCGGATTATCGCCGCTCGTTCGGAGCGCGACCTTGGCGTCGCCGTCGAAAAGACCGTCGGCGCGCTGTTGCCGCCAAGCGTCGTCCGGGCGCCGCATTCCGCCGATCTTCGGCTGGCCGCCGCCCCCGATGCAACCGCCCGGGCACGCCATTACTTCGACGAAATCGAAGTCGATTTTGCCGGTCGTTTTCAGCGTTTCCAATAGCGGACGCGCCGCCGCCAGCCCGCTCGCGACCGCGACGCGAACCGTTTTGCCGCCGATCTCGACCGTCGCCGTCTTCAACGCCTTCGTTCCCCGAAGCGGTTCAAATTTCAAGAGTTCCGCCGGCGGATCGGTTCCTTCGACGACTTTCCAAAGGTTGCGAAGGGCCGCCTCCGCGACGCCGCCGGTCGCGCCGAAAATTTTCCCGGCGCCGCTTCCGTTCCCGAGCGTCGAGTCGAACGGCTCGTCGTCGAGCGCCGCCGGATCGACGTCGGTTTGCATCAGCCAAGAGGCGAGTTCGCGGGTCGTCAGCGCGAAATCAAGATCGCGAATCTTGTCGTTTTTCCAATACCGCCCCGCCGCGTTCGCGTTCGGAAGCGTCGCCTCGAACTTTTTCCCAACGCAAGGAACGAACGCGACGTGCGTTATCGTCGCCGGATCGAGCCCTTTTTCCTCGGCGAAACGCGTTTTGATCGCCGCGCCTTGCGACAGGAGCGGGCTCCGCGTCGTCGATAAATTCGGGATGAACTCCGGATAAAACGTCTCAACGAACTTCACCCAAGACGGGCAGCAGGAGGTGAAAAGCGGCGCCGCGTTCGATTCGTTCAGGCGCGCCCAAAGTTCCCGCGACTCTTCCTCGATCGTCAAGTCGGCGCCGAACGTCGCGTCGAAAACGAAGTCGAAACCGATCAACCGCAACGCCGCCGCGAGCTTCGCTTCAAGGCTCGCGCCCGGTTCGAGTCCAAACATTTCGCCGAGCGAAACGCGGAGCGCCGGGGCCGTCGTCGCGACGAAAGTTCGCGTCTCTTTCCCGTTTTCGCCGGTCGACTCGTTTTGCGCCGCCAACGCGACTTCTCGAATCGCCGACGCGACCTCGACGTAATCGAGCCGCTCGTGCAGAACGTTGAACTTGCACGCGGTTACGCATTGCCCGCAGTTTACGCAGATTGTCGAAACGCCGTCTTTTAACGCGTCGCGGCGGTACCAGTGCGAAATCGTTTGCGCCATACACGCTTCGTCGCACCGCCCGCAGTTCGCGCAACGCCGCCGCTCGTACGTCAGCGACGGGCTGTCCGCCTCGACGACGACCGGGTCGCAGGGACGACGCTCGCGTTTGCGCAACGCTTTATATTCGCTAAATGTTTTACAGCCGTCGAGATGATAAGGAAATTCGTCGTCCGCGCCTCCGTTTGCCGCCGCGTTCGGAGCGACGCGGTCGAGAATCGGCTGAAAACCGCGTCCGCGTCCGCCGCCCTGAGCGAAAACGCTTGTCGAAAACGTCGCCGACGCCAAACCGAGCGCCCCGGTTTTCAGCGCTTGCCGACGCGGAATCCGCGTTTCGTTCGCCGCGTTTTCGAGCGTTTCCGCCGTTCTCTCCTCGTTCCGTTTCATCTCGATTCTCCCTTCGTCCGTTTTAATCTTTTCGTTCGCCGTTTTTCGACGACGCTCGTATTGCCGTCGATTATAAAGGTTCGACGGCGAAATCTCAAGCGGCGCCGCGAGCGCTACGGTCGTTTTTCTCCGTTTTTCTCCGAATTTTGCCGCCGACGTTTCGCCAACTCGCGACAAGTCGCCTTTTCGTTTCCGCGCGACGTTTCCTATTCGCCGCCAAGCGCCCGCTTCGCCGTCGTTTTAATCCGCAAATTCCAAGATAAGAAATTTAGGCAAAATAGAAAAATTCAACAAAACGGTCTTGGCGCGGCAAAAGAAATTGGGTATACTGTTTATTAGGAGGCGTTTCGTCCCGACGCGTCTGACGCCGACGCCGTTTCCGTCGGCGACGAAAGTTCGACGCGTCCTCCGCGCCTCCGCTTTTTCGCGTTTCCGCCCCTTTCCTTTTTTCCATTTTTTCGCATCGACAAGAGACGAAAGATCGCCTTATGAGCGCCTTCCCCGTTTTGAACGTTTTTCCGCGACGTCAATCGAAACGCCGTCGGCTCGCGACGTCGACTTTTTCCCTCGGAACCGCGTTGACCGCCGCGCTCTTCGTCGTCGCGCCGTCGTTCGAGTCGCCCCGTCTCGCCGTTTTCGCTCAAACCGCCTCGGCGACGCAAACGGAGGACGCGCTTCTCGCCGACGCGCTCGAACTCCACCGTCAAGGAAATTACGCGGAGGCGATCCGCCGATTCGACGCTTTCATCGCGCAATATCCGGCGTCGCCCAACCGCAATAAAGCGGAGCTGTTCGACGGGCACGCCCATCTCGCGCTCGGCGATTTCGTCGACCCGGCGGAGTCGGCGCTCGCTCGCGCGCATTTCCAGTATATTATCGAACAGGGTAAAAACGCCGAATACTACAAAGAGGCGACGTTCCACAACGCGCACACTTATTTCAACTTGCGACAATATTCGGAAGCGCGCCCGCTTTTCGCGAAGTTCCTAACCGAGTTTCCGAACGACGCTTACGTTCAATACGTTTACTATTACCTCGGCGTTTGCGAAGCGCAGGCGGGAGCGTACTCCGCGGCGCTGACGTACTTCGACCGCAACTTGAACGAGTATCCGACGTCGCCGCTTCGTTGGACTTGCCGTCTCGAAAAAGCCGCGACGGTCGGCAAATCCGGAAACTACCAAGAAGCCGAAAAGCAGCTGAACGCCTTGGCCGCGGAGCCGGAAATTCCCGCCGACGTCGCCGGTCAAGTCGTCGTTCAACGGGCGTTGCTCCAAATCGTCCAACAGAATTTCGACGAGGCGATTCGCGTTTTGGACGAATTCGTCCGTCGTTACCAAAACGACCCGAACTCGTTCCAAGCCGTCCAAGACGCTTATCTTTACGAGGCTTACGCTTACTTCGCGAAAAAAGAGTTTGAGCGAGCTCTTCTCGTCGTCGAGCAAATGGCGCGAACGGCGTCGACGATTTCGCCGGAAACCGCGCTCCTCAAAATCAAATTACTCGTCAACTTGAATCGCGTCGACGAAGCGGAAACGCTCTTAAACGAGCTTGAAGCGTCGAGTTACGGCCAAGAGACGCCGGACGCTATCGCGTCGTATCGCGCCTTGATTTCGTTGGTTCGCGGGCAATGGGACGCCGCGATTTCGTCGCTGACGACGCTCCTTAAGGTTCGTCCGAACGGAAACGCGGTCGCGATCAACTATTACAACGTCGGCGCGGCGTCGAACGGCAACCTTCTCGCGCCGCACGATTTCGTCGAGGCTTGCGGCGCGCTTATCCTTTCCTACGCCAGCCGTTACGCCGCTCAAAAAAGTCCCGCCGACGAAACCGCGCAAGCGGCGGTCTTCTCCGCGACGTCGAATTACGCTCGTTCGCTCAACGACCCGGCGCTGAATTTGATCGTCGATATGATCGACAAGCGCCGCCGCGAAGCGTTGACGAAGCCGATCGATTCGGCCGCCGGCTCGGTTTCGGTCGCGACGCCGCCCGGCTCGATCGCGCCGCCGTCCGGCGGTTTCGCCAATCCGACCGACCCGAACTCGCCGCAACAATCCGGTTCCTCCTACGCGCCCGGCTCGGGAACGTCCGACGCGAACGGCTCGAACGCTTCGGGAACGCCTTCCGACTCGACGACCGAAACGACCGAACCGTCGCCGCTTACGAGCGTCGCAATTCGCGCCGCGCTCGCCAAAGCGACGAACTTTTTCGTCAACCGAGAGTACGACCGCGCCAACGAAACGCTGTTGGAGATTATGACCGCGTCGGAAAGTTTTTGGCAGGACGCTCCGGCGGAAGCGGCTCGCGTCGCGCTTTTGCGAGCGAACGTCCTTTACGCGCTGGATAAACGTTCCGAAGCGCAGCTCATGTGCCTCGCGCTGTTGAGCAACGCGCCGAACTCGCCGGAAGCCGCAGTCGCCGCGTTTTACCTTGGGTACGCCGCCGATCAAATCGGTCGTCGCGACGAAGCGATCAAGTTTTTAAGCGTCGCCGCGAACTCGAGCGCGTCGCATCCGTTCGCCGACGCGGCCCTTTACTACCTCGCGACAAACGAATGGGAACGCCGCGACGTCGAGCGCGCCGAGCAGAATTTCTACCGGCTTTACCGCTCGCATCCGCGCAGCGTTTACTGGAGCCACGCCGTTTGGGCGCTCGCGAAGATTCAAAGCGACGCGCGAAACGACGTCGTCGCCGAAGAGCTGGTCAACGAGGCTCTGTCGAAGAAACCGGACGCGGCGATCGTCGATCACCTTCTCTTTTTGAAGGGCGAAATCGCGTTGCGCGCCAAAGATTACGAGAAAGCTCGCGTCGCTTTCGAAATGATCGTCGAGCAATACCCGAACGGCGTTTGGCGTTCGAAAGCGATCAACCGTCTCCACTCAATTCCGGAGCGTTTCCGCGAACCGAACTCGCCGACGACGTCGCTCGACGCGGCGGAGCGTCCGCGTTCGACGTCCGAATCGTCGCCGGCGCCCGTCCGTCGTCCAAATTCGCTCCCGCCGCGAAACGACGACGCCGAACCGCCGCGCCGTCCGCTCGCGCCGCGTCCGAACGTTCCGTCGTCCGCGCTCGACGAACG
>JAFYQR010000092.1 GCA_017559825.1 Thermoguttaceae bacterium | reverse complement strand
GGGAGCGGTTTGACGAACGGTTCCGGTCGCGGCGGGAGCGACGCCGGTCGCGGTCGCGGCGGCTTCGCCGAGCGTCGGCGCTTCGACGTTCGGGAAGACGTTTTTCAGCGTCGCGAGGAGCGTTTCAAGGTCGACGTCGACGCCCGCGACTTTGCCGTCGCCGCCGATAAGGATCATCGTCGGAACCTCTTCGATCCCGTAGTGGCGAGCGAGCGATTTTTCTTTCGCGGCGATCGCTTGGAGGTCGGTCAGGAGCGGCCAAGCGACCGGCGACTTCGCCAAGTATGTTTTCATCGCCTTCGCGTCGCCGTCGAGATTGTAGCCGACGATTTCGAAACCGTGCGGATTATACGCTTTGTAGAGCTTCGCGAGCTCTTTTTGCACGTCGGCGCACGATTCGTTCCACGACGCCCAGAACTCGACGAGAACGACTTTTCCCTCGACGAGCGCCGGGTCGAACGCTTTGCCGTCGGCGGTTCGGCCGAACCATTCGAACTTGTTCCCTTGAAGCTCGGAGAAGCGAATCGCGCCTTCGAGACCTTCGGCGGCGCGGAGCGAATCTTCGTCGCCGGCGGCTTTCAAGCTCTTCAAAATCGGCGTCCAAATCGCGGTCGGCAGCGTCGGGTCTTCGAGCTGAGCGGCCAAAACGGCGACCGGGAAGACGAGGTCGGACGTCAGGTCGGCCGTCTCCGGATGCGCGGCGACGAACGCTTCGACTTCCTTCATCGCCGTTTTCATTTCTTGCGCGGTTCCGCCGCGTTCGGCGATTTCGGCGACTTTAGCTTGGAGGTAAACGCCGGAAAAGGCGAGCGCGGCGTCGCGGCCTTCTTCGAGGCTTTGAACGCGTTTATTCTTTTGGAGCGCGGCGGCGTAGGCTTGCAGTTTCGGCAGCGCGGCGGCGTCGACCGACGCTTGATAGCAAAGGACTTGCCCTTTGAGCGAAACCGCTTTAAGGAACGTTTCGTCGGTCGTTTTCATCGAGAGAACGCGGTCGGCGATCTTCGCGTTCGTCGCCAACATCTTGTCGACCCAAACGACGTACTCTTCTTCAGTTTCGAAAACCGTTTCGTTCGAAAGGAGGCCCTCCGCTTGCGCGAGAAGCTGCTCGGCGGTCGCGTTCGTCGGAATAACGAACTCGCTTCCGTCCGATTTTTTCGCCGGAGCGGCGGCGCGAGCGGGCGTTCCGGTCGCGACGGCGGCGGGCGTTTGAGCGGCGGGAACCGCGAGTTCGACTTCCGGAGCGACGGCCCCGGTTCGAGCGGCGTTGCGAACGGCGGCGCGAGCGCGGACGGCGCCGAGCGGGCCCGTTTGCGCGAAAGAGTCGGCGGCGGTCAACGCGACGGAAAGCGCGACGGCAAGCGTCGGCGCGACGGCGAAAAATCCCTTCGTCTTGTTCATGGCGAGCTTCAATCCTTGATGGTCGTTTTGTTTTTTGATTGCCGATTGAAATTTTCCGCTCGGAAACAAGCTCCGCCGAACGGAAACGCGGCGGGCGAGACGGAAAATTTCGAGCGAAATCGCGTCGGGCGGTTCCGCCGCGCCGAGCGTTTTCGAACGTTCGAGCCCGTCGAGCCGAGAAGAACCCGACGAGCGGCGGCGTCGAAACGGCGCGTTTGAAGCGAGTATAACAAAATTTCGCGATCCGTAAAACGGGTGTTTTCGAATTTTTCCTCGGCGGCGAGCGGATTTTTTTCCGGGGTCGGCGGGTTTTTTACGGTCGCGACAGTTTTTCCGTTTTTGTCTCGTTGGGAAGAAGAGACAAAACGCCCGCCGACGCGACGCCGGAGGCCGAACGTCGCGATTTTAGAAGAAGGCCGGCGGTCGTCGCGTCGCGGAAACGGCTTCGGTTAAACTCGGAAAATACCGACTTCGGCCGGCGGGTACGAACGGCGCTTTTTCGGCGGAATCTCGACTTCGAGGAGATCGAAATCGAACCGATCGTCCGACTCGACGACGAAGATCGAGCCTTCCGGCGCCCGGTCGCGGAGCGTTTGCAGCAGTTCGAGCGTCTCTCCTTCGCGGTCGACGAAGAAGTCGTAGGGCGGCGAGCAGAAGACGAGCCAAGGAACGTCGTTCGGAAGCGTCGCCTGCGAAAGCGACTCGATCGGCGAGTTCGGCGCCGGAGCGTTCGGGTCGGTCGCGGCGAGCTTGCGTCCCCAGAAGTAGACGTCGGTCGTCGTCAACTCGATTTTCGCGGCGGTTCCGGGGATTTTTTCTTCGAGAATTTCGATGTTGCGGCGAGCGATTCGCGCCGTCGGAAAGTGAATTTCGAGCGTCGTCGCCGAGACCGCGCCGCGGCTGATCGCCTCGAACGTCAGCGCGCCGGTGCCGCCGAAGAGGTCGACGACGTGCTTGCCGCGAACGTCTTGGCCGAGGAGGTTGAAGATCGCCTCGCGGACGCGCTCTTTCATCGGGCGGACGCGCCGGTCGCCGCCGTATTCGAGCTTCGTGCCGCGGAAGAGCCCGCCGACGACGCGCAAGCCGACCGAGTCGCCGCGGTCGCCCGGCTCGCTCCCGACGTTTTTATTCCGTTTCGAACGTTGGCGCGGCTCCGGCGCTTCGGCTTGAGCCGCCGCGTCGAAGCGAGCTCCGCGTCCTTTTTTGCCGTTTTTTTCGGTTTTGACGGATTTGCTTGGCGCGACGGCGCTCGTCGGATTTTTTTCGCTTTTTTTTCCGCCCTTATTAATATCGGCGTTCGAGTCGGCGTTCTCGGCGTCGACGGCGGCTCTCCGACCGCGCCCTTTTTGCGCTTTCGCGGCGCGGCGGTCGCGGCGGTATCCTTCGGCGCCCTTGTTCCAGAGGTCGGTCGCGTCGAAGAAATCGTCGGACGCGTCGTCGGCGGCGCGCTTTTTTTTCTTCGGCGAGGCGAAACGTTGGCAAACTTCGGCGCTCGAGAGGTACGGCGCGATCGTCAAATCGTCGGCGTCGCCGCTACCGTCGGCAAAGTTTTCCCAGTTTTCGCGGCGGCTTTTCCGAGACTGCGTTTTTTTCACGGCTTTTTCCTGTTTTTTCGGTTTTAAGGGGGAAAGTGGAAGAAAAGCGACTTGTTTTTCCTTCGCGTTTTCTTTATACTATCTTTAGCGACGTTTTAAAAGGGGACGCCCGCGCTTATCCGACGAAAAGAAGCGCGACGAGCGTCCGAACGGTCGGCGTTTTTCGCGTCGACCGCTTGTATAAACCGTTTAATCCAAGAAATCGATACAAAATGAAAAAAACGCTTTTTGCCGCTCTTCTCGCGACGACGTTCGGCGTCGGCGCCGCGTTCGCTCAAGAAGCCGCGCCGGCCGCCGCGCCGCAAGCCGCCGCGGTCGCCGATCGAATCGACGGGCCGCAGTACGAAAAATTCTCCGTCGAAATGACGAAGTATAAGGACAATCTGAAAAAACTCCGCTCTTTGAAAGACGCGTATCAAACCGCGTCCGACGAAGGAAAAGATAAAATCGTCGCCGAGTTCGAACCGCTTCTCGCCGCGACGACGAAGCTGCAAAAGAACCTCGTGCCGCTCGCGCTCGACGCTTACAAGTCGGTCGATGGGCAAAGCGCCGAGCTCCGCGCTTTCCTCTGCGGCATGCTTCAATGGGCCGCCGCCGCTCGCGAAAATTACGAAACGGCCTACGATATTGCGAAAGTCGTTTTCGAGTATCCGCTTCCGGAAAACTCCGACGCGCTGTACGCTTACGCCGCCTACGCCGCGTTCTGCTCGACGAATCTCGAAGACGCGAAAAAATGGCGCGATTTCATTAACGAAAAAGACAAGAACGTTTGGCGCCAAGCCGACCCGGAAGGGCGCATGAACATGGAGCGCATGCTCTTCGACGTGCTTCCGGACTACGAAGCCGAGTGGGCGAAAGAGAAGGAAATCCGCGCTAAAGAAGCCGCCGACAACCTGCCGCGCGTCTTGATCAAAACGACGAAGGGCGACATTGTGCTCGAGCTCTTCAAAAACGAAGCGCCGAACGCGGTCGGCAACTTCCTGACCCTTGTTTCGGAAGGGAAATACTCGGACGTTCCGTTCCACCGCGTGCTTCCGTTCTTCATGGCGCAGGGCGGCGACGTGCAATACGGCAACGGAACCGGCGGCCCGGGTTACTGCATTCCGTGCGAGTGCCGTCGTCCGAACGCTCGCGCTCACTTTCGCGGCTCGATCAGCATGGCGCACGCGGGCCCGAACACCGGCGGCTCGCAGTTCTTCCTGACCTTCGTGCCGACCTCCTTCTTGAACGGCGTTCACACCGTCTTCGGTCGCGTCGTCGAGGGGATGGACGTTCTCTCCGAAATCGAACGAATCGACCCGGAAGCCGAGTCGAACGTCGCCCCGGATAAGATTATCGAAGCGAAAATCTTGCGCGGCGAGCCCTTCGAATTCGAAAAACTGCCGGAACGCGGTTTCTAAGAGACGAAAAAAGCGACGAACCGGGGCGCCCCGGGCGGAGCGAACGCGAAAGCGGGCGTTCTTTGGGGAACGAAGGGGCCGCCCCGGTTTTAATAAATTTAGGTGGATTAGCGAATAAACGCGGTTCGAACGCCGCGTTTGGCTCGAACGACCGCCCGAAATACGGTCGATTCGGCGACTTTTCGGAAAATAAACGCGATGAATTCGACGGAACAGGATAAGAAACGAATTTTAATCGTCGACGACGACCCGGAAATCTCGGAGTCGACGCGCTTGGCGCTCGAAGCGCTCGGATACGAAGTCGAGGTCGCTCGCGACGGCTCGACCGGGTTGGCGTTGGCCGAGCGTCGGCGTCCCGACCTAATGATTTTGGACATGATGATGCCGAAGCGAAGCGGTTTTCTCGTCTTGGAAACGCTCCGGCAAATCGACGACTTCCCGACGCGAATTATCATGATCACCGCCAACGAAGGGAATCGGCACAAGGAATACGCCGAAAAACTCGGCGTCGACGCGTACATCCGCAAACCGTTTCCGATGGACGAGTTGATCGACGCGATCGAGCGCGTGTTGAACGAACGCTGACGCCGACCGACGAGTTGGCGGTTTAGACAAGTTGGGCGAATAAGGAGACTGCGTTGAATCGATACGAACTGGCGTTCGAACGTTTCCTGCGGTCGGCGCGCGCTCCGTATTTGGCGAATCGGCAAGAGCGGCGTTTCCAACTCGAAAACGGCAAGACGCTGAAAAACTTCGACTTCGTCGTTTCCGGGCCGGACGGCGCGAACTGGATCGTCGACGTGAAGGGCCGTCGTTTCCCCGGCGGCTCGGCGTCGCCCAAATATTGGAAAAACTGGACGACGCGGGACGATTTGGTCGGCTTGCTCCGTTGGGAGGAGATACTCGGCGCCGGAAGCGCGGCGTACCGCGACCGTTCGCTTTTCGTTTTCGCGTATTGGGTCGTCGGCGACAAGAAACCGGCGCCGCCCGAGCGGTTGTTCCGTTGGCGCGGCACGGAGTACGCCTTTTTCGCCGTCCCGACGAAGACGTTTTTGAGCGAAGCGCGGCATATTTCGCCGAAGTGGGGGACGTTCGAGATTCCGGCGCGTCGGTTCCGCGAGGTCGCCGAGGACGCGGCGGCGTTCTTCCGCTTGCGTTGACGCGGACTTTGCCGTTCAAGTCGTTTTAACGAAAAAACGCCGCTTTCGACGTTTGCGTCGGAGGCGGCGTTTTCGCGTTTGGGCGTCGACGGCGTTTTAACGAAAGCGCGTCATTTTCCGGCGACGATCGCGGCGACGTCGGCGGCCGGATCGTCGGTCGTCGGTTTGACGTCGAAATTCTCGACCAAAACCTTCAAAACGCCCGGCGAAACGAAAGCCGGAAGAGTCGGGCCGAGCCGAATCCCTTTGAAGCCGAGCGCGAGAAGCGCGAGCAGAACCGCGACCGCCTTTTGCTCGTACCAAGCGACGTCGAAGGAAAGCGGGAGGTCGTTGACGTCGTCGAGCCCGAACGCTTCTTTCAGTTTGAGCGCAACGACCGCCAGCGAGTAGGAGTCGTTGCACTGCCCGGCGTCGAGGACGCGCGGAATCCCGTCGATTTCGCCGAGATTCAGTTTGTTGTAACGGTATTTCGCGCAACCGGCGGTCAAAATAACGCAATCTTGCGGCAACTTTTCCGCGACTTCGGTAAAATATTTCCGCGACGGCGCCCGACCGTCGCAGCCGGCCATTACGACGAAACGCTTGATTTTGCCGGACTTAACCGCTTCGACGATTTTATCCGCGAGCGCGAGAATTTGGTCGCGAGCGAACCCGACCGTAACGGTTCCGGTTTCGAGTTCAGTCGGCGGCGCGCAAGTTTTGGCGAGTTCGACAACCTCCGAAAAGTCCTTTTGACCGCCGTCGGGACGGGCGCCGATTCGTTTGACGCCGGGCCAGCCGACCGGGCCGGTAACGAAGAGGCGGTCGCGGTACTCGTCGCGCGGCGGCGTCAGGCAGTTCGTCGTCAAAACGATCGGACCGTTGAAGAGGCCGAACTCTTTCGCTTGAGCGTGCCAAGCGCCGCCGTAATTGCCGCGCAAACACGGATATTTCTTCAACTCCGGATACCCGTGCGCCGGCAACATTTCCGAGTGCGTGTAAACGTCGACGCCCTCGTCCGCCGCCTGTTCGAGGAGTTCCTTTAAGTCGAGGAGGTCGTGTCCGGAAACCAAAATTCCGGGACGCGTTCCGACGCCGAGGTCGACCGTCGTCGCTCGCGGCGTTCCGAAGGTCGTCGCGTTCGCTTCGTCGAGGAGCGCCGTCGTTTTGACCGCGACCGAGCCGCATTCGAGCGCGAGCCCGAGCAACTCGTCGACGCTCGGCTCTCCGGCGACCGTCGCGAGCGCTTTGCCGATAAACGCGTAAATTTCTTCGTCTTCGAACCCGAGAACCGCCGCGTGTTCGGCGTAAGCCGCGACGCCCTTGACGCCGTAGGCGATCAGCTCTTTGAGCGAGCGGACGTCCTCGTTTTCCTCCGCCAAGACGCCGAGCGGGACGTCGATTCGCGCCGCCGAGCCGACGTCGCCGACGAGGGAACGCGCTTCGGCGAGTTTCGCTTCGAGCGAAGCCGGGGCGAAGTCGGCGTTCGTGATCGTCGCGAAGAGCGTTCGAACGAGGAAGCGACCGATTTCGCGGTCGACGGGGCGGGTCAGCGCGATTTTTTTCAACTCGGCGATTAAAAGGTCTTGTAAGTCGGCGACTTCGGCGCTTTTTCCGCAAACGCCGACGCGGGAGCAGCCTCGACCGCCGCTCGTTTCTTGGCATTGGAAGCAAAACATTGGGAAACCTCCGCTTGGTAAACGACGAACTCGCTCGAACGAGTCTAATTTAACGAAACGTTTCCCTTATTATACGTTGAAAAAAACGGGCGTCTTCCCCTTTTTTATTAAAATCGACAGTTTTGGTAGAATTTACTTGGGGAAATAAAAAAAGGAGGGCGCGCCGCCGACGTTTTTGGCGAGAAAGCGGCGCCTTTTTGCGTTATTGTCGCGGAGTCGATTAAGATTCGATCGCGGAATCGAACGTTTAAAATAAATCGCGCAGATAATCTTCTTCCGAACGATAAAGTCGCGGCGAAAACCCGAGAACGCGGTTCATATACGGGATCGAGCCCGGTTCGTCGTCGCGGCGCTTGAAATGCCAATCGCGGGCGTCGGGCATATGCTCCGGATTTCCAGGCCAAGGCGTGAACGGTTCGTATCCGAGAATTTCCGCCAACTTCGACGAGTCGAGGGAGCAGTTGCGAACGCGCGGCGGCACCGGGCAAGATTCCTCGATAAGCATTCCGAAAAGGAGCTCCGGGTCGAAGCCGCCGGTTCGGTTGATAATCTGCGCCATTTGGTTGAGCGAAACTTGCCGTTTGCCCCCGCAGTTGAGGATTCCGGCGAAGTCGTTCGCCAAAAACTCCTGAAAAACGCGGCTCATTTCGTCGACGTAAGTCGGCGTTCGCACCTCGTCGTAATAGAGCGTCGCCGGACGGTCGACGCGGAACCGAGAGGCGATCCAGTCGATCGCGCCCGCGTGTCCGTTGTAACTGACCGTCATCGGCATCGAGATACGAAGCGTCGCGGCGTTCGGGCAAACGTCGGCGACCTCTCGCTCCCCGGCGACCATCGTTTGACCGTAAACGTTGACCGGGCAAGTCGGTTCGTCGTCGCGGTATCCGCCGCCGGGCCGTCCGCCGAAAACCATGTCGACCGAGAGGTGAACGAGCCGGATTCCGCGTTTCGCGGCGTATCGCGCCAAGTTGCTAACGATTTCGACGTTCAGAGCCCAAGCGAGCGGCGGGTCGAGCTGGCAAGCCTTGAGCGCGCAGTTGCCGGCGCAGTCGAGAATCGCCGCGATCCGTTTTTCGTCGAGGAGGCGTTCGAGCGTCGCGTAGTCCCGCAGGTCGGCGTAAATCAAGTCCGGCGCCGGGAAGTCGACGTCGGTTTCCTGCACCGCGCCGAATACTTGGCCGGGAAAACGCGACTGAAAATAAGCCAACGTTCCGTATCCCGCGACGCCGGTAACGCCGGTGATCAGGAGCGGAAGGGGCGGCGTCGGAAGACGGCGACCGTCCGGCGCGTCGAGTTGACGGCGGCATTCGTTCAACATTTCGGCGTAAGTCGGGCGACGATAAACGCGCATAAGCGGAACTTTCGGAGAAATAGAGGAAATGGGGAAACGAAGCGAGCGGGAAACGCGCCGTCGTTTCGCCGCGACGAATCGAAAACGCTCGAAAGGCGTCGGCGCCGAATTAATAAATTAATATAAAGGGCGAAACGAGCGAGCGTCGAAGACGCGGCGCGACGGACGGCGGAGCGGAAGGCTCCGAACCCCTCCATTTTAGCGCTAAAACGCCGTTGCGAAAGGCGGGGCGCTCGAACCGACCGGCGAGCGGGAACGACGAAAAATAGGAAGTTTGCGTTGGTTGGGCAAACTGCGGCGGTTGGAAGAAACGCCGCTTAGCGTCGCGCAAACGGAACGTTCGTTTTTTTCGCGCTTTTTTTGCCGGAATCTCGAAAAGTCGGCGCGAAAACGCTTGACACGCTCCCCCCCTCGACGTTATCATAGAGTAAATTGCGTCGCGTCCCGAGCGGTTTTCTCGAATCGACGGGCGAAACCGATATTGTTGGGAGAAAAAATGAAAAATCTTTCGTTATTCAAATTGGCCCGCGCCGCCGCGTGCGCGTTCGCGCTTTTCCTTTGCGTTGGAACGGTCTCCGCTCAAGGATATAAGGAAGCGAAGGTCGACGACTCGCTCGCCGCTCAAAAAGACGCGGTTCTCAACGGCGGCGACGCCGCGGCCGTCAAGAACTTTTTGACGAAATATTATTTTGCTCGCTGGACGATTCAGGCGAACGGCTCGCAGATTCACTCGTTCCGCGAAGAGCTGATCGCGGACGGAGCGCGTCTCTCCGGCGCCGCTCAGGAAACGTTTTTGAAGGAAGCGGTCGACGCGTTGACGAAATACGCCGCGTCGAAAGACTGCTATCCGGCCTGCCGATACAACGCCGTTTTGGCGATCGGGACGCTCGACGTCAAAGCCGCGCCCGAGCGCAACGCCTCCGGAACGCCGTACTCCGGCGCGATCAAGCCGTTGGCGAGCTTCTGCACGAGCGACAAAGACTTCCCGGATTACGTGCGTCTCGGCGCGCTCGTCGGTTTGACGCGGCACGCGGCGCTCGGGATTCAAGACGAAACGCTTCGCAACGGCGTCCGCAAAGTTTTCTCCGAATGCCTCGATAAAAAATACGCGACCGCGAAGAAATTGCGTCCGGAAATCGGCGAATGGTTCCAACAACGGGCGCTCGAAGGCTTAATGAGCTTTAAATCGCCCGAAGGCGCGGCCGGCCCGACCGGAACGCTCGATCTTTTCAAGCAAATGATCGACGACGACAAGCTCGATTACGACCTCCGCGCGATGGCCGCTCGCGGAATCGGCGCGATGGACTTGACGAAGGTGCAAAACTGGGATTTCGTCGCTTTGTCGACGTCGTTGACGACGTTGGCTCGCGACTTCTGCGTGAGCGAATCGACTCGCATCGACTCCGAGCTTCTTCGCGAGCAAGTGAAGAGCGCCGCGGCGACGACCGGCGCGACGGGGGCCATGGGCGGCCCCGGCGGTTCGATGGGCGGCGGGCCCGGCGGCATGAGCGGCGGCGCGATGGGCGGCGGGCAACAAAGCCAAAAGAGTTTGGAAGCGATGGTCGCTCGCGTGCAGCACGGCTTCGGCGCCGTTCAATCCGCGATTAAGGGCGTCAACGGCGGTTCCGGCGTCTTGGCCGTTCTCGACGAAAAAGACGAGAAAGCCGCCGCCGCGAAAGAAACGCTTAACGGCGTTCTCGAAGAAATCAAAAACACGAATCAATTCATCGTCGAAGGCCCGAAAAACCAAGCCGGCATGATGGGCATGGGCGGCGCGATGAACGCCGGTTACGGCGCGCAGGGCGGACGCGGCGGCAAGAAAGGCGCGTTCGTTATCATGGTCGACTCCGCGTCGATGAAGGATCACCTCCTCCAACAAAAACTGCGATACAACGAGTTCCTCGGCGTCGATTCTTTCTGACGACGATTTAAAACGGAACGTCGACGAACGGCGTCGGAGCGCGAGAAAGCGGCTTCGGCGCCGTTTTGGTTTCTTGGAACGATAAAAAGGCGCGAAAAAAGAAGGCGAAACGGCGAACGAACCGACAAGAAACGCAAAAAGCCGATTCGCGACAAAAACGCCGCGTTTCGGCTTTTTCGTTCGACAGAATCGCCGCTCGACGACAAACGCCGCGCGACGGTTCGCGTCAAAATCAGGAGTTCTTTTGGAGAACGCCGGCTTCGACGAGTTTGTCGATGAGTTGTTGCATGCTGTTGAACATGCCGAGGAAACCTTGCGGCGGCATAATGACGCGTTCCGAGGCTTCCGGTTTCGGAGCTTCGCCTTCGGCGCCCGGTTGAAGGGTGACGAAATCGAAACGAACCATGTTGCCGGCGAAGTGAATTTGGCCGACGCCGTCGGCGTAAATTTCTTTTTTCATGGGAGCTAAACCTATTTTAAGTTGTTAATGCGATCCGTCGCTCGACGGCAATGTTATCGTATAGCGACGGAACGCCGGATTCCAATATCGTTTATCGGCGTTTTGCACGTCGAAGTTTTGTCATTATAATGTTTTTTAACGTCTTTTCAATAGGGGGCGACCGTAAAATTGGTTTGGACGGGCGTTTTTAACGCGCGCTTTGGAACGAATCTCGATATTTGTTGGACGAATCTAAACGCGAAACGTTCGATTTTATTTTAGATTCTTTGCTCAAAAAAAGAAAGTTTTTTTTACGCGCGCCGGAAAAAAAAAGAACGACGGGGCGCAAAGAAAAGGAAATCGAGATAAAAACGCGGCGCAATCGGAATTTTCGGAAAAAATATTGGAAAGTTGAAGGAGAAATTGAACGCGCCCCCCTTCCCGACGCGTAAAAATCGAGTATACTTAAAGACGCTATTCGTTTTTAGAAGCGAAACCATTTTTCGAATGTTTCAAGCTCGACTCCGCGTTTTCGCGTCGTTTGAGTCGGACGGAACGACAACGTCAATAACTTTCAAAGCAAGACGGAGAATATCGTGGGAACCAAAAAAACCGGTAAAGGACGACGTAAGCTCGGTAGAAAAAAGCGACGAATGCGATCCAAAATTCGTCACCGAAAAGACTGAGCGGCCGTTTGGTCGCGCCGTCGGGCGACGTTTATACGGGGAAACGAGCGTTGGTTCGTTCCCCGTTTTTTTTTGCTCGCGACGACGGCGGAACGTTAAAAAAGCGACGGCGCTCGAACTCCGCGTTGAGAAGAGTTCGAACGCCGTTTCGTTAAGGAAGGGGAACCGAGCGATTCCCGCTTGTCGAAGGGCGGAGACGCGGCGGCGTTATTTCGCGGCTTCGCGGTCGGCTCGGAGCGTTTCGTCGGTCGACTTCGCTTCGGAACGAATATCGTACATCGCGTAGCCGACGCGGCGAACCGCCTCGATCGTCTCGGCGTAAGGAACGTCGCAAATGTCGACGAGGCCGATTTGGTAATTTTCGCCGTCGAAGCGGCCGGTCGTCGCTTGGTCGCCGTATTGGAACCAGTGGACGCCGACGATCCAAGGGTTGAGGAGCGCGCTTCGGACGTAATTTTCGTAAGCGGCGGCCCGGGCGTCCTGCGACTCGGTCGGGCCGAGGCCGGTGTGGAAGAGCCCGCGGTCGAGCGCGCCGAAATGGAACTCGCCGACGATGCAAGGCTTGTCGACGCCGTCGACCGGGCGGAACGAGCCGACTTCCGTCTTGTAGAAGTTGTAACTAACGACGTCGCAATATTTTTGCGCGGCGGCGATCGCGAGCGGATTCGTCCAAGCGAAACGGCAGCCGAGGTAAAGTTTCTTCGGCGCCTTTTCGCGGAGCGTCGCGAGAATCTCCGAGAAGTATTTTTCGCAAAGAACCGAGTAGAACGCGTCGCAGTCGGCGGCGACGGTCTTGGCGGCGGTTCGGACGGCGGCGTCTTGCGTTTCGTCGTCGGCGATCTTCGCGGCGGGCGCTTCGAACGGTTCGGCGGCCAACGCGTTCCAATCGGCGAACGTCGTTCCCCAAGCGACGTTCAGCGCGGCGACGTCGGCCCCGTATTTAGCGCGGAGCCAATCGATAAACGCTAATTTCGCCGGTTGCGTCGACGGCGAAGCGAGCGCGGCGCGGGCGAGCGACCCGGCGTCTCCCCAGCTGATCTCGTTGTCGACGAAGAAACCGACGCAGAACGGGTCCTCCGCGGCGAAACGAGCGAACGACGCGTCGAGCGAGCGGCGCAACGACTCTTTAAACTCCGGATGGAACGGGTCGGCGAACTTGCCCCAATAGCCGGAGCTTCCTTCAATTTTCGGCGAACCGATCCCGACCGTCGCGACGTAAGGCGTTCGTTGGGCGCGCTCGATCGACTCCGCCGACCAGTTGCCGATCGTGTTGAGCCCCCAACTCCGCAGACGGCGATGCGCCAAGTCGTCGGCTTTCTTTTGCCAATCGGCGCCGAATTTCAAATAAAGATTTGACGCGGTGAAGTTGTACGACCAAAACTCGCCGCGCCCGGCGTAATAATTGTTGACGGCGTTATTGTCGCGGTTGATAAACGCGTCGAACGGACCGCCGTCGCGTCGGAGTTGAACGTCGGCGTCGAAATAAAATTCGCGGTCGGTCGTCGGGGTAACGCCGTTCCAATGTCCGACGCAATCGACGCCGTTTGACCAAAAGAGGCGCCCTTTCGGATCGACGAGCCGCCAAACGCCGTCGACTTTTTCCGTTCGGAAAGAGCCGGTCGCTTCGAGTTGCGGGCCTTTCGTCCAACCGCCGAATTCGTTGCGATCGCTCGGTTGATTGGCGGCGAGGTCGGCGTCTTCGATTTCAATTTGCGCGCGCAGTTCGTCGAGCGAACGCGTTTTGCCCGGCCAATCTTTGTGCTTAAACTGTCCGAAACGGTCGATCATCGGGAAAAATTTTTCCGGGGCCCAATCGAGGAACGCTTCGCGCTTTTCGGCGGGCGTCGGAACGGCGACGAGCGATTCGAGCGTCCAACGGTCGCCGCGCCCGTTTTGGTTCTCGAAGAAGCGAATCGCGACGAGTTCCTTTTTGTCGAACGGAATTTTCGCGTCGACCGAGTAAGCGTCGGTTTTGATTCCGCCCGGCTTGCCGCGCATCGCGAAGAGCTTGGCGCGGGTTTCGAGGCGGAGCGAGCCGGGGAGTTCGATTCGCCAAACTTGCGTTTCGCCGGGCGCGATTTGGAGACCGGCGGTCGTCGTTCCTTCCGGAAACTCGGCGGCGGCGCAGTCGAGGCGGCAATAAAGTTGAATCGGTTCGGCGCCGGGATTCGAAATTTTCGCTTCGAGCGCCGAATAATCGCCGAGATTCCAAGCGCCGAGGAAATGGAAGCCGGGCCAATTATCGGCGAGACCGTTCGTCGCTTCGACGGCGCCGGAGTCGAGGCGGCGGAACTTAACGTCTTGCGGCGTTAGCGCGTCGAGCGGCGTTAGCGCGTCGAAAAAGACGAGCGGGGCGACCGGCGTCGGCGTTTCGGCGCGTGTTTGAACGTTAGTTGCGGCGATTTGCGTCGAGTTTGCCGGTTCGGCGAACGTTGGCGAAAGCGCGAAACCGAGCGTCGGCGTCGTCGAGGCGGCGACGAGGAACGCGGCGAGCGGAAAATAACGTCGCCGAGAGAATGAATTGCGTTGCATAAAACCTCCGTTGGAAGAAAAATCGGGGGCGAAAGGAAACGCTCCGCCGCCGACTCGAAGAACCGCGTCGGCGACGGAAGATAAAATAGCTTGAGCGGGAAGTTTAGGCGAACCTCGCGATCGAGAAAGAGTCGGCAAACGACGCGAACGACGCGAACAACGTTGAAAACGCGGTCGCGTTATCGGAGTCGTTTTACCGTCGGCGCGTCGAAACGAGCGGTCAATCGCGGTTCGGACTGAGCGCGGGAGCGAGCTTTTCGACGATCTCGACGCAACGGTTCGCGACGTCGTTGACGTTGTAACGGTCGTCCGGGCGAACAAAAAGTTCGAAGCGGCTAAGTCGCGGGGTCGCGAGGGGCGCGGCGGCGTTCGCGCCGT
>JAFYQR010000014.1 GCA_017559825.1 Thermoguttaceae bacterium | reverse complement strand
CTCGATCCGGACACGCGACGGCGACTTCGCGAGCGGTCGCGGTACGAATTCGCGAACAACTGCTACGCTCGCGGCGCCGGGCTTCTTTGGGCGAACGCGGTCGTCGGAAGCGGCCCGCGTCCGCAACTGCTCGGCGACGATCGCAAGTTTAATAAGCGCGTCGAATGGGCGTTTTGCGAATGGGCGGAGGAAATCGGACTCGCCGCGAAATTACGCTCGATGAGAGTTTCGCGCTTCGTCGACGGCGAGGCGTTCGCGCTTTTGCACGGAAACCCAAATCTCGCCGGGCCGGTAAAGCTCGACGTTTCGCCGTTCGACGCGGAGCGCGTTCGGGCTCCTTACGATTCGAACGACCCGCTCGACGTCGACGGGCTGAAAATCGACGAATACGGGAATCCGGTTTCGTATCGAGTCGCGTCGACGCGACTCGGCGACTTGTCGGTCGACTTTTGCCGTTACGGTTCGCGGCGGTCGGTTCCGTCGAGTTGGGACGTCGCGACGACGTGCAAGGCGAACGAAGTCGTTCATTGGTTTCGCCGAACGTTTTCCGAGCAACGACGCGGGGAACCGGAACTCGCCGTCGCGCTTCCGCTTTTCGCGCTTTTGCGGCGCTACACCTTGGCGGTCGTCGCGGCGGCGGAGATCGCGGCGGATTACGCGGCCGTCCTTAGCACGAACGAGTGCGCGGTCGAGTACGGCTCGAAGCCGCCGGAATTGCCGAAATGGTTCGACGAAGTCGAAATCGCGCGCGGGTCGGCGATGACGTTGCCCGAAGGTTATTCGTTGACGCAACTTCGAGCGGAGCAACCGACGACGACTTACGGTGATTTTAAGCGGGAACTGCTCGGCGAAATCGGGCGGTCGTTGCAAATTCCGGTCAATCTGTTGCTCGGCGACAGTTCGAAACACAATTACGCGTCGGGGCGGCTCGATTGGCAAGAGTACGCGCGGGCGATTCGGCTCGAACAACGCGAATGCGGCGTTTCCGTTTTAAGGTCGATTTTCGCCGCTTGGTATCGCGAGTTCGCGCTGGTCGAACGGCAAAGCGGGCGGAGCGCGCTTTCCCCGCCGCCGGTCGCTTGGTATTGGGACGGGTTCGAACACGTCGACCCGAAAAAGGAAGCGGAGGCGCAAGCGATTCGGTTGCGGTCGAACGCGACGAACCTCGCGATCGAATACGGTAAGTTGGGGCTCGATTACGAAGACGCGTTGCGACAGCGCGCGAACGAAATTAAATTGCTTCGAGAACTCGGTTTGCCGCTCGACGAAGCGGTTCCGCAAACGGCGAGTTCCGACGACGAAGACGAAAACGAAGGAGAAGACGGCGACGATGAAGGCGACGAAAATTAACTTGCTTTGCGGCGAACCGTTGAAATTCGCCGCGTCGAACGGCGACGCTCCGGCGCGATTCGAGATGGTCGCCTATACCGGCGCTTTGATGGAAACCGCCGGATACGACTTGCCGGTCGTCGTCGACTTGAACGGAATCGAACTCGCCAAGCCGAAAATCCCGGTCTTTTACGCGCACTCTTTTTCGCGCGGAATCGGACACGTCGAGAAGAGCGAAATTCGCGACGGCAAGCTCGTCGTCGAAGGCGTCGCGTCGCGCAAGACCGAATGGGCCGAAGATTTTGCGTCGTCGTCCCGCGCCGGGTTCCCTTGGGAAGCGTCGATCGGAGCGTATCCGACGAAAATCGCGGAAGTTCGAGCGGGCGAAACGGTCGACGTCAACGGCCGAACGTTCGAAGGGCCGCTTTACGTCGTCGAAGCGGCGAAACTGTACGAAATTAGCGTCGTCGAATACGGCGCGGACTCGGCGACCTCGTCGACCGTCGTTTGCGGGTCGACGCTCGAAAACAAGGAGGAAAAACCGACGATGGAAACGAAAAACGAAAAGAAAGAAACCGAAACCGGCGTCGAAACGAGCGACGTCGAACGCTCGATTCAAGCGGCGCGCGAAGCGCAAGCGCGGGAGGTCGAGCGCGTCGAAGAGATTCGGCGCCGCGCGAAGTCGGTCGAATGCAGCGGCGAAACGCTTGCGACGGCGATTCGCGACGGCTGGGAGCCCGACCGTTTCGAGTTGGAAATCTTGCGAGCGTCGCGACCGACCGCGCCGACGCCGCGAACCTCGGGCCCGAAATTGACGGACGGCGCGCTGGAAATCGTCGCGCTTCGAGCGGGCGCGACCGGGTTCGACGAAAAGCGTTATTCCGAAGCCGACCTCGAAGCCGCCGACCGTTATCGCGACGCGGGGCTCGAAGAGTTCGTCGAATTGGTTTGCGGTCAACCGCTTCCGCGTTACAAACGCGACGCGAAAGGCTGGTTGCGAGCGGCGTTCTCGACGACCGCGCTTAGCTATGTGTTGTCGCGAGCGGCGAACGCGGCTCTTTTGGCGGGGTTCGAATACGTCGAAAGCGAATGGCGGCAAGCCTTCAAAATTTCGTCCGTTCACAACTTCCAAGCGCACGAACGCTATCGACTTAGCGACGGCTTGAAATTTGAGAAAGTCCCGCGCGGCTCCCGACTGAAACACGGGACGGTTTCCGACGAAAAATACGAAGTCAAGGCCGGGACTTACGGGATTATGTTCGCGCTCGAACGCGAGGATTTGCGCAACGACGACCTCGGCGCGTTGACTCGGATTCCGCAACGCATCGGGATGGGCGCCGCCGACGCGGTGAACGAAGCGTGTTGGGAGCTTTTCCTAAACCCGCCGAAAACGAAAGACGGCAAGGACTTCTATTCGACGGCGAATAAAAACCTTTTGACCGGCGCGAAGTCGGCGCTTTCGCTCGACGCGATCTCCGAAGCGCGCAAGCAGTTCGCCAAAATGACGCGCAAGGGCGGGGCGCCGATCGGCGTTCGTCCGTCGATTTTGCTCGTTCCGCCGGAACTTGAAGACAAGGCGTTGATGTTGACGAAAGCGACGCAGTTCGTCGGCGGCGCGGACGGAACGTTGTCGCCGTCGAATTACAACCCGCAAGTCGGGCGGTTTAAGGTCGTTTCGTCGAGTTATTTGAGCGCCGAAGGTTGGACGGGCGCGAGCGAAAAGGCTTGGTTTTTGCTGACCGACCCGAACCGTCTCGCGGCGTTCGAAGTCGCGTTCCTCGACGGGAAGGATCAGCCGACGGTCGAGCAAGCGGACGCGGACTTCGACACGCTCGGCGTTCAGTTTCGCGGGTACGTCGACTTCGGCGTCGCGGCGCAAGACTTTCGCGGCGTCGTCAAGTCGACCGGGGAGGCGTAATCGTTGGCCGACTCGGAGCTTAAAGGGAACTTGCGCGTCGTCCGCCGGAGCGACGGAAGCGGCGGCGAACTCGCCGTCGAATCGAGTTTGAGCGTCGGCGGCGTCGCGTTCTCGGAGAAGTTGGACGTCGCGGCGGTCGCTCCGCTTTTCGACGCATCGAAGGTTTACGTCGTCGGCGACGTCGTCGCTTTCGGCGGGCGGTTTTGGCGACGCGTCGCGGACTCGGCGACGCCGAGCGAGTTCGTCGAAGACGATTGGGAAAAGAAAACGTTAATCGAATTGATAAAGGAGACGTAAATGGCTGTCGCTGTGCGAAAATATAACGCGGGCGCGATCGATTGGCTGAACGACGCGGGTGAAACGCTGGAATCGGGCGCGATCGTCGTCGCCGGGAATTTGGTCGGCTGTCTCGTTCGTCCGACGGCGCCCGGCGAGGTCGGGACGTTGGAAACGGACGGCGTTTGGGAGTTCCCGAAGGGCGCCGAGTCGTTTTCCGTCGGCGCGGCGTGTTACTGGGACGACGCGACGGAGACGATCGTTTCGACCGGGGACGTTTGCGTCGGCGTTTGCGTCGAAGAGGCCGCGTCGGACGCGGCGACCGTTTCGGTCGCGCTGAATTATCGGGCGGCGTAATCTTTGGATTGGGTCGCGCTTTACGATTACGATTCCGGCTCCGAAACGGAAGCGATTCGCGTCGGAGCCGGAACGCGCGTCGCCGCTTACGACGCCGAGACGGGGGACGATTTGACGGACGAACTGGAAGTCGCCGGAACGCTCGTTTACGCGGAATCGGACGAAACCGAAGGCGCGCTCGACGCGTTGGACGGCGCGTTTTCGACGTTTAAAGATTGGACGCGCGTCGCTTTGGTCGCGCTCGACTTGTAGCGCTTAACGCGGAGGACGAAACGACGGACGTTTTGCGAGAGGGTATCGAATATTTGAGCGATTCTTTGCGTCGGTTTGCGGCGCAAGACGCGGTCGTCGTTCGCGACGGAAACATAATCCTCGAAACGCCCGTCGTTTTGGGCGCGACGCGAGTCGAGATTTACGACGAGTTCGGCGCGAAAACGACGTCGAGAAAGGTCGATTTGATCTTTTTCGACGCCCGGTTTTACCGTCCGAAACGCGGCGACGTCGTTAAAACGAACGGCGAAACCTACGTCGCGACGCCGATCGGCGACGAGCTTTGGCGTTATTGCGACCCGCAACGTTCGGCGTTTCGGGTTCACGCGCAAGCGTCGGCGGACGACGCGCTTTAACGGAGCGAAAGATAAATGAGCGAAAATAAAACTTCTTCGTCTTTTGCCTTCGCGCGGTCGCTCGCGAACGTTATCGGCGACGAAATCGGCGTCGGCGCGACGGTCGAAGCGACGTTCGCGCCGGTTTACGAAGTCGGTTCCGACCGAGGTTTGAAGATCGAAATCGCGCCGGTCGCTCGACGCGCCGTTTCGGCGACCCGCGACGGTTGGACGTCGACGCTGGTCGCGCAAATCGCGATTCGGAAACACATCGGAACGGAGCGCGACTTCGAGCGAATCGACGAACTTATCGCGCTCGAAGAACGAATCGAAAAAGCGCTTTTGCTTCGGCGCGTTCCTCTTGCCGACGGGCGCGAGGTCGTCGTCGAAAGCGTCGAGACGAAGGCGATTTACGACGCGGCTTCGTTGACGAATCAGGGCGTTTTCGTCGGCGTGTTGGAAGTCGTCGCGTCGACCGGCGAGCTTTATTTTTATTGAGGATAAGACGATGAGACGCTTTTTTTTCGCGGCGGCGGTCGCTTTCGCGGCGGTTTGGAGCGCCGAGCGCGTCGAAGCGCAAACGCCGCGCCGCGTCGAGAATTTGACCGACCTCCACCGCGCGACGTTCCGTTTGCGAGCGGTCGACGCGTCGGGGCGCGGCCGCGTCGGAACGGGCT
>JAFYQR010000091.1 GCA_017559825.1 Thermoguttaceae bacterium | reverse complement strand
GCGCTGGTCGACGAGTTCGCCGTCGCGACCGGTCGTTCGACGGCGGATTGATCGCCGCTTTGACGGTCTTTTTTCGCGCGGCGGCGTTAAGTCGGGCGGGCGCGATATTTCGCGACGCTTAAAACGCGTCGCGATTTTTTTTAATCGGGGGAAACGGGATGAGGACGGAAGAGGAAAAAACGCCGATTTCGCGATTGGAAACGGAGCGGTCGGCGGCGACGGTCGAGCGGCTCGTCGCGCTTTGGGAGCGGTCGGTTCGCGCGTCGCATTCATTTTTGACCGACGCGGAAGTCGAGCGGATTAAAGGCTTTATCCCGGACGCGTTGCGGAGCTTTCCGACGCTTCTCGTCGCCGAAGACGAGCGCGGCGTTTCGACGGCGTTCGCGGGCGTCGACGGACGGCGGCTCGAAGCGCTCTTCGTCGACGCGGACGAACGCGGCAAAGGCTTGGGAACGCTTCTTTTGCGGCGTTGCGTCGAGGAGTTCGACGTCGACGAAACGACGTCGAACGAGCAAAATCCGGCGGCGACGCGCTTTTACGAGCGGTTCGGGTTCGAAGTCGAACGGCGAACCGAACGCGACGAACAAGGCGGCCCGTATCCGTTGCTGTATTTGAGATTGCGTCGATAAACCGGCCCGCTTTTTAGACGAGCGAGGGCGGCGCGTTTTCTTTTTGATTGAAATTTGTTTTTTTTTTTATTTTTTGGCGCTTTGGCGTTTTATTCTTGACTTGCGCCGCGCGGGAGGGTATAATACGCGTCGACAGGTTGTCGATTAAGCGGCAAACGCAAAAAAATAAGGAGAAACGAAATGAAAACAAGAACGACGACGAAAGTTTTCGCGGCGTTGAGCGTCGCGCTTCTTTGGGGGACGGTCGCGGCGTTCGGGGCCGAGCCGCGCGTTTGGACGAACTCGCTCGGCGCCGTCGCGTTGCGGGGAACTCTCGACGTCGAACGAACGCTGGACGCAACGCCCGGCGTCGAGGCGCCGACTCGCGTTTACTTCGTCGACGTAAACGGCGACCTTTACTCGTTTCGTTATCGACATTTAAGCGAAGAGGATCGCGCGATCGTCGACGCGGCGTTAGACGAACCGGCGCCGCCGAAGAAAGTCGGACGCGCTCGTCTCAACGCGTCGCCGTTGGGAACTCCGCTCGCGCCGTCGTTTGCGCCGCCGCGGCGCTTGCGAGTCGAAGCGAAGCCCGTCGCGCCGCCGACGGACGTTCCGGTCTCTTCGAGCCGTCCGGCGACCGTTCGCGTAAAAATTAAACTCGTCGACGCGACCGGCGCTCCGATTCCTCGCGCTTGGTTTCAAGGAAAAATCTTAGGAGGCGCGGCGACGACGAGTTTAAGAGCGCATAGCGATTCGGACGGCGGTTTTACGATCGCGTTGGCGCCCGGCGTCGAGTACGAAGCGTTGGTAACGGAGCCGCGAGGCGGGACGGCCGTCTTTTATGAAAGAGCGAAGTTTCGCGCTCCCGAGGCAAATTTTGACGCCGCGTCGCTAACGCTTAACGTCGGCGGCGGAAAGGAGTTAAAGTTGACGGATCGCGCGGCGCAAGAAATATCGAACGAGTTCCGCCCCGCGGACGAGGAGGAGCTTGAAATAGCGCCTCTCGACGGCCCGTCGAACGCGGACGCGACGGCGAGAAACGGGAAAACGGCGGCGTTCGAGACGGAAACCGCGATGAAATTGAAATTTGTCGACGCGAGCGGCGCTCCGATTCCGAAGATTACCGCGCAGGTTCAAAGAAAAAAAAGGCCGTCGCCGACGCATTGGTGGAGAAGCGAATCCGGCGAAGGATTTTATACGATCGATTTGGCGCCCGGCGAGTACGAAGCGCGGGCGACGGCTCGGCGCGGAAACGAGACCGTAATTTACGAAGGAACAACGTTTACCGTTTGTCAAGGAAACGGCGAATCGGTCGAGCTGACGCTTAACGTCGGTAAAACGAAAAACTCCGACGACGCGCTGGAACCGACGGAATCCGCGCTTAGCGACGCAAAAACGGAGTCGACCGCGACGCTTCTTCCGGTGAAACCGCGGGCGATAACGACGCTTAAAGTCGTCGACGCCGCCGGGAAACCGGTTCCGTTCGCGGAGGTGAAAGCGACGCAAGTCGTTCAAAAAGTCGGTTTAGCGGCGGACTTCGTCGAGTTGCGCGCCGACGGCGCGGGCGTCGTTTCGACGGAGCTTTTGCGCGGCGTCGAGTACGGGGCGACCGTCTGGACGGACGTTACGGAACGCGCTTTAAAAGAAGGAGAGAGCGAATTGTTCGCCCGCGTCAAGTTGTGCGTTGGCGAGGGCTTGCGCTTTACCGTTCCGAACGACGAAAACGCCGTCGTCGAGCTGAAACTTAACGATTCGACGAAAGGCGCCGACGATCCCAAAACAGCGAAACCGGCGGAAGAGGGCCAAGAGGCCGTCTTCGAGCTGAAAAGCGCGGAAGAAGCGAAGCGCGCCGCCGAACTTAAATCGGCGGAAAACGAAGCGTCCGACGCCGAAACTTCCGACGCGGACGAAGAGACCGCGCCGAGTAACTAACGGGGGCGGCGTTTAAAACTCGCGCCAAACGTCCGGGCCTAGGTTGAACGTCGCGAGGGCGTACCCGGGGGACGTTTCCCGTTCGAGGACGAGGAGCGCGCCGATTTCCGGGCGCTTGGCGCAGTACTCCGCCGTTTTTTCCGGGCCGAGAACGAAAAACGCCGTCGAGAGCGCGTCCGCTTCCGTCGCGGTCGGCGCCAAGACGGTCGTCGAGAGGACGCCGGTCGTCGGGTAGCCGGTGCGCGGGTCGACGACGTGCGAGTAACGCTTGCCGCCGCAACGGAAAAACTGGTACGTCGAGCCGGACGTGCCGAGCGCGCGGTCGCGAAGACAGATTTCGCCGATTCGCCGCTCCGGAAAAAGCGGGTGCGCAACGCCGATCGTCCAACCTGAGTAACGGCGGGCTTTAGAGAGTAACGCCAACCGCTCCGTTTCCGCGTCCGGCTTTAAAAATTCCGGAATCAACGCTTCGACCGCTTCTTCGTCGGCGCGTCGCGACGTCTTGCGACGCCGTCCGCTCTCTTCGTCGAATTCCGGGTCGTCCTCTTCGTCGGTTTCGACGTTAAACGACGCGGCGTCGTTAGTTGAGGCGAGCGCGCCCAAACCTTGCGTTAAAACGGTTTCGACCGCGGAGCCGAACGCGAAAACGGCGTCTTTCGGGAACGCGTCGGAGCGCGTTTCGTCCGCTTCTTCGTCGGCGTCGGAAAAGTCGCCGAAAACGAAAAGATCGTCGTTCAGCCGCCCGCCGCGAGCGACGCAACCGCTTTTCCCGCCTTGGATTATAAAGTCCGTTTGACCGCCGTCGAGAAGCTTTTGCGCGGCGGCGTCAAGCGCGAAACCCTTCCCGATCGCGCCAAAATTCAACTCGACGCCCTCTTCGTCGAACGCGATCGAACGCTCCGCTTCGTCGAGCTGTAAATGACGTGTTCCCGAGAGTTCGAGCGCGCGCTTTAAAACGTCCGGAGCGGGGAACTCGCCGTCTCGTTTCGCGAACCCCCAAGCGCGCCAAAGGGGCGCCGCCGCGACGTCGAACGCGCCTTCGGTTTCCTCCGAAAAGCGAATCGCCGTTTCGAGCCAACCCCAAAACTCCTCGTCGACGCGAACGTTAAGCTCCGCCGCCAAGAGGTTTACGCGGCTCGCCAACGTCGTCGGACGGAAGATCGACAAGACGTTTTCAATCCGGTCGACTTCGTCGAGCGCGTCGAGCGCGGCGTCGGCGCCGGAGTCGTCGCGGGTCGCGTTGAGCGAAACTTCGAAATCGGACGCCATCGCCGCGCGACGGTAAACGGTCAGCGGGCCGCTGGGTAAAATCGGCATTGCGGAAACTCCGGAAAGCGGGGAGAAGGGGAAAAACGGAGGAAGCGGAAGAATGGTAAAACGTTAGTTTGCGCCGGTTGCGTCGAGCGGTTCGAGCAAAACGACCGCCTGCGCTTCGATCGCTTCGAGCCGACCGACCGGGCCGACGTGTTCGCCGGTCTTCGCCTTGACGTTGACTTGGCTAGCGGAAACGCCGAGAATCGCCGCGATTCGGTTGCGCATCGTTTCTTTAAGCGGGCCTAATTTCGGACGTTGCGCCGAGACGACGCAGTCGAGATTCGAGACGCGCCAACCGGCTTCCGCGACCGCTTCGTTGCAGAGCGCGAGGATTTCGCCGGAGTCGCGCCCCCGATTTTCCTCGGCGGTATCGGGGAAAAGCTCGCCAATATCGCCCAACCCGGCGGCGCCGAGGAGCGCGTCGGCTATGGCGTGTAACAGAACGTCCGCGTCCGAATGTCCGAGCAGCGACTTCGAAAACGGAATCGAAACGCCCCCCAAACGGAGCGAAACCCCTTCGGTGAAACGGTGCAGGTCGCACCCAAACCCGATTCGATATTTCATTGTCGATTCTCCTTGCGGACGTTCTAAGCTCCGCGTTCTTAAATGTTTTGGTTGACGTTTTGTTCGGTTTGCGATACGGCGTCGTTTTTGACGGCGGCGCCGCGTTCCGCTTTTCGCTCTTTTGTCGCGAGCGCTTGTAGTTGAAGCGCGTTGCATAGATTGTGCCACAAGACGTAAAGCGTCGGGCCGAGCGCGACGATCGGGTCGGCGTACAGCGCCGCGAAGTAAATCGCCGCGCCGGTGTTCTTTTGGCCGAGCGTTTGACTTGACTCCGGTCGGAAGTCGCGTTCTCCAACGAGATAGCCCAGCCCGAAATTCAGGACGCAAACGACGAGCGACAAAGCGCCGATTTCGAGCAAAATCGTCGGACGGACGCCGTTGGCCGGGTCGGCGATAAACGCGGTCGCCTTCGCGGCGATGATCGTTACCATCGCGACCCAAGCGCCGAACGTTACGTTCTTTAAGCGCGCCGTCCAACCTTGCGACGCCGGGTAAAGCGCGCGGACGATTCGAGCGGCGACAATCGGCGCGACGACGACCGAGCCGACGTTCGCCGCGACGTCGAGGAACGCGCCGGAAACCGGCTTGCCGAGCGCCCAAGGCAACAGCGTCGGGAGCGCGACCGCGACGCCGAACGTCGTCAACAACAGCCCGGCGACGATATATTCGACGTCGCGCTTCAAAAAACCGCCGACCGCGGGCGCGGCGGTCGCCGTCGGCGCGATCGCGGTGAAAAACGCCGCCAACGCGAACGTTTCCGCGTCGAAAAGTCGGAAAAGCTCGCAACCGACGACAGCGAAACCGAGATTCAGCGCCAAAATCGCCCAATGACTTCGCCGCAACCGCAACTTCGGGAACTCCAATTTCAAGAAGACCGCGAAGAGCATAAAACGGACGAACCAAGGGATCGCCCAAGCGAGCGCGGCCCCTTGCGGGAAAAGATAACCGACGACGAACGCTCCGAGGAGCGCGAGCGGACGCAGGGACGACGCCATTTTTGCCTCGTTTTCAACTTTCGACGAACCGACGGCGGCGCGGCGAGCGAAACGACTCGACCCGTCGAAGCCGCGAATCTTTTTCATTATTTCCGTTTGGCGCGTTTCGTCAATCGGCGACCGCGAAAATTTCGGGCGTTTTTCGCGAAATTTACTTGAAAAACGGCGAAGAATCCGTTATCCTATACGTCGCGGGAGCGTTGGAGCGTCGCGATTTAGCGGCTTTCGACGTTTCCCGACGGCGCGTTTTGCGCTTTTTACGGTAATTTGCGAAAGTTGCGGGGTTCGCGCAAGGTTGGCCGAGCGTTTCGGCGAACGCGAATCGACGCTTTAGCGTTTTTTTAAAGGGACGGCGATGTTTTTAGTCGAGAGTTACGGGTTGGCGGTCGCGTTTTGCGTCGTTACGATGTTGTGTTGGGGCTCTTGGGCGAACGCTCAAAAGCTGGTCGATTCGAAATGGCGTTACGAGCTGTTTTATTGGGATTACGTGATCGGCGTCGTCGCCGCGGCGGCGATTTTCGGACTGACGATGGGCTCGAACGGCGAATACGGGCGCTCGTTCTGCGCGGACTTGGCGCAAGCGGACGCGGTTTCGAAACTTTGGGCGTTCGCCGGCGGCGTCGTCTTTAATATCGCGAATATTCTGCTCGTCGCGGCGATCGCCATCGCCGGGATGTCGGTCGCGTTTCCGGTCGGGATCGGGTTGGCGTTGGTTCTCGGCGTTTTGCTGAATTACGTCGCGAATCCGGCGGGCTCCGGGAACTCGACCCTTCTTTTCGTCGGCGTCGGCTTGGTTACGTTGGCGATTATTACGAGCGCGCTTTCGTATCGCAAACGCGACGCGGCGACGGCCTCGGAAGACGGCGAGAAAAAGCCGATCGGCAAGGGGTTGACGCTGGCGGTCGTTTGCGGCGTTTTGATGTCGCTCTTCTATTACTTCGTCGCGAACTCGCTGGCGCAAACGCAACTCGCGAACGGCGATTTGGTCGCGCCGACGCTCGCGAACCTCGCGCAAGAGGGCGCCGTTTTGCAATCCGGCAAAATGGGGCCGTACGCGGCGAACATGTGCTTCGCGCTTGGGATTTTGGTCAGCAACTTCTTCATTATGCCGTATTTGATGAAGAAACCGTTCGTCGGCGAACCGGTCGAAAAGGGCGCGTACTGGAAGGGTTCGTTCCGCAACCACTTCTGGGGCTGGATCGGCGGCGGTATTTGGGCGGTCGGGATGACCTTCAACGTTGTCGCGTCGGGCGTCGCCTCGGCGGCGATCGCTTACGGGCTCGGGCAAGGCGCGACGCTGATTTCGGCGATTTGGGGCGTCTTCATTTGGCGCGAATTTAAGGGCGCGTCGAAGGACGTCGTTCGTATGTTGGCCGCGATGTTCGTCTTCTTCGTCGTCGGTTTGGG
>JAFYQR010000090.1 GCA_017559825.1 Thermoguttaceae bacterium | reverse complement strand
TTTTTCGCCGTCCGCGTCGTTAAAGTTTCGCTTGTTTGCGCTCCTTGCGCGACCGTCGCGACCGACCGTTTGAGCGCGAAAAATTCGGCTTTTTTGCGAATTTTCTCGAGTTTGAGCATGATTTTGCGGACGCTTTCCGATACTTCTTGATACGGACGGACTCGCTTCCAACGCGACCGGTTCGCCGCTTTTTTGGGCAAAATTCGGCCGAAAGGTCGAAAATCGTCTTTCCACGACGGCGAAAAGTTGGTATCCTGTTCGCAACTGGAAGAGGCGGCGCCGGAGCGCGTCGCGAGTTCGCTTGGCGTCGAAGAGCGACGCGACGAAGGAAGAACGCTGTTAAAGGATTTGGGCATGGAAGAGCAAGCGACGGCGCCTGCGACGAACGAAATCGATCAAATTTGGTTCGACTATAAGAGCGATCCGAGCAATTACGAACTGCGCAACGTCTTAATCGAGCGGTACATGCCGATCGTGCGTCGTCGCGCCGAGCGGATTCGAGCGAAACTGCCGAACGAAATCGAGCTCGACGACTTGATTTCCGCAGGTTCGTTCGGACTCATCGACGCGGTTTCGGCTTACGATCCGTCGCGGGGCGTTAAGTTCGAAACGTTCTGCATTCCGCGCGTGCAGGGCTCGATGCTCGACGAGTTGCGCTCGCTCGACTGGGCTCCGCGTATGGTGCGCTCGAAGGCGACGAAACTCAACGAAGCGTACAAAGTCCTCGAAGGGAAGTACGGGCGCCGTCCGTCCGAAGAGGAGTTGGCGGAGTTTCTCGAACAGCCGCTCGACGAAGTGCGCAAGACGATCGTCGACTCGCACCGCGTCAACGTGTCGAGCTTGGACAAGAAGTGGCAAGACCAATCGGGGGACAACGACGTTACCGAGATGGACGTCATCCCGGACAAGCGCGGCGAAGACCCGACCGAGCGCCTCGAACGCGCCGAGCTGATTCGCGTCTGCACGAAGGGGCTCAGCAAAAGCGAACGTTTAATCGTTATCCTGTATTACTTTGAAGAGTTGACGATGAAGGAAATCGGCGCGACGCTCGACCTCAGCGAAAGCCGCGTCAGCCAAATGCACTCCGCGATCGTCCAGCGAATGAAGAAGCTGAACTATCACCGCCGTTACGAGCTGTAAACGACGGGAAAACGCGAGCCGTCGCGAGCGCAAACGTCGAGCGCGCGTCGGTTGCGTTAACGACGCTGCAAACGTTAACAAGCGCAAACGCCAACGCAAAACGCCGAAAGAGCCGGGAAGTCGAAGAGTCGACGAACGGCTTTTTCGGCGTTGGCGTTTCTTGGGCGACGGCGACGGAACGGCGATTCCGACGTTTCGGCGCGTTTACGGCTCTTCGTCGAAAAGAATTTCGTTCGGATTGTCGCCGCCGAAAATGCGTTTAACGACCGCTTCCGGGCGCCAGTCGAGGCTATATTCTTCCGCGGGAATCGGTTCCGCGCCGGTAAAACCGTTCGCTTCGAACCAGCGCGCAAACCGCTCCGACGTAATGTAAGTTGCGCCAAGACTGCCTTTAAGGGTGAAAATATCGGTTCCGTCCCAAGATTCTTCGTCGACGCACAACCGAGGAAGAACGAGAACACTGCATGTAAGACAGTAGGGACATTTCGGTTCGCCGTCTTTATAAAAAACGGTTTCCGAACGGCGATGGTCGACCGTCGCGCGGTTTTCCGCCGCATACGTTAAATAATAAACGGGCGGCTCCGGAAGATTCTTGCGGCGTATTCTGTTGGCTTTCTTGACCTTAACAACGGAAACGGGCCCCGCGAAAGTTAGCCCGGTCAAGCCCGACGCTTCGAACGATTCTTTAAACTTCTCGGAAACCAAGAAGTTCGAGCGCAAAACGACGTCGGCGAACGTCGGCGCGTACAATACCAATTCCGTTTCGTAAGGCGGAACGCGACGCCCCCCGGCGAACCAACTTCCGCAAACCGGGCAACGCGTCGACTCTTCCCAATGTTCCGGCGAACCGTCGCGCGAGCCCTCTTCCATATCCGGGTAATCGGGATTTTGAAATTTTTTGTATTCGGGATCGTAAAAATCCGGCGTTTCATCCAAAACGTAAAATTTCATCGGAAGCCCTTTCGAAGAAACGTGTTGCGTCGAGAACGCAAGAAAGAAAAAAAGCCAAAAACGGCGAGAAGGGAAAAGCGGCGCCGCGTTCGAGAAAGAACGCGGAACGCGACGCCGCTTAACCGCTTCTCGTAAAAGCGTTAAGGCGTTAAAAATCGCTTACTTTGCCTACTTTTGGAACGCCGATTCGACCGGGACGCCGCGCCAAGCCTGCGGTCGCGGAGCGCCGAGCGCCCAAGCGATCGTCGCGGCGACGTCGAAGTGAACGACGACGTCGGTGATTTCGCCCGGTTTGACGCCTTGACCGTAAAGGATGCACGGGACTTCCATATGCTCCATAACGCCGTCGCCGTGCCCCTTGCCGGTCCCGCCGTGGTCGGACGTGAAGAGAATCAGCGTGTTCTTCATCATGTCGCGCTTTTCGAGTTCCGCGAGAAGTTTGCCGACGTAATCGTCGATCGTCGTCAGCATCTTTTGATATTCCGGCGTCCCCCAGCCGATCCCGTGGCCGACGCCGTCCGGTTCGCCGAAGTAAACGAACGCGAAGGTCGGGTTTTTGTCGAATTGTTCGAGCGCGCCCGCGAAAACGGCCGGGTCGTCTTTGACGGAGCGGTCGTCGGCGACGGCGGTTTTATCGTACAGATAACCGATACCGTCCCAAGAGTAAATCGAGGTCGAGACGATTTCCGGGTTCGCGTCCTTCAACACCTTGTAAATACAGGGGAAACGACCGTTTTCGTTGACGTAAATCGGCGGAAGGTCGGGTTTCTTGCTCCCCCAAGTGCGGTAGCCGTGCATTTCGGACGGCGCGCCGGCGAGCTGCGTTTCCCAGTTGATCGCGCTCGACGACGGAAGAACGCTGCGCATATGGAGCGTCCAAGCGCCGCCGTCGCGGAGTTTCGTCAAGTTCGGGAGTTCGTCCCAATTCATATAATGCGACCCGAACCCGTCCGAGCCGATCCAAATAACGCGCTCGACGCCGACCGGCGATTTTTGAGCGTCTTGAGCGAACGACGCGACCGCGCCGACGACGAGGAAAATAGCCGCAAACGTCGCGGCGACAATACTTTTGCGCATAACGAAACCCTTTCTAGCAAGCTCGACCTCGGACGGCGAACAAGACGCGTCGGCGCCGACGGTCGAAACGAGCGGAACGAAAAAAACGGCGAACCGTTGGAACGCGAGCGTTGTAAACGTTGAAAAACGAGGGGTTGCGGTCGAACGCCGTCGCGCTTCCGCTCCGCCTCGACGTTTATTATAACGCGGTCGCAAGACGATTTCAACCAAAAAACGGGGAAAATCGCGAAAAAGAGGAAAAATAAAGAAAAAAGCGAAAAACGCCCTATAAAGGTTAAAAAGCGACCGTCCGTCGCGTTTTTTCGGACGCCGAGTCGCTCTTTTAATAAATAGAGCGCGACGTCGCAACGGGAGAGGAAAAGGTTAACGACGTCGTAATCGACGAAAACGGGAAAAGCGGCGCCGCGTCGATTGCTTGGCGTTAATATGCGTCGTTTTTCTGTTATAAGACGATTAATTCAAGTTTGTTAAACGAAATCAAATTAAAGACGTCGCGTTGTAGTAAAAAAAGAGAAAAAAACTTGTTTTTCGATAAAACGCTACTTGACGTCGCTAAATTTGGCGTTTATAATAAGCGCGACGTCGCGAGACGCCGTTCGGCGCTTTTGGCTAAATCTGCCTCAACCTTTCGGCGTCGGCGGGCGGTTTCGCGACGGCGCGTCGCGGCGTTCGCCTTCGTCGGCTTTCCGATTTGAGAGGTCCGGAGAGCGGGCGGGGCGGGCGTCCGCGGCGCGCGACTCTTTGAAAAGCCGGTTCTTAAAAAAGCGCGGAACTCTTGAAAACAAAAACGTTGGAGCGAAAGAACGGGATAAGTCGAACGAACGAAAATTTTTGAAAAAAAACGACGAAAAACTTCGGAATTTTCTTGACGTCGCCCTTGACGACCGAGTATAATGAACGCGACGCCGTGCAAACGCGTTGTTCAAAACGACGGCGAAACGGCGTTCGGTCTTGAACGCGTCGATTCAACCCGCGGCGCAAAAATAGTTTGCGATAAAAGGATACAGGGCGATGAAACGAATTTTTTCGACGAAACTTTGGTTCCGGAACGTAAACGCGGCTCTTTACGTCGGACTCGGTTTGACGACGCTTTGCGACGTCGCGACGCTCTTGCCGCAAAGCGCGTCGGCGCAAGAGGTTGAAAAAGACGCGCCGGAACGCTCGGAGGCCCCGAAAATCTCGCCGGAAGAGGCGGAGAAGATTGGGAAGGAAATCGACGAGTTGTCTGCGTTGCAATATCAAGCGACGAACAATCACGAATACGAAACCGCAATTCGCGCCGGAGAAAGGGTTTACGAGCTAATGCTTCAACTTGAAGAGGCGAACGCTCTTTGGCGCGACGTTTACGTCAGGCGCGTCGCCAACGGGGTTTCCGAGAGCGTCAAAGAAGAGGAGAAAGACGCGCCGGGCGTCAAGCGCGTTCGTCGATCCGTCGGACCGGCGAAACCGTATCTATTTCGGAAATTAGGCGACGCTTACGGCTATCTCGGCGAATGGGAAAAAGCGGAGGAATATTATCGTCGCGCCGGTTTGTACGAGCCGGAAAAGGCGAAATTTTATCTTGACGCGAAGCCGCGAGCGCAGGTCGCGTTCGCTCGGGGGCGTTTCGACGAAACGTTCGACGTTGTTTGCGCGGCGGCGAGCGGAATCCTCGAAAAGTTTGCGCTTGCTAAAGAGCGCTTTCCGGAAGAGGCGCTCGAATCGGAAAAAAGACTTCGAACCGATTTGTGGCGCGCGATGGCGGAAGTCGCGAAACCGCTGAACTTTTTTGAGCCCAATCCTTGGCCGGCCGATACTCAAGGCTTGCTGAGAAAAGAGAGTTGGAAAGAGGCGGATAAAAAATGGAAGGCGCGTTACAGCGAAATAATGAAGACGTTGCCGAAGACGCCGGACGAACGATTCGTCGCGTTGAGGGCCAATTTTGACGAACTGATGGAAAAGGTCGTCGAATCGGAGTTTAAGCGTCGCGGCGAACCGGAGAAATTTCGCGCCGAAGTCGAACTTTTGCGAGAACTCGCGGCGACGCAAGCGGAACTCGCCGACGCGATGTTTAAGCGGTACGGCGGAGAAGGTTTGACGCAAACGGCGACGAAAGACGTTAAAGCCAAGGAAAGCGCCGAGTGAAAGCGCGTCGCAGCGTTTCGGCGTCGGGGAAACGAAACGTTTTGCGATAAAATGTAAATAAAGTTGACTCGATGTAACGGATTTTTGGAAGAAAATCGTTTTCTCGACGAAATTGTTACTTGACGTCGTTGTTGAGTCGCGTATAATGGACGCGACGTCGCAAGAAACCGCCCGACGCTTTTGGCTTAGGCTGCCTCAACCTTTCGGCGTCGGCGGCTCTCTTGCGGCGGCGCGTCGCGGCGTTTCGCTTTCGTTTGTTTTTCCTTTTTGAGAGGTCGGAAAAGCGGGCGGGGCGGGCGTCCGCGGCGCGCGACTTAGTTTTGTCGCTTTTTCGGGCGATTTCGACGCGACGGGGCTCTTCCCAAATCGCGCTTTTCGGGTATAATGTCGGAGTTAGCGAGCGTTTCCCGCCCCTCGGACGGCGAAACGGGCCGTCGCCGTTTTGTGTTCGGCGCTCGGTCGTCGAAGAAACCCGTCCTCGCGCAAAATCCTCTTCGATATTTTGAGGTTGTCCGATGTTGAAAGTCGTTCTTCCCGACGGTAATGAAAAAAGTTTCGAAAATCGCGTTCGTCCGATCGACGTCGCCGCTTCGATCGGCTCCGGCTTGGCCAAAGCGACGGTCGCCGCGGTCGTTACGACGCCCGACGTTTGCGACGACGCCGGAAATCCGGTCGCCCAAACGATTTCCGCTTCCGAATTTTTGCCGGAGTCGGGAACGGTCGAACTGCGCCTCTTGACGAAAAAAGACGCCGAAGCGCTCGACATTATGCGCCACTCCTGCGCTCACGTGATGGCGCGCGCCGTCATGCGTCTTTACGAAAACGTCCAACTCGCGTTCGGGCCGACGATTGAAAACGGCTTCTACTACGACTTCTGGAAGGAAGAGCCGTTCACCGAAGAGGATTTCGCGAAGATCGAAGCCGAAATGGCGAAGATTATCAAGGAAGACGAGCCGTTCGAACGCATTGAGACGAGCCGCGACGAAGCGATCGCGTTGCTCAAGGGCGCCGGGCAAACGCTGAAAGTCGAACACCTCGAAACCGGTCTCGGCGAAGAGGATACGGTCTCGTTCTACCGTCAAGGCGAGTTCCTCGACCTCTGCCGCGGGCCGCACATTCCGTCGCCGAAATTCATCGGGGCGTTCAAGATTATGTCGACGTCCGCCGCGTACTGGAAGGGCGACGCGAACAACCAAAGCCTCCGCCGCGTTTACGGGACGGCGTTCTTCGATAAGAAAGAACTCGACGCTTACCTGACGCAGCTCGAAGAAGCGAAAAAACGCGACCACCGCGTTCTCGGGAAGCGGCACGAACTCTTTATGGTCGACCCGAAAGTCGGCTCCGGTCTCGTCGTTTGGCTTCCGAAGGGCGCTATCGTCCGTCGCGAACTCGAAAACTTCCTCTATCAAGAGTTGCAAAAGCGCGAATATCAGCCGATGTACTCGCCGGTCATCTGCCGCGTCGAACTCTTCGAAACGTCCGGGCACTACCCGTATTACGCCGACAGCCAATTCCCGCCGATGGAAGTCGACGGCGGCGACCGTTACTTGCTCCGTCCGATGAACTGCCCGCTGCACGTTTCCGTTTACGACTCGAAACCGCGCAGCTACCGCGAGTTGCCGTTGCGCTTGGCGGAATTTGGGAACGTTCACCGCTTCGAACAATCGGGCGAGCTCAACGGTCTGACGCGCGTTCGCGGCTTCACCCAAGACGACGCGCACATCTTCTGCACCGAAGAGCAAGTCGAGCAAGAGTTTAAGAACTGCGTCGACATGACGCTGATGGTCTTGCGCACGATGGGCTTCGAAGATTACGAAGTGCGCCTGAGCTTCCGCGACTGGACGAGCTCGAAATACGTCGGCGACCCGGAAAACTGGAAGAAAGCGCAAGACGCGCTCGAACGCGCCTGCCGCGAAATGGACTTGCCGAAGTTGGAAGTCGTCGAGGGCGAAGCGGCGTTTTACGGCCCGAAAGCGGACTTCGTCGTCCGCGACTGCCTGGGCCGCAAGTGGCAGCTCGGGACGATTCAGCTCGACTACAACCTGCCGTCGGCGGACCGTTTCGACCTGAAATATATCGGCCCGGACGGCGAGCTTCACCGTCCGGTGATGATTCACCGCGCGCCGTTCGGTTCGTTCGAACGCTTCACCGGCATTTTGATCGAACACTTCGCGGCCGCGTTCCCGACGTGGTTGGCGCCGGAGCAAGTTCGCATCCTGACGATTAGCGAAAAGTTCGACGACTACGCGAAGCAAGTGCAAAAACGTATGCGCGAAGCCGGTTTGCGCGTCTCGTGCGACCTGCGTTCGGAAAAGATCGGCGCGAAGATTCGCGACGGTCGCAACGATTTGATTCCGTACCTCTGCGTCGTCGGCGCGAAGGAAGCGGAGAGCGACTCGGTCGGCGTTCGCGGTCGCAAGCAAGGCGAAATGGGCGCGATTCCGGTCGAAACGTTCATCGCCGACGTCAAAGCGGAAATCGCGGAACGCCGTCGTTAGTCGAGCGACACGTTGAAAACAAAACGGCGTAAACGGCGCGGTTAAACGGTTTGCGTCGTCGGAATAAATGGGAGCGTCGAGCGGTCGCCGCGCCGCTCGGCGTTTTTGGTCGCCGCGCCGTCGTTTTTTGCTTTTTTTGCTTTTTTTTCTCTTCTTCTTCTTCTTCTTTTTGCTTGC
>JAFYQR010000013.1 GCA_017559825.1 Thermoguttaceae bacterium | reverse complement strand
GACGAAAACAACGAAGAATACGTCGAAACGGAAAACGACGAAAACAACGAAGAATACGTCGAAACGGAAAACGACGAAAACAACGAAGAATACGTCGAAACGGAAAACGACAAAAACAACAAAGAATACGTCGAAACGGAAATCGACGAAAACCGCGTCGAAACGACGACCGCGCCGCGACGCTCGCAACGTTTTCCCTTTATTCCGAAATTTGTCGTCGCCCCCGGCTCGCGCCGTCGTTCGCCGTTCGTCGCCAAAAGAGCGCGTTTTCTCGACGACGCCGGTTTGAACGACGACGTTTTCGACGTTTCCTCATCCGAAACGCCGCCGCGTTGCGACGCGTTCGCGGCTCGCGAAATCGCTTCTGAAAACGCGGAGTTCGCGGAAATCGACCTCGACAAAAACGCGACGGTCGCGGAAATCGACCTCGATGAAAACGCGACGGTCGCGGAAATCGATCTCGACGAAAGTTTCGGCGCGCCGCGGGCCCCGCTCGCCGTCGAAGACGAGCCGGTCGAACCGGCTTCGCTCGTTCCCGTCGCCTCGCTTGCCGACGACGCTTCAACGAACGCGATCGCTCAAACGCCGGTCTCAACCGCTTGCGACGCGGAGCTTTCCATCGCCGCGGAACCGTCGATCGCCGAAACTTCGAGTTCCGCCGCGGAACAAGCGGAACCGTTCGCGTCCGACGCCCAATTTAACGATTTCAACGATTTTAACGATTTCGCCCCTCGCACGACGTCCGCCGAACGCCGACTCGCCGAACTTCTCGGACGCGAGCCGACGCCCGCCGAACGCGAAGAATATTATTGGGAAACGCTCGACGACGAGGAGCCGAACGACGCGACGGAACCCAAGCGGCGAACGCAAATCTTGCGAACGGCGGCTCGCGTCGCGTCGGAACCGGCGGTCGCCGTCGGTCGAGCGACGCTCGCGTTTTGCGGCGCCGGAAGCCGTCGCGTTCTCCGAGAGACCGGCCTGCGCCGCGTTCTTCGAGGCGACGACGCGATCGCGGCGACTCCGACGCGGCGTCGCCGTCAACCGGGTCAAATTTCCGACATGATGATTTCGACCGTTTCCGGCGTTTTGATCGCGGTTTTCATCGTCTTTCCAATGATTTTAGCGGGCTTTAAAGACCTTTTCAAAACGATCGCCGGGAGCGCGGTGCGCAAAATCGGCGGCGTTTCGGTCTCGGAAACCGCGCCGGAAACCGACGGCTTCTTTTTCATCGCGGATCCGCTGACGCGTCCGACGTTCGAATCGTTCGAGCCGACGCCGCTCCGCGAAACGCTCTTGCGCGAGACGATCTCCGACGTGAAATCGCGCTCCGTCGACGAAGACGACGCGCTCGTCGACGCGCCCCTCGAAGATCCGCTCGACCCGGCCTCGACGCCGCCGACGCTCGCGCCCGTTCCCGCCGACTTGAACGCGCCCTACGAGAAGCCGTTCTAAAAAACGCCGACGGCGCCCGTCTTCGAACGCCGTTTAAACCGTTTCGCTAAAACGGTTTACTTATGATTGTTTCTGTTTTTTTCGCCGTTTCCTCGGTTTCGAGCGGGCGAACAGTCGCGCCGTACCGTCGAGCGACCGCGTCCAACTCGGCTAAAACGGCGGCCCGCGCTTCCGGCGGTTCGAGCGTCTCCGCGCCCGCGCCGTAACCGAGCGTCCAGCGAGCGAACGCCGTTCCGTACTCCGTCTCCAACTCGACGAGCGTCGTTCCTCCGTCCTCCGGCGTCGTCGAAATCCATCCGTTGAGCCGTTCCTCGCGCACGATGCGGGCCGCCGAGCCGAAAAAGCGCGTTTTCACTCGCGTCGTCTCCGTCTCGCCGACGAAAAGCGCGAACGTGTTCGCTAAAAACGCCTCCGCGTCGAAATCGCTCGGCCGCTCGAATTTTTCCCGCAACGCCTCGGCGTCGCTCATGCGGCTCATCTTCCAACAACGGACGGCCTCGTCCTTGCACGAATGCCCGATCAGATAAATCGCGCCGCGGTAACACACGAAAGAATAAGGACATATCGAGTATTCCTGCGTTTCGCTCGACTTTAACGAGCGGTACCAAACGCGCAGTTTTCTCGACTCCTCCAACGCCGTCAGCGCGGCGTCGACGACCGAGCGAGCGACGTCGCCGTAAATCGGACGCGACGTTTCGAAGCGAAAGAAAAGAGGCGCTATCCGCTCGGCGTGTTCGACGCGGCTCTCTGGAAGCGCCGACTTGATTTTGCGCATCGCCGACGCCAGCTCGTCCGCGAAAATCGTGCCTTGGAGCGGCGCCGTCAAGTTTTGCCCGACGTAAAGCGCGAGCAGCTCGTCGCAAGTCAAACCGAGTAAAAACGAAAACTCGCCGCCCTTGAAACGGTAGCGTTTGCGCCCGCGATCTTCGGCGCGAGCTTCGATCCCGTCGAAGACGTCGGCGAGCGTCTCCAAATCGCGCCGCGCCGTCTTTTCGCTCGTTCCGAAACGCTCGCTCAACTCTTTGAGCGTCAATCCTTTCTTTTCCGCGGCGAGCGCTTGGAGCGTTCTCCATTGGCGTTTAAACGTCGAAGCCGGATCGTTTTTCGCTTGCGGCGCGGCCCTTTCCTCGCGTTTCGTCGTCTTTCGCATCGTTCGCTTGCCCCCTCGATTAACGCGTCTCATTTTGATTTTTCGGCGAAAAATCGCGTTTCCAAACGTTTTTCTCGCCACAGCGCCCATTATAAAGCGAGCGATTTCGGCGTCAAGAAAAGCCGGGACGCCGTTTGTCCTACCTGAAGAAATTTTTCTCAAAATTTTTTCGCTCGCCGCGTTTTCAAACCGAGCGCGTTCGTTTTCGACCTTTTTCGCCGCCCCCCTAGCGCCGAGCGCGCCGCCGAGTACAATAAATCGGCAAGCGGCTTTTCGCGCCGCGTTTCGCCCGTTCCCCCTTTCGCTCGCCGTCAAACCGTCGTTTTAAGGAGCGCTCCCACGTTTGCAACGCTCGCCGCCGTCGCCTTTAGAATCGTTTCGAACTCGCTCGGCTCCGTTTTTCAAAAGCGATTGGCGGCGCGGGGTCGTCGTTCGTTCTTTGTCAACGCGGCGACGTTCGCGCTCTTGACGCTCGCTTGCGCCGGGCCGGCGTTTTCGGTCGATTGGACGCGCTTCGAGCCGACGTTTTGGCGCGACGTCGTCGTTTCGGGCGTTCTTTGCGCGGTCGGAAACGCTTGTTTAGTCGCGGCGCTCGGGCGGGGCGAACTCTCGATCTTGGGCCCGATCAACGCTTGGAAGGCGGTCGTCGGCCTGACGTTCGGCTTTTTTCTCTTGGGCGAGACGCCGACGGCGCCCGCGCTTGGCGGCGTTTTCTTGATCGGCGTCGGAAGTTACTTCGTCTTGGACGCGTCGCCGGAGCGATTTTCGTTCCGCTTATTATTGGGCGACGCGGCGATTCGACTGCGCGTCGCGGCGCTGATTTTAACGGCGTTGGAGGCGATTTTCATCAAGAAGATCGTCTTAGCGGCGGGCCCGTCGACGGCGTTCTTCCTTTGGTCGGCGACCGGAACCCTTTTTTCGACGCTTTCCCTCGGCGTCGCGACGTTAATCCCGACCGTCTTAACGCGCCTTCGCCGATCGTCGCGAACCGCGCAAAACCCGCCGACTTCGCAAACGACGCAAACTTCCCCAACGCCGCCAACGTCCCGCCTTTCCGCCCGCGACGCGCTCGAACTCGCCGCGACCGCCGCCAGCGTCGGCGCGATGCAGCTTTCGACAAACTTCGTTTTCGAGCGGCTCGAAGTCGGGCTCGCGCTGTCTCTTTTCCAACTCTCGGCGCTCCTGAACGTTCTCCTCGGTTGGCGGCTCTTCCGCGAACGGGGCGTCGTCAAGAAGCTTTTCGGCGCGACGATAACGGTCGTCGGCGCGAGTTGCGTCGTTCTTTTCGGCTGAACCGAGCTCGGTCGACAAAAAAACGCGCTCTCCGCTCGACGGTTCGAACGGAGAACGCGATTCCGCAAAAAAACGAGGCCGCCGCGCTCGGCGTTCGACCTCGTTTTTCCCATTATTGATTAACAACGTCCTTTCGCGGCGTTTTCAGTCGAGCTCCAGCCCGATTTCCGCGCCCGGAACGGTCGAGAAAAACGGCTCCGCGTCGCGAGCGTTCAAGCGAACGATCAAGTCCGGAACGGCGCGCAGACGGTCGAGCGCCGGTTTCGGAAGACGGCAGCGCACCGTCGTTCGACCGCGTTCGCCGTCGTATTCCCGCGACAAAACTTCGCCGTCGCGAGCCAGCGTCGCCGGCGTTTTCCCGTCCGCGATCGACGTTTCGACGTAAACGTCCAAAAATTCACGACTCAACGCTTCGCTGACCGCCGCCGTCAAGCGGTCGAGGCCGATTCCCTCCTTGACGCTGATCGGAATCGCCGTCGGATAGCGGTCGATCAACGCGGAGAGCGTCGACTCCGACTCGATCGCGTCGACTTTATTCAGCGCGAGTATCGCGTCCTTTTCGTCGATTCCAAGCCGCTTCAAGACCTTGTTCGCCGCCGCGATTTGATCGACGACGTCCGGCGCGCTCGCGTCGGCGACGTGAATCAGCAAGTCGGCCGTCGTCGCCTCTTCGAGCGTCGCCCGGAAACTCGCGACCAAGTGGTGCGGCAAGTCGCGAACGAAACCGACGGTATCGCTCAACAGAATCGGGCCCCAACCGGGCAACGACCAACGGCGCGTCCGAGCGTCGAGCGTCGCGAACAACATGTTTTGCGCGAACTCCGCCGAATCGGTCGCCGCGTTCAAAAGCGAACTTTTCCCGGCGTTCGTGTACCCGACCAAACAGACGCGGCGACTCTCGCCGCGAGACTCGACTTCGCGCTGTTTGCGGCGGTGAATTTCGTCCAACTCGCGCTTCAACTCGACGATTTTCTTTTGCGCGATGCGCTTGTCGACTTCGAGCTGCTTTTCGCCCGGGCCGCGAAGCCCGACGCCGCCTCCGGCCTGCCGCTCGAGGTGCGTCCACATCCGCTTCAGCCGCGGGAGCGAATACTCGAGTTGCGCCAACTCGACCGCCAAGCGCGCTTCGCGAGTCTTCGCGCGGCTCGCGAAAATGTCGAGAATCAGCTCGGTGCGGTCGATCGTTTTGATTTTTAGCCGTTTTTCCAAGTTGCGCGTTTGGCCCGGCGCCAAGTCGAGGTCGAAAACGACGACCTCCGCGTCGGTCGCCTGCGCGAGCGCTTCGAGTTCGTCGAGTTTCCCGCGCCCCAAGCAGTACGCGACGTCCGGCGTCGTTCGGCGTTGAATCAACGACCCGACCGGCTCGACGTTCGCCGCTTCCGCCAACCCGGCCAACTCGGCGAGCGGATTTTCCCCTTGCCCTTGCCCCGGCAGGTAAACGCCGACCAAAATCGCCCGTTCGTTCGCGACGCTCGTCGTTCGGGTCGTTTGGTCGCCCTGCGTCGACGCGTCGAAGCGTTCGGTCGTAAAGACGCTTCCTTCGTAAAAGTCGTCGAAATCGGCCGAGTCTTCCCAATCGCCGCCGTCGACGCCGGTTTCCGCGCCGGTCGTTTCGTTCGACTCGAAATTGTCGACGACGTCGAACGCCGCCTCGCCGCCGCGTCGCGCATGCCGTTTACGCCGTCCGCGCCCGCTTTCGTTTCCGCTCGATTCGGCGTCGCCGCCGCGCCGCTTCGCGCGGCTTCTCTTCTCGTCGGCGTCTTTGTCGCGGTCTCGATTTCCGGGATTTTTCGGGCCTTTTCTTTCTTGCATCGTCGCCTTATCGTTTTCAAACAGTTTTCAAAAATTTCAACGGCCCGTCTCGAGCCGTTTCGCCGAACGTCGACCGTCGCCGGACGCGCCGCCGCTTCATTATTATCGTCGAAAGCGCGTCGTTTGTCAAGCCGGCGCCGCCGAACGTTCCGATTCGCCGCGGCGCTCGTTCGCCTCACCCGCTTTGCTTCTCGTCGAGCGCTCGGCGATAGAACGCTCGAAGAAAGACGTCCGGCTCGATTCGCCGCGGAAAGTTCGTCTTTCGCTCCAAGGCGGCGGCCAGCGGCGCGGCGATCGCGGCGCGGCGCCCCGGCGAAATCTCCGCTCGACGCTCGACGTAAAGCGCGAGCGCCTTGCGCAGCGAGTCGGAAAGCTCGAAATCGCTCGGAATTTCGGCGGCGATTCGCGCGATCAACGCCCGATTCTCGTCGTCGAACGCGGAGCGTTTCTTCGTCGTCCGCCGCTCCGAAACGACGACCGTTCCGGCGGCCAAATCGCCGAACCGCGCCATCCGGTCGTTCGCGCAAAAAACGATCGCCAAAAACGGCCCGAGCGCCAAGTCGGCGGCGCGCAGCACGTTCCGCAACAACGCTTGACCGCGTCCGATCGGACGGCCTTCGGTCGTCAAGACGCGCAAGCCGAACGCCGCTTTCCCGAGCGTCCGTCCGCGCCAAAACGCTTCGAACGCCGCGTTCCAAAACCAAAAAACGGCGCAAAAATTCAAGAGAAACGCCGCTTGCGCCAATTCTTCCGCCAAATCGCCGGACCCGAAAACCGTCGAGAAATACGCCGTCGCGAACAAAACCGCGACGATTTCCGCGCCGATAATCGCCGCGTCGACCGCGAACGCCGACGCCCGAACGAACGGCCCGGCCAAGCGATACTCGAACGCGACGTTCTCCGGCGCGACGATTTCGACCGTCGCGTCGAGCCCCTTATTTTTCCGATTCGAATCGCTCCGCATCGCTCCTCCGCTTCGCGTCGACGCGCCGCGTTCGGTTTTCTCGTTTCCGCGGGCTCGACGTTCGACGCCTATATAATATTAATATTAATGACAAACGTCCGTTTTTCCCATTATACTTTCTTCGAACGCAAAGGACGGCGACGAAACGGAAAAAAAGAAAAATTTTTCAAAAAATTTCGTCAAAATCGCAAATCGCTCTTTCCTTCGTTTGCGCGGTTGCGTACAATGCGCCCAAGTAGCGCGATTAGGCGAGCTTCGCTCCGCCGCGTCGTCGCGACCGCGTTTTTCGTTCGACTCGCCGCAATTCACCTATTTTATCGTTTCGGCGAGCGGTCGTCGACCGTCGAATCGGCGCGGTCTTTCCTTTTTCACCCCTCGCTCGAGTTCGTTTCGCCTCGCCGTTCGCGCCGCGTTCGGTCGCCGACGTTCGACTCGTTTTGGAGAAACGCCCAATGAAACGTTTTGCCACCCTCGCGCTGGCCGTTTTGACGACGTTCGGTTTCGTCGCCGCCGCCAACGCTCAAACCGCGGTCGCTCCGCTCGTTACCAAAGACGCGACGACGATCGTTCGCGTCGACTTGACGCAAATCGACGGCTCGCGACTTTCGCAAACGGCGCAAAAGGTCGCCGTCGCCGCGATCGATTACTTCGTTTCCGACGCCGACAAAGCGCAAGAGCTGAAAAACGCCGCGCCGCTCGTCGGGATGTTCGCCGCGCAATACGCCGATCTGTTCGTTTCGCCGCTGAAAGAAGCGGGCGTCGCCGACTTTTACGTGATCGTCGACAAAGCGGTCGACGCGGAAAATCCGGCGTATCCTTACGTCGCGATCCCGATTTCCGGCCTTTCGAAAGAGGAAACCGACGAAATCCGCGACGCTCTGAAAACGCTGAACGGCCAACTTAACGGCGCGCTGAAATACCGTTTCGCTCGTTTCGGCTTTATGATCGTTCCGATGATTCCGGAAACGGTCGACGCCGACGAAGCGAAGGCCTACGTCAAAGCGCGCTTCTCGAAAATCGACAAAGCGGACGACGCCGTCTTCGCCGAAGGTTTCGCGAAACTCGAAACCGGCGCCGTCGTCTCCGCGGTCGGAATCGCGACCGAAGCCGACCCCGCCGCGCAAGCGCAAGTCGACGAAGCGCTCGCGACGCTCGGCGCCGACGCGCCGGAAGGACTCGCCGATTTCGTTCGACAATCGCTCGCGCATAACGAAAAACTCGTCGAATTGACTCGTTACGGCGCTTGGAAACTCGACCTGAACGCGCTTGAAATCGTCGGAATCGTCGAAACGAAATCGGCGCAAGCCGCGCAAGACTACCTCGCGCTCGTCGACCAAGTGAAGAAAGAAACGACCGCGTTCGTCGAAAAAACGCTCGACGCCAAACTCGCGGAACTCGAAGGCGAAGAAAACGTTCCGTCGAAGGAAGAGGTCGATCCGCTGAAAAACGGCCTGAAAGACGTCGTCGACGCGTGCCTCGGCGCGCTCAAAGCGGACGGCGCGACGCTGACTTGGAAACTCGACGAACAATTCTTCGTCGACGCGAAACCGGTCTTCGACAAACTCGTTGAAGGCGTCGCCGACCTTCAAGTGAAAGTCGCTCCCCCCGAAGAAGCGTTGGAAGAAGACGCGGAACCGGGAATCAAATTCGATATCGACGTCGAAGTCCAAAAAGAAGAGCTTTAATCGCTAAACTTAACGCGATTTAACGTTTAAAAGGACGCGCCGATTTTTTCCGTCGACGCGTCCTTTCGTTATTTCTTGCCGATTATTCCAGTCGACGCGATTTTAACGCCGTCGCTTTCGTCGTCCGTTTTCAGTCGACGGAATCGGCGGGCCCGACCGCGATAGTGAACGGGTTGTCGAACGGATATTTCTCCATCGTCGCGGCGATTTCGTCGAGCGTCGTTTCCCGCACAATTTTCAAATCGTCGGCGACGGAGCGGTACCGGCGCGTCGTCAACCACTCGCACCCGACCGAGAAAAGCCGCGATTGCGGACGCTCGGCGCTCAGCGCGATTCGAGTGCGGAGTTTGTTTTTCGCCCGCGTCAACTCTTCTTCGTCGATCCCGTTCGCTTGCGCCTCGGCCAAAATTTCGCGAATCGTCGCGACGTTTTCGACGGCGTCCTCCGGTCGGCAGCAGAGCGAGGCGCAGAAGAACCCGGCGTCGGAAAAATCGGCGAACGACGTCGTCGCGGAGTCGGCGCGTCCGGAGTCGACCAGCTCCCAAAAGAGGCGGCTCCCGACGTCGTCGCCGAGCACGACCGCCAAAATCGCCGCCGCGTACCGGTCGTCGTCCCCCGCCGCCGGAGCGTCGACAAGTTGCAAGACGTACTCCTGCGTCGCCGACTCGCGCTTCACGACGCAAGTTTCGCGCTTTCCGGTCGGACGCCAACTTTCTCGCGACGTCTCGAACGGCTTCCAAGCGCCGCAAGCCGCGTCGACTTGCTTGACGAGCCGATCGAAATCGATCTGTCCGGTCGCCGCGAAAACGACGTTCGTCGGGCTGTACCGCCGTTCGAAATACTCGCGCATTTGGTCGGCCGTCAACGCGGAAACGGACTCCCGGCTCCCAAGCACGCTCCGAGAAAGCGGGTGCCCGGCGAAAAAGAGCTCGCGACACTTCTCGTCGACGCCGAACGGCGGCTGATCCTCGTACATTTTAATTTCTTCGAGGATAACGTTTTTCTCCGTTTCGAAGTCTTCCGTTCGGAGCGCCGGACGCAACATGTCGCCGAAAAGCTCGACCGCGCGATCGGTCAACTCCGGCAGCGTTTTCGCATAATAAGCGGTCGTTTCCTCCGACGTGAAGGCGTTCGAGACCCCGCCGAGCTCGTCGAGCTCGCGGTTGACCGTTTCCGCGTCGCGCCGCTCAGAGCCCTTGAAGACCATGTGCTCAAGGAAATGGCTGACGCCGGCGATCTCGTCCGTTTCGTCTCGCGAACCTGTGCGAACGAAGAAACCGAGCGCCGTCGAGCGGGCCGCGTCGTTAATTTCCGCGATGATTTCGAGTCCGTTGTCGAGCGTCGTCGATTGAAATTGCATATTTTCGTTTCCGTTGTCGATTTTTACTGCGCGCCGCCCTTTTTCGCGTCTTTTCCGACGTCGGCGGCAAGTCGAGCGGGAAGCGCGAGTTCGCTCGCCTTCGCTATCTTTTCTCTTTTCGCCAAGCCGCAAATTCAACGTTCGCCGCTTGGGGCCGAGGAACGCTTATATTTTAACAAAAATATCGTCCAACGCGAGAAAAAAAACGACGTCGACAAAAAAAAAAGAGGAAAATCGACGAATTTTGGAAAAAATCGGGGGGGGCTCTTGAAATTTCAACCGATTTCGACTATCATTAACCATTGACGCTCGACGACGGTTTGAGCGCGTTCGCAAATTTTGTGGTTTCGATAGGTCCAAGCGAAACCGAAGGCGACGCGTTTTCCGAATCGCCGTTCGAAGCGACCGAAAACATTGATTCCGCGCCTCTCCGTTTCCAGTCCAAAAGCGCGAGAGGCGCGACGTCGGTTTTTGCCGACGCCTAATCGTTAATCGCAAACTTGAACCGCGGCGCCGTCGTTTGTTCGGCGCGGTCGGCGTATTTTTCGAATCGAGGTAACAGTCCATGTCGAAGATCAATCCTGCTAATATTCGCAACATTGTCTTGTGCGGTCACGGCGGTTCCGGCAAAACCACGATGACCGACTCCTTCCTGAACGTTTCCGGCAAAGTGAAACAACCGACGGCCAGCGTCGACGCCGGCACGAGCATTTGCGACTTCGACGACGAAGAAAAAGCGCACAAGTACACGATCGAAACGTCCTGCGTCAACTTCGATTACGCCGGCAAACGTTTCCACGTCTTCGACTCCCCCGGCTATCCGGACTTCATCGGCGGCGCGATCGGCGCGATGGGCGCCGCGGACACCGCCGCGATCGTCGTCAACGCCCAAGCGGGCCTCGAAGTCAACACCCGCCGCGTCTTCAAAGAAGCGAAAGCGGCCGGTTTGGGTCGCGTCGTTATCATCTCGAAGATGGACGCCGACAACATTAAATTCGAAGAACTCGTCGACAACATTCGCGACGTCTTCGGCCCGGAAGCCGTCCTCTTCAACGTCCCGGTCGGTTGCGGCGCGAACTTCAGCGGCGTCGTCAGCGCTCTGAAACCGACGGACGCCGCCGGCGCCTTGATCGACCCGAACGAACTGCACGAATCGCTCATCGAAACGATCGTTTCCGTCGACGACGCCGCGATGGAACGTTACTTCGAAGGCGAACTTCCGAACGACGATGAGCTCGCCCAACTCATCGCCAAGGGGATTAAAGAAGAATCCCTCGTTCCGATCTTCTGCGTTTCGACGAAGACCGGCGTCGGGATGACCGAGCTCCTCGACGCGCTCGCCGCTTACGCCCTCCCGGCCGACGCGATTACTCGTATCGCGAAAAACGCCGACGGCGAAGACGTCGAAATCGTCGCCGATCCGGAAGGTTCCGTCGTCGCGCAAGTCTTCAAGACCCGCGTCGACCCCTTCGTCCAAAAGATCAACTACATTCGCGTTCACCGCGGCGTTCTGAAGACCGGCGCGAACGTTCCGCTCGTCGGTTCCCGCAAAGGCTTCAAAGTCGCGCAACTCTTCGAAGTTCTCGCGAACGACCTGCAACCGGTCGACGAAGCGGGCCCGGGTATGATCGTCGCCGTTACGAAGACCGACGAACTCCGCACCGGCGCGACCCTCGGCGACGTCGAAATGCCGGCGTTCGGCTTCCCGACCCCGATGGTCGGTTTGGCCGCGTTCCCGAAGAGCCGCGGCGACGAAGCGAAGGTCTCCGGCGCGCTCGGCAAACTCGCCGAAGAAGACTCGACGTTCCGCGTCGAACGCAACGAGCAAACGAAACAGCTCGTCATCACCGGTATGAGCGAACTTCACCTGCAAATTTTGCAAGAACGCCTGAAGCGTCGCGACAAGGTCGAACTCGACACGAAAGAACCGAAGATTCCGTACCGCGAAACGATCCAACAAAAAGCGGAAGGGATGTACCGCCACAAGAAACAATCCGGCGGCGCGGGCCAATTCGGCGAAGTTCACGTCCGCATGTATCCGTTCCCGGGCGGCACGGATCCGGAAGAATTCGCGACGAACAAAGATCGCTTCCCGTCGATGAAAGAATGGAAGTACTTCCCGGAAAACAACTTCCTGTGGATCGACTCCGTCGTCGGCGGCACGATTCCGGCGAACTTTATGCCGGCCATCGACAAGGGCTTTAAAGAACGTATGGAACGCGGCGTTATCGCCGGTTTCCACGTCCAAGACCTTTGCGCGGAAGTCCACTTCGGCAAGCACCACCCGGTCGACAGCAACGAACAAGCGTTCAAAACGGCGGCCTCGAACGCGTTTAAAGTTACCTTTATGGAAGCGCGTCCGGCCCTCCTCGAACCGATCGTCAACCTCGACGTTACCGTTCCGGTCGACAAGGTCGGGGACGTCAACTCCGACGTCGTCGCGGCGCGCCGCGGTCGTCCGTTGGGCGTCGAAGACGCGGGCGGCGGGTTCCAAACGGTCAAAGCGGAAGTTCCGTTGGCCGAAGTTACGACCTACAACCGCGCGTTGGCCAGTATGACCGGCGGTCAAGGGAGTTACACCATCGAGTTCAACCGTTACGACGTCGTTCCGGGAACATCCAACAAGAAGTCATCGCGAAAGCGGAACTCAAGGAAGAAGAAGAGTAATTTTCGATTCCGAGCCCGCCGCTTAACGTCGAAGCCAACGAAGCGTTTTGAACGTCTCGTTTCTTCGACGAGCGCGTAAAAACGAAAAACGCCGCCGAGCCGCAAGGTTTCGACGGCGTTTTCGCATACGCCTAAGAAACGCCGCGCCGAACGCTCGCCGTCAAGACGAGAAAAAACGCGGTTTAAGCAAACTTTAACGGCGCTATAACTCCGTTTCGCCTCGACGTTTTTCGTCCGTCCGACGAAACCGCGTCGAGTTGAACGGTTTTAACGCCGCCTTTAAAAATCCCCGCCCGACGCGCTTCGCCGGCGTTTCGAGCGTTAAAAACGAAAGGTTCCAATATGAGCGAAATTCTCGAACTGCAAGAAGCGGATTTCGACGCGAAAGTGCTGCAAGAAACGCGTCCGGTTTTGGTCGACTTTTGGTCGCCGACGTGCGGCCCGTGCCGCGCGCTCGCGCCGGTCGTCGCCGCGT